>NZ_QAIH01000054.1 GCF_003060895.1 Acidovorax sp. HMWF029 | reverse complement strand
GGTTACATACCCTCCACGGCATGCAGTGGTAGCGGCCCAGGCCAGGGCTCCCGCGCAAGGGCCGCCCCGCCGCGCCGGGAGCGTCCCCCCTCCCGCTGCGCGCAGCGCTGCAAGAGAGGGGGGAAGGCGCGCAGCGACTCAGGGGGGTGTTCAATGTTTTCCCCACTCGCGCTCATACGTATGCACCAGCGCCTGGTTCGACAGCCGGTTCACATCGGCTGACACGCGCGCCATGTCCAGCGGAAAGTCAAACAGCAGCGGCAGCGTGTCGGGGGCCAAAAACCGCAGGCCGGGCGGCAGCGCCTGCGGCATGCGCCAGGGCCGGTGGCTGGCGATGATGAAACCCCATTCGCCAAAGCTGGGCACATGCGCGTGGTAGGGCGCGGTGGACAGGCCCACCGATTCAATGGTCTGCGCCACCGTCCAGTAGCTCTTGCGCGCCACCAGGGGCGATGTGGTCTGCACCACCGCGTAGCCGCTGGCGGCCAGGCGGCGGTCCAGCAGGGCATAAAAGCTGTTGGTGTAGAGCTTGCCAATCGAGAAGTTGGTGGGGTCGGGGAAGTCCACCACGATCACATCAAAGGTGTCTTCTGGCGCGCCCTGCTGCAACCAGCCAAACGCATCGGTGTTGATGATCTTCACCTTGGGGTTCTGCAGCGCCTGGCCGTTGAGCTGCGCCAGGCGCGGGTTCTCGCTGAAGATTTTTGTCATCGCCGGGTCCAGCTCCACCAGCGTCACCGATTCGACCGAGGGGTACTTGAGGATCTCGCGCACCGCCATGCCGTCGCCGCCGCCCAGCACCGCCACCTTCTTGGGCGCGCCGTGGGCGGCCATGGCGGGGTGCACCAGGGCCTCGTGATAGCGGTACTCGTCGGCCTGCGCAAACTGCAGGTTGCCGTTCAGGTACAGCCGGTGGCCCGCACGGCCCTGGGTGACCACGATGCGCTGGTAGGGCGAGGCGGTGCTGAACACGATGCGGTCCTGGTAGAACTTGTCTTCGGCAAAGGTGGTGATGTGCTCGGCCCCGGCCAGCGCACCCAGCAAAATGCCCAGCACCATCACGCAGGCCGCCAGGTGTGCCTTCAGGCGCCGCAGCTCGTGCCGGAACAGCCACACCGCCCACAGCGCCACAGCCGCGTTCATCGCGCCAAACAGCAGCCCCGTGCGGATGAGCCCCAGGTGCGGCACCAAGAGCAGCGGAAACGCCATCGACACCACCAGAGCGCCCAGGTAGTCGAACGTGAGCACCTGCGAGACCAGGTCCTTGAGCGCCACATTGCGCTTCAAGATGCGCATGACCAGCGGAATCTCCAGCCCCGCCAGCATGCCCACCATGAACACCATGCCGTACAGCAGCAGCCGAAAAGCCCCCGGCGCGTACGCATTGGCCAGGAACAGCGTGGCGGGCAGCAGCCCGCCAATCAGCGCCACCATCAACTCGATGCGCAAAAAATGCGCGGGCAGCTGCCGCTCAAAGTAGCGCGACAGCCACGAGCCCACGCCCATGGCAAAAAGGTAGGTGCCGATGATGGTGCTGAACTGCAGCACCGAATCGCCCAGCACATACGACGCCAGCGCCCCCGCCGCCAACTCATACAGCAGGCCGCAGGCGGCCACCACAAACACGCTGGCGAGCAGGGCGATTTCGATGGGGCGGGGGCCGGTGGGCGGCTGCGGCTGCACGCCAGGATCGGGCAACGCCGATGGCACCTGGGTCACGCCAGCACCGGAGGGTGGAGCTTGGCGCACTGATAGCGCCCAGCATCGCGCAATAGCACGGGGGACGGCCCCGTGGCGGTGGCGGCGAGGCAGCCATCGGCGATTGCGATGCGGACGGCGGCATCGCCGAGCGACGTGCAGGCCTTCAGCCCGAACAGTTCATCGGTTCTGGCACCGCCCAGCCGGGGCGGGGCGTCCCATGGGCGGTGGTGGAGCAGGTTCCATTGGTGGAATTCGTTCATGGGGAGTGCGGTTGGGGCCTGGGTGCCGGGCGTGCGGATTTTCACACGCCGCGCCGGGCCCCTGCACACCGCCCCGCCTGGCTCAGAACTGGTAGTTGGCGCTCAGTAGCACGCTGCGGGGGGCGCCCGGCATGCTGGTGGAGCGCCAGTATTCCTTGTCCAGCAGGTTGGACAGTGCCAGCGTGACCGTCCAGGGCGCGGTGCGCCAGCCTACCAAGGCGTCCCAGCGGGTGTAGCCGGGCAGGCGCTGTGTGTTGGCGGCGTTGATCCAGCGTGCGCTGGTGTGGGTCACACCGAGTTCTGCATACCAGTGGCCTTGGGGGGCGTAGCGCACAAAGATGTTGCCGTTGCGCAGCGCGGTGTTGATGAGGTATTTGCCCACGTTGGCCGGTGCGCTGCGGTCTTCAACCACCTTGGCGCTCATCACCCCGGCGCCGCCGCGCACGTACCACGCAGCGGCCAGGCGGCCTGCGGCACTGAGCTCGACGCCGCGCGAGCGTTCTTTGCCGCGCACGGCCCAGTCGTTGGGGAAGTTGACGGCATCGGGCTGGTAGCGAATGTTGTAGTGCTCCAGGTCGTACACCGCCAACTGGGTTGACAGTGCGCCTGCCAGCCAGTCGCTCTTGACGCCCGCCTCCATCTGGCGGGAGTAGCGCGGCTCGTCGTCTTGCGCGCCGCTCACGCCCAGCATGCCGCGCCCGCCGTAGGGGGAGTAGCTTTTGCTGTACGAGGTGTAGATGCTGTGCTGCGCCGTGGGCTGCCACACGAGGCCCGCGCGCGGGCTGACGGAGTCGCCGCTGGCGGCGCGGCGGGCATTGGTGAGGCGGTTGAGGGTGTCAAAGTCGTAGCTGTCGTAGCGTGCGCCCACCAGCAGCTTCCATTGCGGCGCCAGGTGGATCAGGTCTTGCACATACAGGGCGCGCGATGTGGCTTCGTGCAGGTTGTTCTGGGTAGCGGCAGGGCGTTGCGCAGGTTTGGCGGGCCACACGGGGTTGTGGGGGTTGATGGTGGCGCCAAACGGCACGGTGCCATACACCTGGGGCTGGCGCTCTTCGCTGCTGTGCTCCAGGCCCATCAGCAGTTCGTGGCGCATGCCCGCCACGTCCACGCGGCCAGTGAGGTCCAGGGTGTGGGTGGTGGTCTTGTTGTTGGTGGCTTGCCAGGCGTAGTTCTGGCGCAGCTGGCCGCGGTAGTTGCAGGCTGCGCCGGTGGCGGTGCGCCCTGCGGTGTTGCAGTAGGTGCCGCCGAAGACGTGGTCAAAGTCCTGGCTGGCCTCGCGCTTGCTGGCAAGCCAGCGCAGGCTCCAGGCGGGGTTGAAGTCGTAGCTCAAGTCCGAGCGCAGTACCCGCAGGCGGTCTTGCACGTAGTCGTCGGGGTGGGCAAAGCCCTGGTGCGTAGAGACGCTGGCGGGCAGCTCGCCATACACAGGCCCCCGGTCGGGCACTCGCCAGACGTTGTCGTAGGTGTATTGCCCCGCCCAGCGCAGACCGGTGCGCGTGTCCACCAGGATGCTGGGCGAGATCATTTCGTTTTTGTTGCGGATGCCGCTGCGGAAGCTGTGGGCCTGTTCGCGGTCTGCCGTCAGGCGCACGGCGACGTGGGGGTTGACGACCTTGTTGATGTCGATGGTGCCGCCGTAGTTATCCCACGAGCCGCCGCGCAGGGTGACGCTGCTTTTTGCGTCGAAGCGGGCCTGCTTGCTGACGAGGTTGATGATGCCGCCGCCACCGCCACGCCCGTACAGGACGGAGCCTGGGCCTTTGAGGATCTCGATGCGCTCGACGTTGGCCGTGCTGCGGCGCACCTGGCCGGATTCACGGATTCCGTCGCGGTAGATGTCGCCCGAGTCGGCGCTGAAGCCACGGATGAGCACGCCTTCGCCGCGCATGTCGTAGTTGGTGTTCACGCCGGGCACGCCGTCGAGCATGGTGGCCAGGTCGTTGATGCCGTAGCTTTTATATTTGTTGACCTCCAGCGTGTCGATGGTCTGCGGGATGTCCTTGGGCGCCATGTAGGTCTTGGTGGCGGTGGTCACGCCCTCGGGGCGCACGTCATCCGCGTCGTATTGCGAGCCTGAGACGCTGATGGTGGGCAAGGCGGCTTCGCCCTGCGCCAAGGCGGGCGCTGCGATCATCAGCCCGGCCAGGCTCGCACCGATCAGCCAGGGCTGGCTGACAGCGGCGCGCTGACGTTGGGCCAGGGAGCGGTGGACGGTGTTGGATGGGGCTGCGCCAGGGCGGGGCGCTCTGAAGGCGGTGAGTGTGTGGCGGAAGGCGTTGGTGTCCATGTGTGCAATCGGTGGAGCACGCAGCGCACAAGCGCTTGCGACTCTTTACAAAAGCCACACATTTTAATGCAAATGATAACGATTCTTATTAAATTCCTTGCCAGCGAAACGGCGTTGGAAAAGCCCCTTGCCGGTGCGCGTAGAGAATGGCGCGCCGCGCGCTTTGGCACTGATTTACGCCGCCTTTGGCGCTAAATCTCGCCGCCTTTGGCACTGAATAGCCCAAACAAAAGCCGCCCGGAGGCGGCCTTTAAACCCGGCTACGGGTCTTTTCAATCGCTGGAGAGCATCGCAACGATCCTCTCCAGTTCCTCCTGAACACTTCCCAGATCGCCTGCATACCCCCAGTTCCTGGGCTTGTTAGCTGCCTTCTCGCTGTGTGTTGCCAGGCGGTTGTTCAGTGCCGCCAACAGGATGGAAATGTTGGCCTGCCTGGCTTGGTAGGCTTCCAAGGCGGTCGATTCCTGGTTTGCATCAATCAATTCGAGGCCGCTGGCGTTTTGGAAGGTGATCATTGAAGGCTCTTTAAAGTGGTGTTGCGATGAACCCAGTACCGCTCTTTAAAGCCTCGCCAGCAAGCCAAGCCAGACCGCCGTTGTCTGGCACTAGGCCAGCTTGAAGTTGCTGATCAGCACCTCGGCCGCCTCCTGCTTGCTGCTGCCGCTGATGCTGTACCGGGTCTTCACAGCCTCAATACGGAAGTCCGCAAAGGTCTCCCGCACCCCGGGGGTGTCATTCAGGCTCAGGATGAACTTGCCCTTTACCGCCCCCAGGAGGGCCGCCAAGCGCCCGAAGTCGTCCTTGCTGAACAACCCCTCGCCGTAGTCCTTCTCGCAGTCCCAATACGGTGGGTCAACGTAGAAAAACGTGCCCGGCTTGTCAAAGCGCTGAATGACCTGGTCGTAGGGCTTGTTCTCGATGAACACCCGTGCCAGGCGCAGATGGGCTTCGCTCAGGTCCTCCTCGATCCGCAGAAGATTCAACCGAGGCGCGCCGGTTGCCGAGATGCCGTAGGTCGGCTTCACGATCCGGGCGCCAAAACTGGACTTCGCCAGGTAGAAGAACCGGGCCGCCCGCTGTATGTCCGTGAGGGTGTCAGCGGGCGTTTTTAGGAACCGGTCGAACTCATCACGCGACACCAGCATCCAGCGGAACTGGGTGACCAGTTCGGCCAGGTGGAACTTCACGCACCGATAGAGGTTGGTGAGGTCCGAGTTGATGTCGTTGATGATCTCGACCTTGCTTTCCGGCTTTTTAAAGAGCACCCAGGCCGCGCCCGCGAACACCTCGCAGTAGGTCTGGTGAACCGGCATCTTCTCGATGATCCGGTCTGCCAAGCGGCTCTTGCCGCCCAGCCATGCCAAAGGGCTTTTTTGCGTCGTCATTGCACATTGCTTTGTGACGCTCGTGGCGCTCTGGTTGGGGGCTCTGCCCGCTGCGATCAGCGGGGCTGGCTCTCCAGTGGTTCAGGCACCCGCATCGCGGGCACTTGATCTCTACGATTCCATCGGCGCGGGCCAGCAGTTTCTGGCACCGTCCACATCTCACTTCTTGCATGTCGGCATCACCTATGATCAGCCCCGCCTAGCTAGGTGGCAGGGTCTTTGGTCGATGCCGTGCTCACTCACGGCAGAGGCGTTTGCAGGGGGTGTTAGCGCACCCACTGCACTCGCCCTGTCTTTTTTCTACCCCTCGGCCGACACGTACGTCAGCGTCGGTGCCCCCCCTTCAATCAAGCCAGCGCGCACAAACACGCGTTGCCCAGCCGTCCCCTCGCCCCGCGCCTGGATCACCCCGCCGCCTGGCAGCGTGATGATGGCCACGCCCCCGGCAATGGAGGTGATCTCGCCCACTTCCAGGGGCTGGTTGGGCATCAGCTCCATGAACTCCCGGTAAGCGTTAGGCATGGGTCTCGATCTCCAGCGTTTGGCGCAGGCGGGGGCGGCTCCAATCGATGGACGTGCTGCGCACGATGCCCATCACCGTGGATTCCCCGAGGTAGCGGATGAACTTGCCCGGCACGATCACCCCGGTTTCGGGCAGCACCTGCATGTTCAGCGTGATCCGCTCTTGCTTGCCGGTGTCCGACAGCTCGGCAATGCCCCGCTGCCGGTGCGCGTCCGGGTGGGTGATCAGCGCGTGGTTCACCTGGGGGGCGATCACGTTGCCCGGGGTGCCCGCCCGGGTGAATGGCCCAAACACCCCCGCACCGATGCCGCCCAGGAACACCCGGTTGTAGGCAGGCTTGTCGATGAACTCGGTGCCCTCCACCTCGGCCGCATGGGCAGGAATCTCAAAGTCTGGCGTGATGCTGCCCCAGTGCCAGGGCGCCAGTGGGTAGCGCGGCAGCACCCGCAGCGTGGCTGCCGTGTTGTGGGGCTGCACATAGCCGCCCGCAGCCCCTGCGATGTCGTTGATGGCATCGATGTAGTTGCCCTGCATCGCCCAGGCCCCAGCGGGCACATGCCAGTCTTCCAGGCCCCAATCCACCGTCCAGCCCATGGGCACGCCGTTCACGGTGAGCACGTCGGCCATGAGCTGCTGGGCCGTTCGGTCCACCAGGTTGCGAAACGACTGCTTGGGGGCGTCGGCCGAGCCCAGCACCGAGGCCTTGCCCTTGCCAGACACCGCCCAGCGCGTGGGGCTGAAACGGCGGTCCCGCGACTTGCCTTCCAGCCGCAGGCGGAACTCCACCCCGTTGACCAGCACCGACAGCTCGGCCGGATCGCCCGCGCTGTCGCGGCCCAGGTGGTTGGCCGCATCGTTGTGCAGTGAAGCTGTCCAGGACCAGGTCCAGGACTGGTGGTCCAGCGACATGTTGAAGCTGTGGGCATTCAGCTCGGCGCCCGTGTCCACCCGGTGCAGGGTGATGTTGTTGATCACGATGTAAGTCCTTCGAACGGGGACAACGATGGTTTCGCCTGGCTGTGGCCCCGGCCCATGGCCGTCACACACAAACACCAGGTGCGCGGGCAGGCTGCTGTCGGCCAGGTCTTCAAACACCAGGTGCGCAGGAAGCACGGGCACATAGCAAGGTGTCTCGATGGGCGGCTGCACTGGCGCGCTGACGCCTGGCGGCGGCTTGCGTGCCTCTTCATACCGCCCAGCAACCAAGCGAGACAGCGGCACCGCGCGGCCGAAGACGTCACGCACGGCGGCCTGGCGGTGCTGGGCCTCTTCAAACCGGCTTTGCACCAGGTGGCGCAGCCGGGTGGCGTCTTCAAACCGCTGCAGCACCGGGGGCGCTGCGAGCCGGTGGGCCTGCTGCAATCCCTGGAGGGCGATGGAGCGCAGGCGCGCGGCTTCTTCAAAGCGCTGCAGGGTCGGGGCGCTGCCCAGGCGTTGCGCCTGCTGCATGACCTGGCGCACCACAGCACCCAGGGGCTGCGCCTGCTGCCAGCGCGCCTGGTGGGGCGTGCCAACCGTGCGGGCGTTTTGCCAGTTGGCCTGCACTGCGGCTTGCACCGGCAAGGCCTGCTCGAAACGCACCTGGGTGCTGGCCCGCACGGGGGCCGCGTCCTGCCAGCCGTTGACGGTTGTGCAGGCAAGGGGCCGCTCCACGTTGACGTCGTACACCACGCCAATGCGCCCGCGCAGGCCGGTGATGGAGCCAGCAGCCCGCAGCCTGGCCGCCACGCGCACACCGATGCGGCCGCGCATGCCGGTGATGGTGCCCGCCGCATGCAGCTCGACCACGTCGGGCGTGCCGCCCCCGCCGTCGTCTCCAAATACGATCTCGACCGGGCCGCCCGAAGGGTTGGGCGCCTGGTCGAAGAGCAGATCGGTGCTTGCCACGCGCTGGCCCTTATGTCAGCGACGTGGTGCCCAGCACCACCAGGCCGCCCGCCTGCAGAAGCGGGCTGGCCTCGCCAAGCGGCGTGGTGCCACCGGCCACCCAGAAGTCGCCGCCGTTGGCTTCGTCCGTGACGCTGCCCTCGGTCACGATGTCGCCCGCGCCGTTGACCCAGAGGCCCCAGCGCGGTATGCCGGTGGTCAGCACCAGGGAGCCGCCCGGGTCGGCCACGTGCAGCACCAGCCCACCGCCCACGATGGACGCACAAGGCACTGCCAGCACGATCTCGGCCTGGGGCGTGTCGCCTGCTGCGCCATCCAGCGCCGCATGGCGGTCGGTGGTAAAAAGCTGCACCTTGCTCGGGCCAGGGCCAGCGTCGGCCAGGTCAATTGCAGCCTGCAGCTGGGCCAGGGCCGTCGCGGGGCCGATGCGCCAGGTGCCGCTCATGCCTGCACCTCGGGCACCAGCTTGCTGGCGGCCACCGGGCGGAAATTGCCCGCCAGGTCTTCGGCCAGGGTAAGAAACTGCTGGTTGGCGTCAATGCCCGTGAACTCAAACGCCCCCGTCACTGGATCGCTCCAGGTCTCGCGCACGGGCAACTTGCTGCGCTGGTGCTGCAGCACCACCCGGGCCTTGGTGGGCACGTTGGGCGTGCCCTTGATCTTGGTGGTGCCCCAGATGCGCGCCTGGCCGCCAAACTCGACGTCGCGGGCCATCTGCGCACGCAGCGCCCCCTCGGTGGAGAATGCGGGCACCGGGGCACTGCCAGCCAGCGCCGCAGCAAAGCGCGCCGGGCGCACCTGCTGAGCGCCTTGGATCGGGAACAGCAGGCGCGTGGGGCCGAGGCCTGGCTGAAACCCAGCAGGCGGCGCATACACGAACGGCGTGGCGCCGAAGTTCATCCGGCTGGTTGCAACGGCACTCGCGCCCGAGCCAAAGAATGCGTAAATGTCCCCACCGAGCCCGGAAGCCACAACGCCTGCGTCCACTCCGTCAAACCACAGCCGCAGCGTGCCCAAATCCATGTCCAGCACAAAGCTCAGGACAGAGAATGTCCCAATGGTGGGCAGCCCGGAGATAACCGCCTGGCCGCCGTGATAAAAGTCCTGGCTGTAGTAGCCCCAGCCATGCTCGTTGGCGCCTGGGTAAGCACCATATGTCGAAGAAAAGACCTCAACCGGCGCTGCTGCGGTCGCGATGCCGGGCATCGCATACGGGCTTAGTTCCGATGCCTCCCAATAGAACTTTTTTGAGGAACTACCGTACAAGCTACGCACTGCGGACATGTAGTGGTTGCTGCTGGCAAAAAGATCACCGTCAGAAAGCAAGATACCGCTGCCTTTGTCGGCAGGGTTCCAGGCTGTTGGAACTACGCCCGCTGCGGCGTCGGTGGCCCAAGTATTGGCACCGGGAAACAGCAGGCCGGTACCATCTGCCACATACACCCACCCCCGCTCATCGCTCCAATAAGCCAGCGAGAGCGACTTGGGCCAGCGCTGGGCGGATGCCCCAGCAGCCAGGCGCAGCCCATCCACCTCTACAGCAGCCCCCATGTCCCAGCGCAAAAAGAACCCAGCCGACGCTACGGCCTGAGCACTGAAACGGCAGCTGCTGCCCACGTTGTTGTCCTTGAGCGCAGCCAGCGTGCCCGCGATGGGCGCATGGCTGGCCGTGAGGGTGGCGGCGCCGTCCAGGCGCGTGGTGCCGTTAAGCAGCGCAACCTCTGCCAGCTCCAGGTCGTTCCCCCCCAGCATGAAGCCACTGAGCCTCCAAAACCGCGCGGCCATGGTCAGCGGCTCCAGGGGCCGGTGGTATCCAGGAACACGGTCCCAGCGGTCACAGCACCAGAGGGCGGTGCGGTGCGGATCGCCAGCAAGCGGCGCCCGGCCAGGTCGTCGGTGCCGTCCACGTTGCCGCCGTTGGCAAAGGCCGTGCCCAGATCTTGCACCGGGTGCAGCAGACCCGGCAAGGTGCCCCGGATGCCCTGCGCCACCAGCTCCAAGGGGCTGGTCAACAGGCCATTGTTGGGGCTGTTTGGATACGTGCCCCACGAATAGCCCGAGGTGCCCGCATAGGCATCTGCCGTGCTGCCGTTGTGGTGGGCGCCAATGCGCTGCGCGGCCACCGCCTGGCCGATGGCCGTGTGAGATCGCACAAAGTAGGCCCCCGCCCGCGCGCTGCGGTGCGAGTAGCCCACGCAGCCGTTGGGCACGGTGCTCACGTTGACCTGGTCGGCTTCGTTGCCGGTGACCAGGTAGCCATAGGCATCGCCGCTTTTAAAGCTGGCGAGGTCACCCGCGAACAGCACCGTGAACCGGCCCGTGCCTGCTGGGTCCACCGCCAGATAGAAGGCGCGCTCGTCGGCCACCAGATACCAGGCGCGCGCCGTGGCGTTGGCCGCGCTGCTCTTGGGCCAGTACAGGCCCCCGGATACCTGGGCCTCCAGTGGCGTGGTGCCGGGGCCGGTGGATGCGTCCGTCATGCTCTCGTGGGCGCGCACCCGGGCGTTGGTGGTGCCTGTGTCGGCCACGCGCAGCACGCAGCCCGAGGCCTCGGGCACGGTGGGCTTGAGGCACAACACGTTGGCGAGGGTGCCCGCAAACAGCTCTTGCCAGCCAGCAGCGGCCAGCTTGCTGGTGATGGTGCCGGTGGCCGCGCCGTTGGCAACGCCTGGGGCAGCAAACGTAACGCTGGAAGCCGTGGCGCTCAGGATGGGCTTTTGCCCATTGAGGGCTGTGGGTGTGGAGCCTGCGAACTGGCCCACGCTGCCCACGCGGAAGGGGTGAGAGCCTGCGTAGTTGGCGGTGGCAATGCCCGCATTGACGGTGAGCGATGCCACGGCCCCGGCACCGAAGCCATCGACCAAGCAGGACTTGAGGACGCTGCGCAGCGCGCCTGCAGAGCCAGACAGGACCGAGGCGCCGGTCATTGCGGAATCAAAGGTGTAGATCATGGTTGCGGCCTAGATGACGGGGTTGGTGGGCGCGCGGTCGATATCGCCGCGCTCGGTGAGTTCAAAGGCGTAGTCGGTGCCGATGGCCTCGGAAGGCTGCGTGGCGCGGATGGCCACGAGCGGGTAGTACGCGCCCACGGTGGGCAGGAACAGCGTGTTGCCGGGCACCCAGCCAGCGCCCCAGCCTGCAGCCGCGAGTGTGAAATACGGCGCGCCGCTGACCGGGTTGATGGGGGCGATGGCCGTATTGCGAGAAAACGTGCCCAGGTTGCCCACGTGCTCGCCAATCACCTCAACATCGGTGCCCCCGGTGAGCACGCGCAGGGCAAAGCGCTCGGTCATGGCGCCCGCGTTGGTCACCGCCACAGGGAAGGCTCCGTCGTTGTAGGTGGACGGCGCAGAGTTGCCGACCGTCACGTCGGACCATGTCACACCGTCCCAGGTCTGCTGGTCAAACACCGGCAGCGCCCGGGCGCGCAAGTTGCCCGCCATGATGGCGCTGGAGACGATGGAGCCCACTGGGAAATTGTGGGCGAGCTGCTTGGTGAGCTTGAGGGTGCCGTCGATCTGCACGTCAGCCACGCGGGCCATCTGCTCAATGCGGTGCTTGACGGTCACAGGCTGCACCCAGCCCGTCACGTCGGTGATGGCGATGGTGCCCGCGTCCAGGTTGGGCGCGTAGCCCGTGCGAATGAGCTGGCCGTCCGCGCCGATCAGGTACACCCGCGAGAGGCGCTCGCGTGCGCAGTTGACCGTCTGCCCGTTTGTGTAGGTAGCTGCAGGCACCACGCCCGTGTGGCCGATCACCACATAGCTGCCCACCCGGTACTTAGGCACCCGGCCATCAGGCGGCAGGCGCACCGGGTCAAGGCCCACGATATCGGCGTCCAGCGGCAGGTAGAAGTAGGCCACGCTGTTGTAGCGCAGCGTGGTGGGGTCCACAGGCCAGGGGCGCCAGATCTTGCCCGGCTCCACCGCGCCCACGTCGGCGGCGTCGTACCACCACTCTGCCTTCTGGGCGGCGGTGAGGCTTGCGTCCAGCACGAAGTCACCAAACTGCAGCTCCACAACCCCGGTCTGGTAGTCGATGTGGCCCCACATGTGGGCGCCCTGCAGGTTGCCGTTGAGATCGCCCGTGGCCGTGAGTGCGTTGCCTGCGGTGTCGGTGAGCGTGAGCACGTAGCCCGTGGGCTTGATCGGGGCCGCCTGCGTACGCATGAAGATGCTCGCGGTCTTCCACGCGCTGCGCCGGGTCCACAGGCTTTGAAGCGTGATGGCGTCGGGGTTAGGGCCGACCACGTAGTCGGTCATGCGCGCGGTGCCCGCTGCGTAGTCGATGCGGCCCGAGTTGATGCCCGGGTTGCTACCCGTGCGGCCCCTGTAGATCACGCCCTCGAAGTCGGTGTATGTCTGGCCCATCCAGACGAACTGCACGCTGCCGGGCACGATGGAATCGGATGTGTACGGGCAGAGGTCGATGACGATGGACTGGGGCTGGAAGCTGTCGGTGCGGGCTGTGACCACCGCAGGGGCAACCCGGTAGCGTGCGACCACGCTGGAGGTAGCAAGGATCTGTTCGCCCACGGTGGTGGTGCCGTAGGACGCGCCCTTGCGGCTGTTTGCATTGCTGCTGCCGCTGCCGTCGCCAACGGTGCTGCCGAACTCGGTGGCATTGTCGTAGTCGCTCTTGTACGACTCGGTGCTGCGGTCGAACTTGACCGCGCGCAGATTGACCTGCTTGGCCCCGTAATTGACGGTGCCCAGGCCCCCGAACAAAGCGCCCGCGCCGTCGTCGGTGACCGTCTGGACTACGACGATGCGGCCATCGGTGGTGCGACCTGATTCTTGGGTCAGCGAGCTGTTGCTGCTGCTGGAGTTGGTGATGGTGAAGGGGCGTTGAACGTAGGTGATGGACATGCTGTACCTCTTCAGGAGGTTTGAGGCCAGTTGACGAACAGGCCGCTGGTGGATTCGGGCTCGCTGTACTCCGGCACCGAGCGGGAGGTGTAGGTCACATCGGCGTTCTTGATCGCATTGGTCTGCGTGACGCTGCCCCCGCTGGTGTTGCTGGTGGTGCGGGCCGTTGCCCACTCGATCTGCAGGGTGCCCGCAGCAGGCTGCTGGGCCAGGCTGAGCGTGATGTAGCCGCCCGCATCGGGTGCGCTGGGGGCGAGCAGCTCCTTGACCACCACATCGGTGTTGTAGGCCGTGCTTATCTCGTCGCCCGGGTCGGGCAGGTACACGGTGCGCAGCAGCACGGTGCCGCTGGGGTAGTCCACCCGGCCCGTCGCATCGCCGCTGATGAGCCCTGCAGCATTGGCAGTGGCGGTGCGCAGCACACCCGCGCTGTGCCAGGTGATGACGGGCGAGCCAGGCACCACGCCCTGATGTTGCAGCGTCCAGCAGTACTCGGGCGCGCGGATGGCCGCCCCCTGCGTGCTGCGGTTGGTGTAGCCCACGCGCTCGCCCCACTGGATGATCAGGGCGCTGCCCACGTCAGGCAGCACGGGCAGCGTCACGCTGCCGCTGCCGGAGGCGTAGATCAGCTGACCCACGCCACTGCCGGTGAAGACGCCTGTACCGTCATCCTGCAACTCGTACCAGGTGCCCAGCGCCATCCAGCTGATGGTGACCGTGCCTGGCTCGGGCAGCGGCGCGAGCATGAAGACGTAGTTAAAGCCCCGGTTCTCCTGCCCGATCTTGATGCGCTGGGTGTGGGCGGCTACGGCGATCTCCACCCGGCGCGGTGCGTCGGCCAGCACGATGGAGCGTGTGGCGGCTGGGCGCTGGTCCAGGGCCGAGGTCTCGGTGCGCGAGTTGGGCACGAGCTGGGTGTAGATGCTGTCCACCTTCACCACGCTGTCGCCCAGGGCGGCGGCCAACACCGTGGGGGCCGCGCCGTAGTATTCCGCCGCGTCGGCCACCGAGGTGTCGCGGATCATGGTTTTGTTGGGGTCGCGCCCAAAGCCCCGGTCTGGTGGGCTACCGGGAAAGTCAAAGCGCAGGCTGTCGGACAGGTCCAGCTGGGTGAGCTGGCCCAGGAAGTCCACGAACGTGCCGTTGACGTTGTAGGTGAACATGCGCGTCTCGGTGGTGACCTTGGTAACGCGGATGTACTGCGCGCGCTCGTCGGGCAGGCCTTCGTTGTAGATCAGCACCAAGGTGCGACCGATGGGCGGCGTGGCAGTGCCCGGGCGTTGGAAGAGCTGGATGTTCTTCTGGCCCAGGACATGGTTCTCCAGCAGGTAGCCCGACCACTCGGACGCCTTGATCAGGTAGTTGGCAATGGCCGCCGCGATCTCGGTGCGCCGCGCGAACAGGTTGCACTTCGCCAGCGTGACCGACACGTTGGGGTCGGTGGGCGGCATGGACAGGATGAAGTTCGCGCCCATGTAGGGCTCGGCGTTGTTTGTCATCACCGCCGCGTGCACCTGCATGACGCTGACGTTGCCACCGGCCCGGTCGGCCTCGGTGATGTCGCGGAAGATGTGGTTGCTGCCGCCGTAGGGGATGACGGTGCCTGTGGGGCCGCCGCCGCCCTCGGGCACGTCGTCCATCACGCGGCTGGCCAGCAGTTTGATATCGCCTTCAAGGATGGTCATGGGTCAGACTTTCAGAAAACGGAAGGTGGGGCGGTAGAAAAGCTCGGGCGTGATCTCGCCATCCAGAAGCTTCCAGATCGGCTGGGCACTGAAGCCGCCCTTGGCGTGGTCGAAGATGACCTGGTACGTCTCACCACGCAGCACCAGGTCAAGCTGGATGCCTGGCAGCGCGGCCCAGGCCTGCAGGGTGCTGCACAGGGCGCGGCTGATCCAGGCATTGGTGTCGGTGCCTTCCAGCGTCACGGGCTGGCCCGATTGCTTGAGGGCCACGTCCACCAACAGGCGGCCGGTGGTGCTGTAGGCGGTGCCCTGTTCGACGGGAGACCAGTCGAACTCGTCGGCCCAGTGCAGACGGTCGCTCAGGGTGGCGGTGGTGCCGCTGTAGGTCAGTGTGATGCTCATGGGGTTTACCTGGCGGCGGCGCTCTTGGCGCGGGCGAGCTTGCGCAGCAGGTCCTCGGCCTGGGCCTGGCTCTGGGCATCGGCAAAGCGCACAGGGGTCTGGACGCCGTCGATGGTGATGTTGGAGACGTAAGTGGCGCCGGGTGCCCCGGTGCTGTCGTTGGGCGCTGAGCCTTGGCGCTGCGGGGTGCTCCGCCTTTTCTTCTCGAAGTCCAGCATCTCGCTCATCTCAGCGCTGCCGTTGTCGGTATGCCTGTAGTACTCAGCCATATTGCTGAGCGCCTCAGAAAGCGATCCGAACTTGCCCGCCCACCGTTTCTGCACGTCCTTGGCGGTGTAGGGCACCTTTCCATTCGAATCGAGAAACTGCTCGGACAGCTTGCGTGCAACCAGCTCATCAAGCCCCGCCTGCTTGAGGTATTCGATGATCGCGGTCCGCGTCCAAATGCCCTGAGTCAGGGCCCGGCCTGTTGCATCGCTGGACCAGCCGTCCTTGTTGCGGAATTGGGAACCGCCCGTGCCGACTTCCTGCACGCCGCCACCCAGCTCCTGGCCGTTGCTGGAGAACCGACCGCGCTCAAACAGCCCCTTGTCACCTTCTCCCGGGCGGCCATAGGTCTGTTGCATCCGGCGCTGGTAGTCCTGCAGGGCCTGCGTGGAGGTGCGAATCGCAGAAGTCACTCCGCCCCAATCTCGCTGCATACCTGGCGCCACGCGGCCGCTGGATGCACCGGTCTGCTCAATGGAATCGCGCAGCTTCAGCGTCGCCTTGCCCGCTGAGTCGATTTGAATTTCGTATCCGCGCACTGCAGCCTGGCCTTCGACCCAAGCAGGTGCAATTCCTTTGTTGGCAGCGATGGCCGCTTCTGCGGCCCGTTTAAAGCCTTCACCCAACTCCCGAGCGCTTGCTGTGCCGCTGGATGTCAACGTGTCGAATGCCTCCTTGGAATCGGTGGCGATCTTCTTGAGGCTTTCATCGGACGTCACGCCCAATTGCTTCAGCGCCTCACGCATGCTGTTGATCCCAGGCGTTGCCTGGTCCAGGGCGTCTTTCAGCGCGTCGGCCTTCTCCTTGGCCTGGTCAAGCAAACCGTCAGCGATCTTGTCTCCCAGCTCCTTGCGCACCTGTTCAATCTGCGCGCGAACTGCCGCCAAGGCTTTCTCGCTGTCTGCTGTCTGGATGGCCTTGCTCAATGAAGCAGCGAGCACGCGACCGACGTCTGCGCCCTCTGCTTTGAGCTTGCCCAAGCCCGCGATGATGGCTTCCACATCGTTGATAGCGCTTCGGGAGGCTGTACCGATTCGGCCTTGAAGCTGTTCAAACTCCAGGCCTGTGCGCTTCACTGCCTCCCGGAGGAGAGAATCCATCAACTGAGCGGATCGCTCCGACTCCTTGGTAAGCACAGCGAAGGCTGCCTCTGCCTTTGCTTTTAGGGCAGCCAATGGCTCACCAGTAACACCTTGCTCCAGGGCATCGCGAACTGCCTTCGCAGCCTTCTCTGCTTCACTGCGTGCGGCAAGAAATGCGGCTCGGGCCTTAACCTCAAATTCCGCGAGGTCCTTGCCATCCAGCGCTTTCGACCATGCAGCCCGCAACTCCGTAAGCGATATCTTGCCGTCCGCTGCGAGCTTTTCGAGCACGGCGGAGAAGTCCCGAATACCTTGGACCTTTGATAGATCAAAAGCGTCGGTCGCCTTTTTAAGCGCCTCGGCGGTGACAGCCCCTTCCTTGCTCAGCTTCTCAAACTCAGCGACACCCGAACGTGCCGCCTTTGATAGGTCAAATGTGCGTTCAACTGCGGCTTGAATGGCAGTAGCCAGGCGCGCCCTGTCCGCCGCTGCCTCCTTGGCAATGTCTGCCGCCAGCTTGTCCGCGCGGGCAAGCTCCTCGGTACGGTCCTTGTATCCCGCCAGCTTGGCGGCGGCCTCACCAATCGCGGTGCCGATGTCCTTAAAGTTGGCGACCAGTCCAATCAGGGTGAAGGTGCGCAGGCTGGCGAGGATCGTGGCGAACCGGCTTGCGCCCACTGCGGCTGTTGTGGCTGCGTTCCCAGACGCGACCATCTGAACGTTATTGGCGGCCACCGCTGCGGCCGATGCCTGGGCGGCGACACCGATCCCCAAGAAGTGCTGGGCGAGCCGAAGTGCCATGAAGGCAGCGGTGGCCTGCCCAACGTCAATCAGGAGGCCTGCAACGGTCTTGAGGTTGTTGGCGAGCGCACTGATCGCAGAGGCCGCAGCCGCACTTGCGCCGGTAGCTTTGTCGGTCTCGCTGACATAGAGGGTCCATTGGGTGGACAAGTCCTGTAGTGCCCGGCCCACAGTAGGCGGCAGTTTCGAGAACTCGGCGGCCACCGTCTGGCTCTGCCCCTGCAGCGCTTTGATAACGGTGTCGCTGGTGAGCAGGCCGGCCTCTGCCATCTTGCGGAGTTCCCCAGTCGTGACGCCGAGGCCATCAGCCAAAGCACGCGCCAGGCGCGGGCTCTGTTCCATTACCGAGTTGAACTCATCACCACGCAGAGCGCCGCCCTGCAGCCCCTGCACCAGCTGAGTGATCGCCGCACTGGATGCCTGAGCGCTGGCCCCGCTGAGTTGAATCGTCTGGTTGATCGTCTCGGTCAAAGCCAAGGACTGGGTGCTGGCCGCGACCGTGGATAGGCCCGCGTCCTTTCCAGCCTGTGCGAGTCGCGTGAAGAGAACGCCTGTCTCTTCCAACGCACTGTGCGTGCGCAATGCAACCTGCGTGACTTCGTTCCAGGAGCGCGTGAAGTTGTCACCCTCGCCGGTCACCAGCTTTAGACGGGCCTGCAGGTTGTTGACCTGGTCGGCCGTCTCCGCCAAGTCCGAAGCCATGGTCTTTAAACCCTGGAAGCCTTGGAGGGCTGCGTAGAAGCTCTGCAGTCGGGCGAGTTGCTGGCTGATGGACTCCACACCGTCGCCAATCTGGCGGTGTGTGCGCACCATCGTCTCACCGGCATTGGAAGCCCCAGTGGCGGCCCCCTGGTAGGCAGGCACCAGGTCCTGAATGGCCTCACGGACTCCGGCCACTTCCTGGCGCAGTCGTTGCTGCGCATCGCGGGCGTTCTGCCCCGAAACGCCAAACCGCTGCAGTGCGGCCTGGGCGCCAGACAGGGCTTGTTCCTGCTGGCTCAGGGCTATACGCGCAGCATCGACCCCCGCCTGCAGGCGCTGCTGCGCCGCTGCCTCCTGGGCGGTGGGTGGCCCCATGGCCGCAATCTGCCGACCATAGTTGGCGGCCTCGGTTTCAGCCGCTTTGAGGGCACGACCCGCGTCACGCGCCTCGGTCTGCAGCTGCAAGAAGGCCGAGATCGCAGCGTCTTGCTCGGCCAGCTCGCGCAACCGGGCAGCGGCCGATTGGGCAGACTTTGACAACTCGCCGGTCAGTACCTTGGAGACGTCATCCAGGTCATCCGCCAGGCCCGTGATTGATTCACGGCCCGTGACGCCAACGCGGAGTTCTGCACTGACTTGCTTGTCGGCCATGTTTTCTTACAATGCAGGCATGCGCCCGATCCTCTTTTTGCTGTGTGTTGCCTTCCTGCTTGCTGCAGGCGGCTTTGTGTCGATTGGCATGGCCGTGGGCTTTGTGGCCTTTTTTGGCCTGGGCGCCTTCATCACCTGGCTGGTTCTGCAACCGTTTTTCAAGCGCCAGCAGTAGCCGCCATGACGTAACTGTCTCGCGCGAAGCACAAAAAAATAAGGCCGACATATGTCGGCCTTATTCGTTTGGGGGGAGTGGGTTGGTCGTCTTCAGACCTTGCGCACGCGGTAGTACTTGCTGACGCCTACCCCGCTCTTCGTATCGTCCTTGAGGACGGCGCCCGTAACAGGTAGGCTTGCAAAGCCCTTGTCGGCCAGCAGGCCAATGGCAGATGCCACACCTTGGCTGGCTCGCCAGATTTCAACGATGCAGGGCTTGCCATCGTCGGCTTCATTGAGCCCTTCAAAAATCAGCTCCAGCTCCTTGGCCTTGGTTGTCAGGGCTTCGATCACCGCATAGCTGGCGAACTCATAGCTGAGCTTCACATTGTCATCGTCGGCCAGGTCCACGGCATCCGGCAGCACGTAGACACCGGAAGCCCGTACCTCGTAGTTGCCTGCAGCGGCAATCAGGTCGCCCTCCGTGGCATACGTGTAGTTCACCCAAAAGACGGACCCGTTGGCAACATCTGGGGCGCCTGCATCCACTTGGATACCACCTGCAACCACTGTGTAGTTGCCCCCGGCCGTCAGTGCCGTTGCCGTGGCCACATCAGCGCCGATGCGAATGGTCACCGCCGTAGCAGGTGCGCCCGTCAGGTGCACCAGGGGCACCAGCGCCCCCTTGTTCACACCCGTGTGTTGCTCGTCCGTTGCCGTCCCGGTACCAGCGGTACTGCCTTTGCGCAGCACGACGTTCTTTGGGCCGATGTGCGCAGTGCGCAGCAAGCCACCGCGCGTGACCTTCTGAGCCTCATTCGCCACTGTTCCGCCGTCCACGCCCTGCACGGTACCCAGCGAGGCGCGGGCCAGGTTGGTCACGTTCAGGTCGGCCAGCTTCATCTTGATCTCGACATCGGTCACACGGCGCATCTCCGCGTGAGTGCCGCCTCCAAGGGCCGTCATGTCCTGTTGCTTCTGGACATCCTCCTTGTGAGACAGCTCCAGTTCCAGGACGTTGCCGATGGGCATGGGGGCCGTAATGCTGCCGCGCTCGCGGGCATACACCTGGCCCATATAGCCAGCGGGCGCGAAGACGCGTTTGATGATGGCTGCAGAAGTCATGAGTCAATCCTTTGTGGTGGTGGGTAAGGGGGGGACGACGCCCACGGCACGTAGCCAGCGGGCAGTTTCTGGGTGCACGACGATGGGTGTGCCCGGTGGCTTTTTCACGCCCATGTGCTCGTGCTCTTGGGCTAGGATCACTTGTTCCATAGCCGGTGGCGCTGGTGGCATGGGGGCCTTCCGGCGCGGCCTGGTGGTGGCTGGTTTCATGGTTTTCTCCATTCGGCCCAGTTACGGGTTTTGAGTTCAAGTGCTGCGCTGTGGCACAGCAGGCCTGCGAAGATCACAGGCCCTGCACCGGCGACTTGCACGCCGCGCTCTTCAGACAGACCCGAGCCCAACAGGCCAGGCAGGCCCAAGGAGCCATCCACGCGCACGGCATCGCGCATGCGCTCGACCAGGTCATCAAAGATCAGCTCGCTGTCTATGGCGGTCTGGAACGACAGATAGCCGCGCACCAGCCAGGTGTGTTCGTTCAGGATGCGTCCGTTGGCATTCACCTCTGATGTCGCCGTGCGCCTCACATACCAGCCACGGATATGCGGCTCACCGGCAAAGGCATCCGTCGCGGGGTCTGCATGGGTGTACAGATAGGCCTGTTTAAACCCCAGCTCACCGTCTGCATATCGTTCGCACGCATGCACCACGCCGACTGCAGACACGGAACGAAGCAGGGCCAGCAACGCGGTGCGAGAAGCGGCCAGGGTGTTGGGCATCGTCATTTGCCACCTCCCGCAAGGTGAGCCGCCACTTTGGCAGCAGCGCGGTCAAACATCGCCGTCACTTGCCCCTCTGTGGACTGGACCGCTCTCGCCATCGGGTGCTGCGCAGGCGTCCCCTCGCGGGCAATCTTGCGGGCCACCAGGAAGGCAACACGCTTGACCTCCTTGGGCTCACGGATGCCCAGGACAGCCTGAACCCAAGGCTCAATCGCTGCCACGGGGGGCATGTGGGGGCGGGTGCCAAGCTCCAGAAACAGTGCATTGGGCTGGCTGCTGCTCACGATGCCAAGCACGCCAGCCGGTGTGCTGGCTACGTCGCTGGTAATGCTCCTGGCAGTGAGGCCAGATACGCGGGGCAGGTTCTCCTGCCATTCGCGTTGTACCAGCAGCGTGGCCTCGGTCATGGCCTCCTGCAGCACCTGATCGGTATAGGCGGGAGCATCACGCAGCCCATTTGCGAACGACTGCAAGCCGCCCAGACTGATGGACAGATTCACAGACCACCTCGCTGCACCAGGCGATGGCGCGGGTTGCGACTCGGCCAGCTCACAACGCCTGCAGCGGCCGTTGCGCCAGAGCTGCTGCCGCTCGCAGGCGCGAACGGGTCGGCTATCCCCACTCCGGCGTAGTAAGCGGACCGAAGCTCCTTGGCCCTGGCGGCAAACTCACGCGCCCGTGTCTCAGTCATGCTGGCGTCCGAGCCATAGCCGTTCTCCCGTTGCGCGCTGTAGTGGGTCGCCAGTTGGTGGCACAGCAGGTGTGCCGCGTACTGGGCCACAGGAAGACGGTGCCTGGCTGGAATGGTGTCCTCAGTGGCCGAGAGCGCATGCTCAGCCATGAACTTCACACGCACCACGCCACCCGTTGCCACGTGGTCCGCTGCCATGAGCTGCCAGCCAGTGGGTGACAGGTATGCCGATACCTCAATCGTTGCGAGCGGGTCTCGACCAATGGGGTACTCCGCACTTTGAATCCAAGCGCTGTCCGTCCATCCCAGAGGCGCTGGAGCCAGAGAACCCGTGGGCCAAGTCACGTCGTCCACCATGCGGCGCGGATGATCTGAGCTGTACTGCAGGCGCGCGGCATCCAGGGCGCGGACACGCGAGTCTGCAGATAGCACACTCGCTTGATCACGGGCCAGGTCGCTGAGCAGCGCCTGAAAATCGGCCAAGGCCATGATGGGTCGAAGTCCTGTTTAAAAGAGAGAGGTGTTGGTCGGCTGGGTTGTCCAAGGCTCCAGGTCCGGGGCCTTGGACAACCCACCCCTTGCGGGGCGGGCCGGGTGCTTTGGCAGGGCACCAGCCTGTTGCGCCGAAGCGCTTCGCGCCGCTGGGTGTGTCCAGTGCGTTACGCCACCACGGCCTTGGTGAAGGCGCGGTAGTCGGTCACCGCGCCGCCGTAGATGTGGCGAATCTTGTAGGTCAGCTTGTCGGCCGCAAACATGGAGCCCACGTTGGGCGTGTCCTGCACGAACAACTCGGGCTCTTCGCGTCCATCCAGGAAGCCCACCTCAATGCCGGGGATATCGGCTGGGTCAGCAGCAGTGCACCAATCGTTGGCGTCGGTCCAGTACCAGACCGGGATGATGTTCATCGTCAGGGTCTGGATGAACGTCTTCTCGTTGTTGGTGGACAGCTTGAACAGATCGACCGCCGCCTCCTGCAGGTCGGAGGGAACCACCAGACGCGATGGAGCGATACCGATGCGGTCGTTGCTGCTCAGCTCGGTCTGCTTGAGCATCGCCAGACGGTGGATCGCCAGTTCGGCCTTGGACAGGGCCGCCGCGAACAAGTTGTTGTGATCGACGTGGAACAGCGCCTTGGTGTCGTAGATCACCGGGTTGGTGCGCAGGAAGTCGAACACGAACTTGGCGAGCGTGCGCTTGGCGGCGCGCGACAGCTTGGTGGGGATACGGCGAATCACACCCACGTCGTCGTTCTTGATCATTTCCAGGGTGATGTCTTCCGTGCCACCCTTCTTGCCCGCCTTGTAGGTGGCTTCTTCATCGCCAGGACTGGTCAGAGGTTGGTAGTCGGCGCCCTCGGCCACGGTGGGCAGGTCGCCATAGCCGCCCCAGCGGGTACGGTGCTGCATGCGGAAGTCGTTCACTGGCACCACGTTCACGAGCTGGCGCCAGCCGTCAAAGTCCACGGCGGCGCGGTACTCGGCCAGCATGCGGCGGGTCACGCTGTCGCCCAGCACTTCACCCAGCGATGCGCTGCCCAGCGACTCCACCAGGCGCGATTGGTCGCACTCGCGCAGGCGGCCGGTCACCAAGCGGTCGCCCGTCATCTCGATGTAGCACTCCTTGAAGGACTGCACGCGGCCGTGGTCCTTGTGGGTAGGGTCCCAGAAGGCGTCGAGCATGTCGCGCATGGTCAGGCTACGGTCGCCCACCGAGATGGAGCCTTCGCCGAACATCGGCACGCGCACGGCACCGCTCTCCGTCATGCGGGCGATGTAATCGCCCTCGGCCTTGATCAGGTCGCCCACAGCGGCCTCGGTCAGGCGGTCGGCACCAGCGATGGACACCTGTGCCTGCAGGCGGTCCTTGGCGGCCTGGGGCAGCTTGGCCGCGTTGATACGGTCGCGGGCTGCGCCGCGCAGGGTGAACACTTCCAGGTCAGCACGGGTCAGAGGCGTGTTGTCGCCCTGCGCTTCGGCGATGCGGGTAGCGCCTGGCGCGGCTTGCACCAGGGAGCCGCACACGGCTTCGTGCAGGTTCACCAGCTCATCGTCACCGATGGTCTCGGCGTTGATGGTGGCGTGCTTGACGGGGTCTTTGGCCTTGATGGCTTCCAGCAGGCGTTGCTTCCAGAGAGGCATTGCGTTTCCTTCGGGGTTGTTGAGAGGTTGGTCGGCGGCGGCTTCAGTCAGGCGATCCAGGCCGCCGCCAGCGCCCGGTTCGACAATCAGGTCAACGGAGTGCACCTTGGTGAACTTCACGGCCTCGCGCAGGGTCTCGGCCCCAGCCTTGCGCTGCTTGGTGCGGGCGTCGGCGTCAATGGACAGGCCAAGAAGGCTCTGCATGCCGCGCTTGACGGCCTCGGTCATCTTGGTGACCGCCGCATCCGTGGGGTCCAGGGCTTTAAAGGTGCCTACCAGCGCGCCGGTGTCAGGCGCCTTGCCCTCTACAAAGCGCACGCTGTAGATGCCGCCGATCAGGTTGCGCACATCCTTGCCCTTGCCAGCGATGTGCTCTGCGTCACTCTTGGTGAAAACGCGCACACCCTCGAACATGGACACCGCCTCGCGCAAGGTGGCGTCGGGGTAGTAGTTGCGGTTGCCGCTGCGGCCGGAACGGATGAGGGTGACCTCGATGGAGCCGTCTGCTGCTTCTCGGAAGGCCTCGTCGGCCAGCGCTTCACGCACGGAGACCGGGGCAGCCGCTGGCGCAGCAGCCGGGGCTGACGCGGGAGCCGTGGGCACGTACTGCTCGACCACCTCGATAGGCGCACCGAGCACGACCTGGTCGGAGCCAGCGATGTGCTTAAACGAGTAGCTGTACTGAAAGTGCTTGCCATCCAGCTCGATCACAGCGCGGTCGCTGTAGATGGCCGACAGGCTGCAATACCGGCGTTGCTCGGGCAGGCGCCCGCTGTTGATCTGCTCAGAGATCGCCGCGCGCACCACATCGATAAGCTGGCGGAAGTCGCGCTCGGGAGGCGCTGCAGCCTCGCGCAGGGCAGCGTCCACCGCTGCACCAGTGCGCAAGCCGCCACAGGCCGCCAGCGCTGCAATGAGTTGAGCCCATTTCATGCGGGCTTACTCCTCACCCGTGCTGGTGAGCTTCTGACCGTCCTTGGTGACTACGACCACATGTGTGCCGTAGTCCTTGAAGGACAGGACTTCTTCAGCCTTGACGGCCACGCGCTTTTCGCGGGGCACCTTGGCGGCTTTTCCTTCGTCGCCTTTGCCGTCCACGAGTTCGACCACCGTTCGCTGTACGCGCTTGGCGGCCTCGGCGAAGGTCAGTTCTCGGGATTTGCCCTTGTCGGCCTCGGGCGGATTCTTGGGGTCGGACATGCATCACTCCATCCATGTGAGCCGCGCGGGGCGGCGGGTTGCGATGGAGTGACTGTGCCGAGGGGGGCACAAAAAACTAAGGCCGACATATGTCGGCCCGTGATGTGAGAAAGTGCTCTCTCAGGCTAGCACGACTCGCTGCAACTCACCAAGCAACTTGGCTTGATGGCAGATGGCGCAATCTTGAATGCGCGATCAGCACGAAGCTGATTGGTCTTACTTGTGCTTCGAGTCGTCAACCCAGAAGCGGAAGCACTTGCCGTTCTTTGGGTAGATCACGCGCCCATTTTTGACGATGTAGCGGCAGATCACCCAACGGCCGCCAGTACGTTCAGCGGTCATCGGAAACCTTTCTCACGGTCTTACCGTGAAAGGGGTTACCGGGATCGTCGGTTGCAGCGCACGGCCCAAAAGCGTAAACTCAAAGGCCTTTCCGCAAAGAAAGCACTGCTGATGCCTCACCCGTACTCAGCATCCTGGTGACGGGAACTGGTAATTCCCGTCACCAACCTTATTTAGTCAAATGCAAAGCTCATTTGACCTGGGTGCGAACGCCAGTGTTGGGTCACCCACTCCCACCGCCCGTAACGACGGCGGGTGTAGCGGCGAACAAACACTGTCTTAAGACGCGTGTAGGACATAGCCACCTCCGTGAAGAGATTGAGCAGTTTTGGCTTGCTTGAACACGCCGAACTGATACAGTCCGTTTCTGTCTTCCCCAAGACGTCTGCGTGATCAAGTGGTTTGGTAGACCGCTTTTCACCAACCCAGGCTCGCGAAATGTCTCAATCATTTCGTGAGCCTTTTTTTTCGTCAGGCTGCAACTTGATGGACTCCAGCAAGTGCTCCAACTGGCGCAGCACTTTCTGATTCGCGGGCGAGTCAAACCCCAGCAACTCAACAGCGAAAGAGTCCGCCTCGCCTTCGAATTCCACCATCTCAATGCCGCTACGTTTCTCCATCCGCGCAAACGTGACTTCGCTGTGCATCACCATGTGGCCAAGTTCGTGCGCTGCTGTGAAGCAATGCTCCGGGTCCCCAGCGCACATACCACGGTAGACATCGTCACGTAGTGCAATGGTCTTCTTGAATGGGTTCGTAATTCCCAGGTGAGCACCCATCTCATCACGCTCCCTAACCAACATCAGCCAGCCTGGCCAGATGATTTGCAGGTGCTCATAGACGAGCTTCAGTACAAGAGAACCGTCTGCATCCATGAACCCCCACTCGGCGCAGACGGACTTGAGTTGCTGAACGCTTTCACATATCTCGGCCTTCGATTTTCTTGTCATACATTCCCTTCTTGTACTTCTCAAAAACACGTCCAATAGTGGCCAGGTCTTCGGGCGAAAGTTGAGGGAGCACACGGGCAAAAGTCACCGCTGCATCCTTCACGTCATCTGGCATCGATGCCTCCAGCGACAGCTTTACAAGCTTTTTTGTCTTTTCGGCAAGGTGCTCAAAAACCGCACGTCGCTCTGCCACTTCTTCGTACTGGCTCGCCAGACGCGCCACGAAATCATCGGGGGCGGCTTTTGCTCCAGTTTCGATGGCTGATAGCATGGCGGGCGACATTTCCAAGCGCACAGCCATATCAAGCAGCACTTCGTCTCTTCCAATTCTTATTTTTCGAGTTTCCTTTCCAAGTTCGGTCAACTTCATGGTCGGTTCCCTTTCTCCAGTTGCGGTGCAAGCTCGGGGTCACAGCAGGCACCTACTTTCATAGTTAAGTTAGTAGCTCTCCACTCCAAGGGGAAGCTCGGAGGCCGCCTGATCAGGGCGACGGGTGAAATCCTATCACCATTTTTGGTTGAATTCAATCACCTCCTACATAAACCAGCGATTTGGATCTTTTTCGACATCCGTTCATCGCATGGGCACGTGTTTAAACCCCCTTTAAATCGCCCGACAGGCAGGGTAGCGGGAAATTTCCAAGGGGTTGCCGCACCAACCCTGTTTAAAGCGACGTAGCCCGCGACAGCTACACCCCCTCATTCCTGCCGTCGCCCCGCATCCTTGGCCGCCTTGTCAAGGGCCGCCTTGCGCCCATCCAGCTTCAGCTCCAGCTCAGTGAATGGCTTGGCCCCCGGGGTGACCACCTTCCAGCTCTTCAAGTAGGGGATCGCAAGGCAGCCACAGTTGATCACCTGTTCGGGGGGGGCCTTGGGGTCGTGAGGGCACTGCATCAGGTCAATGCCGCCACCGGGATTGGGCACCTTGAAGAGCGCACCTGCATCCACGACCTGGCCATCCATGAGGTCGTGGGTCCAGCGACTGTGAATCTTGCCGCTGCGCCGCCACTGTTTGCCCAGTCCAGGCACCAGAGGGGCTGCTTGCACAAGACGCTCTTTGGATGCCACGGCAAACGCCCGGCTTACCTCGGTACGTACGATGGTGGTGGCGCGCTTGGTCGATTCGCTTTCCAGGAGTGCCTGAACTGCCTTGATGGCCTGGAAGGGCGTCACGCTACCTATGGTGACCAGGCCGAGCTGCTGGCCGATCTTGCCCAAGGCCTCGGCCGCAACGTTGTTCAAGCGCTCGTGGCCGAAGGTGCGCATGGCAGACAACACCCTGGCATCCAGGGCCGTGAGGCGCATCTCCACCGCGTGCCCTGCGGCGGCCAACGGCTTGTCCACCAGATCCTCGCCTTGCTGCCAGGCATCACGCAGGGCCAGGTCGGTTTCCGCCCCGGCCTTTTGGCCTGTTGCGACGAGCACGGTCGAGATCTGATCCCGCAGCCTGGTCAGATGCCATTGTTGCCACTCGGCGGGCTGGCTTGCGAGCTGGGCCGTGATCTGGCTCAACGCATCCCGAAGCAAGCCCACGACCTTTTGGTCGGCAACAATGAGAAGCCGGGCGCGCTCCGCCAGGCGCTCTTTAAGCACCGCTTCGAAACGCTTTTGCTCGGGCGTCACGCCTGGTCAGCCGTTGCAGAAACCGGGGCAGGTGCCGGTGCTTTGGGCTGTGCCTTGCCCGCCTGCAGCTCGTCTCGCAGATCGGCGGGCAGATTGAAGCTGTCCTCCGCCGCCTTGGCCTTCTTGCGTTCCTGGTGTTCCTTGCGGGCCGCGTCCAGCTCCGTCTTGGCGTCGAAGTCTTGGCCGAACCGCTGTGCCACGTCGGCTACCAGCTTCAGGGCGGTTTCCTCGGTCAGCAGCCCCGCATCAATCATCTGGATCACCGCTGTGACCAGCGAAGCCATGGCGGCGGCGAACTTCGTCACGTCGCGGTTCACCAGTTCGGGAAAGACCGCCGTCACCTGCCACTTGTCCTCGGACCAGTCAGGCCTCACGCCGCTGACTTGGGCAGAGCGCCACAGCACGAAGCGGCCGATCTCTTCCAGCATCAGCTTCAGGAAATTCTGGCGCCCGGTGTAGATCTTGAACGTTGGCTCTCCCATCTCCGAGGCAGCGGCACGGTTCACGTCACCGCCACCGCCGTACCAATGCTCGGGCGTGGTGCTACCGCCCAGCACATGGTTGCGCAACAGGCGGGCGCTTTCGCTGGTGTCGGCGGCCTGCAGGCTCGGGCTCTTGGCTTCCAGCTTCACGCTGTCGTTGTGCACGAAGGTGCTGTTGGGTGCCGGGGCCTTGAATTCCTTCTCATAGTCCTTCACGGCCTGTGGGTCGGCCCCGGTCAACGTCACATCCCAGGTAAAGGCCCGCAGGTAGCCAATGCGGTCCAGCTCGTTGAAGAGAAACTCGTCGTAGGCGTCAAGCCAGTCGATCTGCCCGAGCAGGTCACTGCGACCACGGCTGCCGTTGGGGAACTTGTTGAGCTGGTACAGCAAGCATTCACCGTCCGTGAAATCCTCGGCCCGGATGCGGGCGGTGTTTGCACTGAACAAGTCGCGGTCCTCACCCAGCACGATCACCCGGTACTTGTGCTGCTTGCCCCGGTTGTCGCGCTTGGTCACCACGCCAATAGGCTGCTCGGGGTTGTCCGGGTCGGTCACCACGGTGGCAATCTGCCTTGGGTCCAGGTAGCCCAGGCGCACAAAGCCATCCCCTTCGCGCACGTTGGCGATGTAGCACTGCTCACCCAGCAGGCCCAGGGCACGCACGCGGGGTGTGAGTTTTAAAGGCCAGTTGTTGATAGGGTCTGACCAGAAGGCGTTGAGCAGCTTCTGGTGTTCTTCGTCCTTGCACTGCAGTGTGACGCCTTCGGCCAGCAGGTAGGCCAGAGGCAGCTCCACCAGGCGGTTGGCGAGCAGGTTGCTCTGCCACAGGTACTCCGCCACCTTCTGCATGCGGTCCTGCGCCATGGGCGACAGGTCGCGGTCGTTCTGGTTGCTCAGGCCGTCTCCGCTCAGGCGGCGCCAGCCGGGTTCGTCCGAACCTTGGGCAGATGCTGCCTCTCGGACAGGGTTGGATGGTTGGGCAGGGGCAGCAGTGATGCCCACGGCCTCCTTCAGTCGGTCTATCAGCCACATGATGTCATTCCTCTGCAGCCAGCTCGGCGCCCACAAGGGCGAGCGCCAGGCGGCCATGGTCGTTGTGGTGGACGATCACCTCGCGCAGCTTCTGCGCGGCCAGCTCGATCCCCTTGCGGTCAGAAGCTGGCAGGCCCGCGATGTGGCCCCGGATGATCAAAAGGTTTTGTTGGTCTTCGGTCATGGCGGCCCCTGGTCAGCCGCGCCGAAACATGCGCTGGGCTGTGTGGCCATAGCGCTCGCGGGCGGACTGTTGACTGCCCTTGCTGTTGCCGCCTTGGGCGGCTGCAGCAACCCCACCGGTCACGGCCAGCATCCACAGCATCACGACCATGTCGGGGCCGTCGTCGTGATCGGCCTTGGGGAAGTGGCGGAACTGATCGACCAACGTGGTCTGGCTGCGGTGCAGCCGGATCAAGCCGTTGTGCATGTGCGGCTGCAGGCTTTCAATGCGCAGCACCTTGTCAGCGATGGGGAGCAACCCGCGCGCCGGTACCGGAACGCCGAGCTGGGCGCTGCGCTTGACCAGCTCGGTGCGCAGGAACTCCTGAAACTGCACCGATTCCACGCCCCACACAATGCAGCAGTACTCCCGCTGAAAGTCGATGATGTCGCTGATGATTCGGTCGGGTGTGCGCTTCTTGATCTTGGCTTCGACCACATCCAGGATGCCGGTGGTGCGCTGGTAGCCACCGATGCCGATGGCACTGGGGTCACGGCTGTTGCCATGCCTGCCCAAGGATGGATCGGCCGCGCCATAGAACACCCACTCGGCCAGGCGGTTCACCCAGAACTGGATGCTGTGGGCAAAGGGGGCATCCTCGCCCGCTACTGGGTCGTTCTGCTGCTCGCTATCAAAGGCGCTATGGCCTTCACGGGCACGGCGAATCATCAGCTTGTGGATGGGGCGCAGCGCGGGCCAGCTCACCACCGCACCTTTGTCCATCTCGGCCTGCTGCTCGCGGTACATCGCCATGGCGGCGGCCTCGCCCTCCTGGGGCGTCTCGGCGCCCAAGAGCAGCCCTTCGAACTGCTCCCACAGGTCCATGCGGTCAGGCCATTGGATGATGGCTTTAAAGACCTTGCGGTTCCATAGCGGGTTTTTGAGGAAGCGGGCCAGGACCGAGTCATAGTGCAGCACCGTGCCGATCAGGATGGCATCCATGCTGTCGTCGGGTGGCCCCAGGTTCAATACGGAAGCCGTGACGAACTTCTGCAGCTTGTCGCGCTGGGCCGGGGTCGTGACGTTCTCGTCGTTCTCGATGTCGTCCATCACCGCCAGGTCAGGGCGGTGGGCGCCATGGCGGCGGCCCCGAATCTTCTTGGCCGAGCCGAAGGCCTCGACCTTGCGGCCGTTGGCCGTGACGATCACGCCCGCACGCCAGACCTTGCCCTGGCCGCAGGCTTCGGGGAAGTCCCCCTGCAGCCGTGGGTTGGCTTCCAGCTCGGCCTTGATGGCTTCCAGCATCTCTGCGGCCTGCTCGAAGGCGTCCATGATGATTACGGGATACCACTTGATCCCGGTCACCACGCACCAGAGAACGAACGACATGCTCACCTTGGTGGACTTGGCCTCACCCCGTGGGGCGGCCAGGGCGTCCCGCTGGCCGCTGGATGCATTGACCATTTCAGGCAGGCGCTTGTACAGGTATTGGTGCAGCGCGCTGGGCTCGGCGGTGCCGTAGTGCGGGAAGTAATTCCGGTCCCAGTATTCATACCCGGTCACCGGGTCGAACACCTTGCGGCGGCGCTCGGCAATGGCCTCTGGCGATACGTCCCATCCGTCGAGGTTGGCGTCGATCTGGCGGCGCAGGCCATCAGCCAACGCGGCCAGGCCTTCGAGGAACTCCTTGCTGCTCTTTGCCATGGCGTTACTTCACCTTCGCCAGTTCTTCGCCGAAGGGCTCCAGCAGCTCCACCATGGCCGTGAGGTGCTGCGGAAACTTGGCCTGGGCAAACGACACCAGGCGCTGCAGCACGTCGAGCTGGATGGCCTGCTTGTTCAACTCGGGCGATAGGCGCTTGAAGCTCGCCATCGTCTTGTTGAAGCTGTCGCTCATGCTGGCGAGCGTTTCCGCCCGCTGCATCGGCCCCATGTCCTTGGCTTCGCGCAGCAGGTCCATGGTGGCCTGGTGCTGTACCAGGTAGTCTTCCAGCAGCTTCTTGCTCAGGCTGGCGAAGTTATCGTCTCCCAGTGCCATGGCGGCGCGAACGCTGTCCCAGTCGTCGCCCTTGTCGGCGGCTTCTTGCTTCCAGCGATTGGCGGTGCTGCGTGGCACGCCCACCTTCTTGCAGGCGGTCTCCATCGGTAGGCGCTGGTACACATACAGGCCCCGGAGCTGCGTGCGCTTCTCGGATGCGTGGGCCATTACTGTCCGGCGCCTCCACGGCCCAGCCATTGCTTCACGCCCTCGATAGCCAGGGCGATGCCGATGGACACGGCAGAGCCGCTGATGGCACCAGCCACTGCCGCCTTTTGTTCCACCACGCGCAGGCGCTTGTCGATGGCGTTGTGACGCTCTTCCATGCGCTGGTCGAGGGCGTCGATGCGCTGATCCTGGCGGCCCAGGTGGGCGGTAATGCTGTCGAGCTTGCCGTCCATCTTTCCCAGCAGCATCAGTTCGTCTTTTTCCATTGGCATGGAGGGTTCACTTTCCGTTTAAAAAATCGATCAGGTGTTGGTAGCGCTGGCGGTCATCTGCGCAGGCTTTGGCGTTGGCTGCGTGATTGGCCCAGGCGTCGTCGAGGGTGAGCCCGGAGCCTTGGGCACAAGCAGCGTCGGTGCTTTGGGTGGGACTAGCAGGGCTGCAGGCACCGGTCGCTTGGTCGATGCCGGTGAGGGCGCCGTTCCACATGCGGACAGCAGCAAGAGTGAGGACAGGGCTGCTATCGACAGCTGTTGCAGGCGCACTCCGCTCATCCGGGCCCGGCGAGTCAGGCCCATACGGGTCGCTGCGGGCGACAACAACCACAGGCCCAGGAACAACAAGAGGCACACGGCGGCGAAGGTCTTGATAAGTGGCATTGAGGGCGGCATAGCGGTCTTCCTGGTCGATGTGTTCGGTGAGGTAGTTGGCTGCGGCCTGGTCGGCACGCTTGGTTTCCTTGGCGGTCTCTTCGCGCTCGGCTTCCAGAGCTTTCGCGTGCTTGGCCTGCCAGGCGTTGTCGGTGGCGGTGTGACCCCACCAGTAGCCGCCACCGACTAAGGCCAGGGCGGCAACGAGGGCAATGAGCAGACGAGCGGCCATGGCATCAATGGGGCAGTTCGCCGACCATCCACATGACGGCCAGGCAGAAGATGAGGAAGGCGATCAGGGCCGCGCCTGCAACGCCCATCAAGATGCGCTTAAGAGTCTTCATTGCTGCAGCTCCATGCACTTCTTGTGGCGCTCAAGCTGGCGGGTCCATACGCCCCGGCAGACCCTGTTCCCGGGTGTGCTGCAGTCGAACTCCCAGCGCACCGGTTTGCCCTGAGCATCACGCCTGCTCACAGTCCAACCCGGTCCCTCCTGGCGGGCGCTGGTCAGCTTGCGGTAGTCGAGAAGTCCATCGCACGCGGGCTTGTAGTTGCCCGCGAGCAGCTCGCGCCGCATGGCTGATGTGCGCCAGGCTCCCATGCCGTACTGGTACACCCAATCGAGATACAGGTCGTATTCGCCCTGATGGAGTGCTACGCCTGGCAGGCTGTCGCGGAAAGCTGCCTCATCCTTGGTGATGTGGGTATGGGCTTTGATGAGCGCGCGCACCGGGGTGGTGGTGTCGCCCATCTTTACGGGCGTTCCGTCCTCATGAATGGTGCTACCGAAGCCCACCGTGGGGCGGTCGCCCTGCGTGGGAACGATGGCTTTATCGGTGTAGCTCTCATGCACCACCAGGCCAACCAGACCGGCCGCCGAGAGCGACATGACTGCGACGACCTGACGCGGGCTCACGTTGCCGCGCATCCTCTTCCTTGATCGCGCTCGCTGCCCCGCACCGCTGCCGAGGAGGCAGGCAAACAACAGCACCGTGACGATGCCAAGGAGAAAAGAGTTGGTGATTCCCATGCCGCGACTGTCGAGGTCGGGGCACAAAAAACTAAGGCCGACATATGTCGGCCTGATAGCTCTATCTGAGACTAGTCAATCCTACTGGACGCCCATAGGCGTCACCAACTCCTAACGACTGATGGCAGTGATCTTCCCCTGATCCAGGTAGACAAACTTAATAGGCGCATGCTGAGCGTACACATACTGCTTCCGAACGCCATACTGTGTCTCGGTCTCATTGATCTGAAGGTGATCCCAGTCCCTTGCGAACATCGTGCAGTTCAGGAACTGATCCTCAGACATGCCTACGCGCGGCTGAGGTTGTACTCCCTGAGCGCACCGCGTTGAATCGCTCCTTCTGCTAAGCGTATCGGCTTTCTCAAGGAGCTGGCGCCGCTCAACGTTTGTCTGAATTTTTCTCTGCATCTCCGGCTGCTCCATTTGATTCTCAAATGAACGGGCGACATCTGCAGCGCTCATTACACCAGGAGGCTTGACAGCGGGTGACTCGATAGGCGCTTTAAGGTTCTTGGCGCCGTCAGTGCAAGGTGCATCCTGGAACACAACCTTGCCATCAGAGCCTGCACACTTGTTGACCGCCCATGTCGGCAAAGAAAGCAACAAAGCGGCGAGAAACATCGTCTGCTTGAGCATGGCGCTCCCCCTTTCAATTAAACGTGACGCCGCCCCAACGGACCCGGCCTAGCACCGAAAAATCGCGATGCGATTCTTCATCCGAGCCTTCTATTTCAAAGGGCGAATATTCTGGGTTTGAACTACTGACCCTCAATACTTTTCCGGGTAAGCGCTGCAGTTGCTTCAGCATCAAGGCGCCATCGAGACGGATTGCGTGAATGCCTTCGGTCAATACGTCCTTTGCACGAAGGTCAAGCATCGTGGTGTCTCTGGATCGCAGCAACGGCTCCATTGAATTGCCGATCACTGAAACCAGCGCCAATTCATTGTGAGTAATGCCAAGGTCCTGACGGATGAACTTTGCCTCGAAGGGGCGCATTGCAACAACACGCTCAACGTCGCAGAAGACACCATTTCCAGCCGACAACGCTACATCGAAATGCGGGACATAGATGTACTCACCCGCTTCGACGGCCTGCACACTGCGTTCTATCTTGTCGGACTTCGTTTGACCAGTCAGAAGCCACTCGGCAGGGCATTTCCCGATCTCTGCCATCCGCAAAAGCGCAAACGCATCCGGGATCGTTATGCCCCGCTCAAATTTCCCAATGGTGTTGACATGGAGATCAAGCCGACGCGCGAACTCTTCACGTGTGAAGCCGGATCGGCACGACCTTATTCGCTCGCCCAGTGAGGCCGCATAGGCATCGCGAAGTTCATTGCTCGGTCTGTCCATGATCTCAACACCACGCTGAGCGGGGTGAACATTTTAGTGTGTCCATGAACACATTAAAGCATGCGCGAGATAAAACGGAAACACCCGATACCACCTATATCGTCTGATGGCAACTCGAGGCCACACTCAAACACACCCTTTTGTGTGTTGAAAAAGCTTGCGAGAACATTTTTTTGTGTTTACCATCATGACCATGGACACACAAAAATGTATGCAGCAGACAGATTGGCATCCTGCGGATGTCAAGGCCGCACTCGAAAAGAAAGGTGTAAGCCTTCGTCAACTTGCTAAAGAGCATGGCTACTCACACTTTCAGCGCGTCCTGACGACCCACTGGTGGGCTGTTGAACAGATCGTTGCCAATGCTCTTGGCAAGCCCGCGCAGGAAATCTGGCCGTCCAGATACATGACCACGCGAGCAAAGGCTCAGGCACGGACTGTCAAGATCACTGTGACCCGCTCAGGGCGCATCCGCAAGCAGCAGGAGCCACGCACATGACTTGGCTCACCGCACGCGAAATTGCAGGTCTGCCGGGCATGCCCAGCACAGAGTTCCGCACTCGCGAGAAGCTCGAAAAGTTAGGCATACCGAGCCAGCCCCGCGCAGGCCGGGTCGGCGGAGGACTCGAATACGACACCACCGCACTGTCAGCTGCGACCCGCGCGGCTATTGCAGTCCGCACGGTCGCCAAGGCTGCAACCACTGCGTTGGCCCAGGTTGATCCCGCTCCGGTGGTGTCATTCGCCCCGCCTGAAAAGCCATCGCCCGCTCCCCTGGCCCCCATGCCAGAGCCCACCCGCCGCCCACCCAGCCTGACCGACAAGGCTACGGCTGACGCCCGCATGCTGCTGGTGAACATGGTGCTGGACTTGGAGTCCGTGCAC
>NZ_QAIH01000053.1:7450-15907 GCF_003060895.1 Acidovorax sp. HMWF029 | reverse complement strand
GTCCTGGCGAGGGGGCGGCCGGGGGGGGCGCTTGGTCGGACGGCAGTGCGGGCATTTCCCCGCTGGAGCCGGGGAATACTGATAGCCCAGCCGGGTTTGTGGACCCCGGTGCCGCCGGAGCAGAAGAGCAGGTGGCCGACCAGGTAGCGTACTGGGTCAACCAGAAAACGCAGAATGCGGAGTTGACGCTCAATCGCGATGGTCAGCCCGTGGAGGTTTCCGTGTCATTGTCGGGCAACGAAGCGCATGTCACTTTCCGCAGTGACCAGGCGCAGACCCGTGAACTGCTCGACCAGAGCATGGCCCAGCTCAGGGATTTGCTGCGCAGCGAAGGGCTGGTGCTGTCGGGTATGTCGGTGGGCACGTCGGCACGGGATGGCGCAGGTGCGCAGGGCGGCGATGGGAGGCAGCCCCGTGGCCGCGATGGCGCCCGCCAGGCGCAGGTGATTTCCAGTGCACCGGTGGGTACCGCATCGCTCGCGCGGGACGGCAGCGGGGCTGATCGCTCGGTAGACATTTTCGTTTGACCTGTTGACCCGGAGGCATGGGCGTATGCGCAGGCGGCCACCGCCTGCACGTATCCCTGGGGATTTTCTGCACGAATCACCGCGCCTTGTGCGTCTGCGGTGTGGGCGGGGCCGTTGCGTTGCAGCTACTCGCAACAGCCAGGATTGCTAAGGTCGCCGGGCTATGTTGGGGTTTGCGTTTGGCAGCCCAACCTGATCCGCAATGCACATTTGCCGCTCGATTCGTTCGGAGGATCCCGAGGGCAACGACGGCGAGCGCAGTGAAAGCCATGGTTTTGGGCTTTTATTCTGGCTATTATTGGTTACACCCCCGTCCAATAATGGGCCATACGGCTTTGCTTGCACTTTGATAGTGCGCGCACGGCTTGCTCCCTATCGCAAGGAACATCCATCGTGTCAGCCAATCCCCCCGCAGCTGCTCCAGCGAAAAGCAAGAAGATGCTCATCATCATCATTGGCGTCGTTCTGGCGGTGCTGGTGATCGGGGGGGGCGCAGCGGCCTGGTTCATGACCCGCTCGCATGGCGAGGAGGAAGAGGGGGGGGCGGCGCCTGCCGCCCGCAAGGAGGCCCCCAAGGTGGCCCCCACTTTTCTGCCCTTGGAAAACATGGTGGTCAACCTTGCCGACCCCGGAGGGGACCGCTTTGCCCAGATTGGTATTACCCTGGAGCTGGAAGACGCAAAAACCGCCGAGCAGGTCAAGCTGTACCTGCCGAGCATCCGCAGTGGCATCCTGATGCTGGTATCTCAGCGCACGTCTGCTGAGCTGCTGCTGCGGGAGGGCAAGGAGAAACTGGCCACCGACATCCGCCGCGAAGTCTCCCGCCCCTTGGGTTATTCGGTGCCCACGGAGCGTGAACGTGAGCGCGCTCGGGCAGAGGCTGAGCAGGACGGAGATGCGGAAGACCGCCCTGCGCGCAAGCGCGTCGAGCGCAACCCCGTGCAGCGTGTGCTGTTCTCCAACTTCATCATTCAGTGAACCGGGGTAAGGACCAGCCATGAGTGATTCATTTCTTTCGCAGGAAGAGGTTGATGCCCTTCTGGAAGGGGTCACTGGCGAGAGCCAGAAGTCTGTCGAAGAGGTGGCAGAGGCTGGCTCGGTTCGCACGTACGACATCTCCAGCCAGGAGCGGATCGTCCGTGGCCGCATGCCGACGATGGAAATCGTCAACGAGCGGTTTGCGCGCAACTTCCGTATCGGGCTGTTTAATTTCATTCGGCGCAGCCCGGAGATTTCTGTTGGCACGGTGTCCGTGCAGCGCTACAGCGCATTTCTGCGCGAGCTGGCGGTTCCGACCAACTTCAACATTGTGGCGATCCGCCCCCTGCGCGGCAGCGGGCTCATTGTGTGTGAACCCTCGCTGGTATTCGGCATCATCGACACGCTCTATGGCGGGGTTGGCAAGTTTCAGACCCGGATCGAGGGGCGTGATTTTTCGCCCACCGAGCAGAGGGTCATCAATCGCTTGGTCGATGTCATTTGCGCCGAGTACAAAAAGGCTTGGCAGGGGATCTACCCACTGGAGCTGGAGTACCAGCGCTCCGAAATGCAGCCTCAGTTCGCCAACATTGCCACTCCCAGCGAAATTGTGGTGTCAACGGCGTTCCAGCTGGAAATCGGTGACCTCTCCGGGGCCATCCATGTTTGCATGCCGTATGCCACGCTGGAGCCGATCCGCGATGTGCTGTATTCCTCCACGCAGGGCGACTCCATTGAGGTGGATCGCCGCTGGGTGAATGTGCTCAAGCGCGAAATCCAGTCCGCAGAAGTCACGCTGGTGGCGGAACTGGCCAAGGCCGACGCCACGGTGGAGCAGCTGCTGGCCATGAAGCCCGGCGACTTCATTGAACTGGACCGGGAGCCTCGCATCCGGGCATCAATCGGAGGGGTTCCTATTTTTGAATGCCAGTATGGAACCCACAATTCCAAGTACGCCATCCGCATTGAAGAGTGCCTGCGTACGTCGGACATGAGCTGGCTGGGAGAGAAAAATGGCAACTGAAGAAGACAACAAGGACGCAGGCGCGGAAGACCCGTTTGCGGGCTGGGCCGAGGCGCTGGAAGAGCAAAAACGCACCGACGACAAGCCGGCGGACGCTGAGCAGGGCGGGCCGTTGTCCGGGGAGCCTGTGCGGCCGTTTTCTGGTTCTGCGGGCGGCGACACCGTCAACGACATCAACATGGTGCTGGACATTCCTGTCCAGCTGTCGGTGGAGCTGGGGCGCACCAAGGTGCCCATCAAGTACATCCTCCAGCTGGCGCAAGGCTCGGTGGTGGAGCTGGATGCGCTCGCGGGCGAACCCATGGACGTGCTGGTCAATGGCTACCTCATCGCCCAGGGCGAGGTGGTGGTGGTGAACGACAAGTTTGGTATTCGCCTCACCGACGTGGTGACCCCTTCCGAACGCCTGCGCCGGGTCAGCCGTGGATAGTGGGAGCATGACCCAGACCCTCCTGGTCGTGGTGCTCTTTGTGGGCGCCATGGCTGCGCTCCCCTGGCTGGTGCGGCGCCTGCAGCAGCGCCATGCGGGCGGCGCCTTGGCTGCGGGGGGCGCATCGCGCGTGGTGTCTGCGGTGGCGGTCGGACCACAGCAGCGGGTGGTGACTGTCGAGGTCGGGCCCGAGCATGCGCGCACCTGGCTGGTGCTTGGCGTGACGGCCCAGCAGGTGAGTTGCCTGCATGTGCTGCCGGTGTCGCCCTTGCCGGCGTCGACCACTGCCGGTGCTGGCACGGCGGTCGCAGGGATGTCCTCTTTTGCGCAACAGATGGCGGTGGCGGCTGCGGCTGATGCACCGCCCCTCGAAAAGGCGCCCCATGGTTGACAGATTGCCAACACTGGCCCCGGGCATGTGGCGGATGGCCATTCTTGTGGGGCTGGCGGGGCTGGGCATGCAAAGCCCCGCCTTCGCGCAGGCGGCTGGAGGCTTGCCCCTTGTGGTGGGCAGTGGACCATCAGGCACCAGCTACTCGGTGCCCATCCAGACACTGCTGTTTTTCACGGCGCTGTCCTTTTTGCCCGCCGTGCTGCTGATGATGACGGGCTTCACCCGCATTGTGATCGTGCTGTCCCTTCTGCGCCAGGCGCTGGGCACGCAGTCAGCGCCGCCCAACCAGGTCATCATCGGCTTGTCGTTGTTCCTGACCTTTTTTGTGATGGGCCCCACCCTGGACCGTGTCTACCAGGAGGCTTATGTGCCCTACACCAACAACACCATCACGTTCGAGCAGGCATTGGACAAGGCCGAGGCGCCCATGCGTGGTTTCATGCTCAAGCAGACGCGGCAGTCCGACTTTGCGCTGTTCTCGCGGCTCGCCCGCCTGGACCCGAATGTGACGGCAGAGACCGCCCCGATGCGGGTGCTGGTGCCGGCATTTGTCACCAGCGAGCTGAAGTCGGCGTTCCAGATCGGTTTCATGATCTTCATTCCCTTTCTGGTGATCGACATGGTGGTGTCGAGCATCCTGATGTCCCTGGGCATGATGATGCTGTCGCCGGTGTTGGTAGCCTTGCCGTTCAAACTCATGTTGTTTGTGCTGGCGGACGGTTGGAACCTGCTGATCGGCTCGTTGGCCGCCAGCTTTGTAACCTGAGGGAGGAGTGTGCGATGACTCCGCAAGTGGTATTGACCATCGGGCGTGATGCCCTGAACCTGCTGTTGATGATCTCCATGCCGGTGCTGGCGGTGGTGATGGCCGTGGGGCTTATCGTGAGCATCTTCCAGGCGGTCACCCAGATCCACGAAGCAACCCTGGCCTTTGTGCCCAAGCTGATCGCTGCGATGGTGGTGTTTGCCATCGCCGGGCCGTGGATGCTCAGCACGCTGGTGGACTATATCCGCAGGACCATTGAGTCCATTCCGTCGATGATCGGCTAGTTTTCAAGAAAAAAGGCCTTCTGCGCGCAACCATAAAAGGTTTTGCGCTATGGTATATGTAGCAAAATGATGCCATGATTACCTTCAGCGAAGCGCAGATCATGGCTTGGCTCTCGCCCATCCTGTGGCCCTTTCTGAGGGTTCTGGCCTTGTTCTCCGTGGCCCCGGTGTTCTCCATGCGGGTGGTGCCCATGCGCGTGAAGATTGGGCTGGCCTTCCTGGTTGCACTCTGTGCCCAGGGAGTGCTGGGGGATCAGCCGGTCATCAGCCTCAATGGCCGCGAAGCCCTGGGCGCCGTTGCGCAGCAGGTGGCGGTGGGGCTGGCCATCGGCTTCTCGGTGCGGCTGGTGTTCGCGGCGGTGGAGTTGGCTGGGGAAATCATTGGATTGCAGATGGGGTTGAATTTCGCGTCTTTCTTCGACCCCTCTTCGAATGCGCAGATCAGTGCCGTGGCCCGATTTTTTGGCCACATGGCCATGTTGCTGTTTGTGGTCATCAACGGCCATTTGATGATCCTGATGGCGGTGGTCAAGAGCTTCGACCGTTTTCCTGCCAACGGCAACTTCTTGCAGTCGCTTGCGCAGATGCGGCTGCATGAGCTGGGCGCGTCGCTATTTTCCAGTGCACTCTGGATTGCCCTGCCCATGATCGCGTTGCTGCTGTTCGTCAATTTGACAATGGGCATCATCTCCCGCGTGGCGCCACAAATGAACATCTATGCGGTGGGTTTTCCGGTCACGCTCACGGTGGGCATGCTGGGTATTGCAGCCACCTTGCCCATGCTGGAGCAGCCCGTGCTGGCGTTGATGCAGCAGGCAGTAGATCTGTTTGCCGCGCAGCGGTAGGGTGGGGCCTCTGCGCGCTCAGACCAGCTGATTGCGAATGGCGTAGACGGTGAGTTCGGCGTTGTTGGACAGCTTCAGCTTTTCCAGCACGCGCGAGCGGTAAACGCTCACGGTCTTGGGGCTCAGCATGAGCTCTTCTGCAATGTCCGACAGCCGCCGCCCGGAGGCGATCTTGATCAGCGTCTGCAGCTCCCGCTCAGAAAGCGTGGTGTGAAGGGCTTCGGGGGTCGGTTGTGCCAGGCTGTCCGCCAGCATCTGTGCCACCTCTGCCGTGAGGTATTTGCGGCCCTGCATCACTGTGCGCACGGCGGCAATCAGCTCGACCGGGTCCCCTGCCTTGTTGGCATAGCCCTGTGCACCTGCCTTGAGGCAGCGCAGCGCGTACTGGTCCTCGGGGTACATGGACACCACCAGCACCTTGATGGCGGAATGGGTCTCCCGCAGGCTGGTGAGCACTTCCAGTCCACTGCGGCCCGGCATGTTCAGGTCCAGCAGCAGGACATCACAGGCGGCGGTCCGCAGGACGTCGCGCAGCTCGGAATAGCCCCCTGCTTCGCCGGTGACATGGATATCGGTCGCTTCGGTCAGGGTGTCGCGTATCCCGCGCCGCAAAACGGCGTGGTCGTCACATAGGACCACATGAATCACGTCGCATCTCCTGGGGCTGTTGGTGAGGGCGATGGTAGCGGGATGGACAGAATGACCGATGTCCCCTGGCCCGGCCGACTGCTGATGTCCAGCCAGCCCCCGACGGTGCGCGCCCTTTCCTGCAAGCCCTTGAGTCCGAAGGCTTTGGGTTTGTTGAGCATCTCTGGCGCAATGCCATGGCCGTTGTCTGCCACTTCGAGTGTCAGCACCCCCTCCTTGTCTGAGAGTTCGATATCCACCTTGCCGGAGTTGGCGTGTTTGGAGATGTTGGTCAGGGCTTCCTGTGCTGTGCGGTAGGCGACGAGCTGGATGTCTGCTGGGGTGTCGATGGTGTCGCTGCTACTCTGAATGCGGGTGGGAACCCCTGTGCGCCGTTCAAAACCCGCCGCCAGCCACTGCACGGCCGCCACCAGGCCTTGTTCCAGGATGGGGGGGCGCAGGTTCATCATGATGCGCTGGCTGGCGCCGATGGCATGCTGCAGCATGTCGGCCGCCGAGTTGGCGTGCTCCTGCATGGCCGGGTCGGTGCTGTGTCGGCCGATCCAGGACACATCAAAACGCACTGCCGTGAGCGCTCCGCCAATGTCGTCGTGGATCTCCCGTGCGATTGAGGCGCGCTCTTGTTCGATGGAGGTTTGCAGGTGTTCTGCCAGCTCCGCCAGCCTGCGCTCAGAGGCGGCCAGCTCGGCCACTGCGTGTTCGCGCATGCGCCGGGCTTCGTGTACCTCCAGTGCACGCGCGATCACGTGGGGCAAGCGCTGGATATCGTCCTTGAGCAGGTAGTCGGCCACGCCCAGCCGCATCGCATCCACAGCTGCCGCCTCACCGATGGCGCCCGAGAGCAGGACAAACGGGGGATGTTGAGGCTTTTGCGCCACATGTGTCCACGCATCGAGTGCTGTGAACCCGGGTAGGCGGTAATCTGCCAGGATGATGTCGAACACCCCGGAGTCGGTGAGTCGCTGAAACTCAGAGAGAGTGTCTACTTGGTGCAACTGGCATTGGAGCCCTGACCGTCGCAGCGTTCTCGCTGCGAGTTCATGGTCAGCCAGTGAATCTTCAAGATGCAGGATTGCAAGGGTCTGGTCTGATGTTGCAGTGACCATAGGAGCGCTATCATAGGATACAAATTGGAACAAACAAGGGTGTTTGTCCCGTTGGGGTGGTTTCGGCGTCGGCGTCCAATGGGCGTGGATGCTACGGAGTGCGCAAAGCCCGGAAGTCTTTGGCGCATGTATCGTAGTCCCGTGTTTTTGCGTGCTTTGCTGCTAAGTGCTGCGATGGAGAAACGATGCAATCTACGCTAACAACGCCTGGAGGGCCTGCAGTCCAGGTTCCCGTCATGGTGGCGGCGGAACTGCAGGACTCCTTGTTGGTGGTGATGCATGACCTGCACCGCCTGGAGGGGCTGTTGAATCATGCGACGGACAATCTGCTGGAGCGTTTTGGTGAGGCCAATTCGATGCTGACGGACGCGGTGGTCTCGGACTCTCCTGAGCTGGTGGCTGCACGCGCTGCGTTACGCAGCGCCGTGACCGAGTTGCAGTTTCAGGACATGGCCTCCCAACTGATCTGGCACACCACCAAGGTGCTGCAGGGGTGTGCCTTTCGCTTGGCCTCAGAAGCCATGGGCCATGAAGAAGGCGAGGATGCTGCGCCCTTTGCGGAAATGGCACCTGACAGGCCGAACCCCGTCACGCAAAGCGAGATGGATGCAGGTTCTGTGGACCTTTTTTGATCTTCACATCATTGGTTAGCCTATATATTCAAGCCAGTTGGAGCCATACATGCAATCGATCCTTGCCGTAGATGATTCACCTTCCATGCGAAAAATGGTGGCGTTCACCCTCACGGGCGCTGGCTATCACGTTGTGGAGGCTGTGGATGGGCAAGACGCCCTCGAAAAAGCCGAGACGCACAACATTGATCTGGTGCTCGCAGACCAGAACATGCCTCGGCTCGATGGCATTGGGCTGACCCGCAAGCTTCGCGAGCACCCTAAGTTCAAGACCATTCCCATCTTGATCCTGACGACGGAGTCGAGTGACCAGATGAAGCAGGCTGGTCGCACGGCCGGTGCAACAGGCTGGCTGGTGAAGCCTTTTGACCCCAATCGTTTGATCGAAGTCATCCAAAAGGTGATCCGCTGAGCCGGGTTGACTGAGACCATCAAGTACACAGGAGCCCACCATGGCGGAAAGCTACCAAGAAGGTTCGGGTGCAGGCGCTGACTTCGACCTGAGCCAGTTCTATCAGATTTTTTTCGAGGAAGCGGGTGAGAACCTCGACCAGATGGAGCAGATGCTCCTGGATCTGGATCTGAGCAGTGCCAATGATGAAGAACTTAATGGCATCTTCCGTTGCGCGCACTCGATCAAGGGCGGCGCTGCCACATTCGGGTTTTCTGATGTCGCCGAGTTGACCCACCAGATGGAGTCGCTCCTGGACCGCCTGCGCCGCCATGAGTTGCAACCGATTCCACAAATGGTGGACGTGTTGCTGGAGTCTGCTGATGCATCGCGCAGTCTCCTTGCTCGGCACCAGGCGGGTGGCCAGGGCGA
>NZ_QAIH01000053.1:0-7440 GCF_003060895.1 Acidovorax sp. HMWF029 | reverse complement strand
ACCCCAGCTGCTGCAGCGCCTCCACCACCGCCGCCCCCACCCGCACCAGCTGCGCCTGCGCCTGCTCCCACGGCTGCCGCCCCTTCCGCCTCGGGGCAGGCTCGCCAGCTCGAAATTCAGATTGGCCCTCTTGAGCGGCCGGAGCAGGCGGACGCCATCAAGGAGCTGTTCCGAGACATTGCTGGCCTTGGTGTCATCCGGGACTTGGCGGCCACCGAGCCAAACACACGACTTTTTGGGGTTGAGACCAGTTCCACGAATGACGATCTGCTGGACCTGTTTGCCTTTCATGTGTCCAAGGAGCGGGTGGTCATTCGAGACGCTGGTGCAGCAGCAGGCGAGCCCGGCGCTGAACCGGTAGACGACGAAGCTGCGATGGCAGTGGATACATCCGGTGGCGAGACGCCCTACGGCTTCTTCAGTGGGGCTCCAGGCGCTCCCACCGAGGCCTTGCAAACAGCAACACAAGCCCCTGCCCAGGCCCCCAAGGCGGCCGCTCCCAAGGCGGAGCCCAAGGCCGCCGCACAGGCGCAGATGGAATCCACGACCATCCGGGTCGATATCAAGAAGGTTGATCAGCTCATCAACCTCGTGGGTGAACTGGTGATCACTCAGGCGATGCTGGCGCAAAACAGCCGAGGGCTGGATGCTGGTGCCTACCAGCAACTGCTGGCCGGCTTGGCTGATCTTGATCGCAACACCCGGGACCTGCAAGAGTCGGTGATGTCGATCCGCATGATCCCTATGTCGATCGTCTTCAGCCGCTTCCCGCGCATGCTGCGCGACCTTGCCAACAAGCTGGGCAAAAAGGTGGAGCTGGTCACTCTGGGTGAGGCCACCGAACTGGACAAGGGCCTGGTCGAAAAGATCACTGACCCATTGACCCACCTTGTGCGCAATAGCTGTGACCATGGTATCGAGATGCCTGCAGACCGCTTGGCCAAGGGCAAGTCTGAGCACGGAACCATCACACTGTCGGCCTCGCACCAAGGCGGTTCCATCGTTATCGAGGTGCGCGACGACGGTCGGGGTCTTTCGCGTGAAAAGATCCTGAGCAAGGCCCAGGAGCGGGGCATCGAAGTGTCTGAGCAGATGAGCGATGCCGAAGTGTGGCAGTTGATTTTTGCTCCGGGCTTTTCCACAGCAGATGAGGTCACCGATGTGTCCGGGCGTGGTGTTGGCATGGACGTGGTCAAACGTAACATCGCTGCGCTCAATGGATCCGTGGAGATCGATTCGGCCGAAGGCTACGGTATGAAGGTGTCTGTGCGCCTGCCGCTGACTTTGGCCATCATGGATGGCATGTCGGTTGGGGTGGGCGACGAGGTGTACATCCTGCCCCTGTCTTCCGTCGTTGAGTCGTTCCAGGTTAACGCCGACGACGTGAGCACTGTGGCGCAGGGCTCGCAGTTGGTGAAGGTGCGCGACGAATACATGCCCGTGATCGCGTTGGAGAAAATCTTCCAGGTCCCGCGTTTCGACCTCAACAAGTCAAGCAACATCATGGTGGTGGTCGAGGCGGACGGCAGCCGTGTGGCGCTGCTCGTCGATGAACTGCTGGGGCAGCACCAGGTGGTGGTCAAGAACCTGGAGTCGAACTACCGGAAAGTGCCCAACGTGTCTGGCGCCACCATCCTGGGTGATGGCACGGTAGCCTTGATTCTGGACACGGGTGGCTTGGTGCGCCGGGCGCGCCACTGAGGATTCAAGCGCCCCGGTCCGTCAGGGCCTGGGCGCTGTCATGAAAGGAGAATGCACCATGAGTGTGATTGGTAAGACGGCAGACGCTGCGCCGGCAGGTGCACGTGAATATCTGACATTCCGCCTGGATCAGGAAGAGTACGGCATCGACATCCTGAAGGTGCAGGAAATCCGGGGCTATGAGCCGCCGACCCGCATCGCCAATGCGCCCGAGTTCATCAAGGGCGTGACCAACCTGCGCGGGACGATTGTTCCCATTGTGGACATGCGCATCAAGTTCAATTGTGCGCAGGCCGACTACAACAGCTTCACTGTGGTGATCATCCTCAACCTGCGCAACCGGGTGGTCGGGATCGTGGTGGATTCGGTCAGCGATGTGATGGAGCTGACGCCTGAGAGCATTCGCTCGGCACCCGACATCGAGAGCGCCATCGACAACAGCTGTATTCTGGGGCTGGGGTCTGTGGGTGAGCGCATGCTGATCCTGCTCGACATCGAGAAACTCATGTCGAGCGTGGATATGGGTTTGGTTACTGCCAACGAATAAGGCGCAACGACGGTCAACAACCATTGGTGGCCCAGGCACATGTCAGGCAGCAAGCAGGGCTTGCGGGCCTCTTGGAGCGAACAGGATTTCCCTTCGGACGATCAATATGGCCCAAACCACCAGTGCCTCTGTTTCAGCCCGATCTGCCTCATCAAGGGTGGGTTCTGCCCACGCTGCGGCTGATACGCCTTCGGGGCCCTTGGCGCAAGGGCGTGAATTTGTCTGGACCAACGCAGACTTTGCACGGGTCCAGGCGCTGATTTACCAGCGTGCCGGCATCAGCCTGCATGATGGCAAACATGCGATGGTGTACAGCCGACTGTCGCGGCGGCTGCGTGATACCGGGCACACCAGTTTTCACGAGTACCTCAGCTGGCTCGAGAACCACGACGGCCCCGAATGGCAGGAGTTCGTCAATGCCCTCACTACCAACCTGACGGCATTCTTCCGGGAGCAGCATCACTTCGAGATCTTTGCCTCGCATCTGCGTTCCAAGCCATCGGCAAACTGGAAGGTCTGGTGCAATGCCGCGTCCACAGGCGAGGAGCCGTATTCGATTGTCATGACGGCGTTCGAAGCGCTAGGGGGCAGCTCCTCATTCAAGCTCACGGCCAGCGACATCGACTCGCGTGTGTTGGCAACAGCCGCGCAAGGCGTGTACCGGCTGGACGGGTTGAAGGGGGTGAGTCCGGAGCGTCTGCAAAAGTTCTTCTTGCGGGGGAAGGGCGGCAACGCGGGCATGGTGCGTGCCAAGCCTGAGCTGCGGCGCGTCATTGATTTCATGAGTGTGAATCTCATCCGCGATGACTGGCCTTTCAAGGAGCCCTTTGATGTTGTCTTCTGCCGCAACGTGATGATCTACTTCGACGCACCCACGCAGCGGAAGGTGCTGGAGCGGATCCACCGCGTGCTCAAGCCGGGGGGAATGTTGTTCGTCGGTCATGCCGAAAACTTCAGCGAATCTCGCGATCTGTTTACCCTGCGTGGCAAGACGGTGTACGAGCGCCGTTGACCTGTCCATGTTGTCTTGCAAAAAGCACCCATGACCAATCAGACTCCAGGCCCTTCCGAACGGCGTCGTGCACCGCGCATAGCGCCCTTGAGCGCTGATATCTATGCGGCGGGTGCGGCGCCTGCGCGCGAGTCCTCTTTGCAGGAACTCAAGGCGCAACGCCGCAAGCCAGGCGAGGCGTCCTTCTTCTACCTGGATCACCATTTTCAGCACAATGCCGTGAAGGTGCTGCCCGGGGAGTATTTCGTTTCGGACGAGAGTCTGGTCATCATGACCGTTCTGGGCTCGTGTATTGCGGCCTGCCTGTGGGATAGCCGTGCGCGTGTAGGAGGCATGAACCACTTCATGCTGCCCGATGGTGATCTGGCCGATGCGTCGGGGCGGTATGGTTCCTACGCCATGGAGTTGCTCATTAATGAGATGCTGAAGCTGGGTGCACGCCGCGAAACCATGCAGGCCAAGATTTTTGGCGGAGCCCAGGTGATGCACAACTTCACAACGATGAATGTTGGCGAGAGGAACACCAATTTTGTGCTCAACTACCTGCATACCGAGCGCATTCCGATTGTTTCCGAGGATGTGCTCGACATCTATCCCCGCAAGGTGGTCTTCTTTCCAATAACTGGAAAGGCCATGGTCAAGCGCCTGGCGCATGCCCATCCCGAGGCTTTGGCCCAGGAGGCACGCGGCAATGCTGTCACGGTGGTCAAGTCCACTGCAGGTGGTTCTGTTGATCTGTTTTGAGGAAGGTTCGCGTTAATGAGCAGAAAAATCCGGGTGATCGTGGTGGACGACTCGGCGTTGGTTCGCAGTCTGCTTTCCGAGATCATCAACCGGCAGCGAGACATGGAGTGCATTGGCTCTGCCAACGACCCTCTGGTGGCGCGCGAGATGATCCGTGAGCTCAATCCGGATGTCATTACGTTGGATGTTGAGATGCCACGCATGGACGGTATCGACTTTCTGGGCCGTCTGATGCGGCTGCGCCCCATGCCGGTGGTCATGATTTCTACACTGACGGAGCGTGGTGCCGAAGTTACGATGAAGGCGCTGGAGCTTGGCGCCATCGATTTTGTCGCCAAGCCGCGTGTGGGCTTGGCTAGCGGGCTCAACGACTTGGCCGCCCAGATCGTGGACAAGATCCGAGTTGCTGCGGTGGCGCAGGTTCGCCGTGCTCCGGTGCGGGATGCGGCGCTTGCCGGTGGTGGGGGCGGGGCTGCACAAGCTCATGCGCCAGCCGCTGCACTGTTGGGCCGTCTGTCAACGGAAAAGCTGATCTGCATTGGCGCCTCTACCGGCGGGACAGAGGCGATCAAGGAAGTGCTGGTCCAGATGCCGGCAGATTCGCCCGCCATCGTTATCACCCAGCACATGCCGCCAGGGTTCACCACCAGCTTTGCAGCCCGCTTGAATGGGCTGTGCCAGATCACGGTGAAAGAAGCTGTCAATGGTGAGCGCATCTTGCCGGGCCATGCCTATATTGCGCCGGGTGGCACCCAGTTCCATGTGGCACGCAGTGGCGCCAACTATGTGGCTGTGGTCGATGATGGCCCCCCGGTCAATCGCCACAAACCATCGGTCGAAGTGCTTTTCAAGTCTGCCGCTGCAGTGGTGGGTCGCAATGCCTTCGGCATCATGTTGACCGGCATGGGGAATGATGGTGCCGCCGCGATGCGTGAGATGAAGGATGCAGGCAGCTACAACTACGTGCAGGATGAGGCAACGTGCATCGTTTTCGGAATGCCGCGCGAGGCCATTGCGCATGGCGCGGCCGATGAGGTTCTGCCTTTGGGCCAGATCGCTGGGGCTCTGGTCACGCGGTTGCGTGGCGCGACGGACCGGCTGCACCACCGCATCTGACGGACGTTAGTCCGTTTGGCAATGGCTGCCATCGGGGGAGGGGCTGGTCGTATGCCTGCACACTGCCTCCGGCGGCACCGTCCGGCCTTTAGGCCCTGGGCTACGCAATCCACACTCAGGTAGACAGTTCCGTCCAGCGCTCCAAAGCGGCCAGGAGTTCGTCGTCAATAGTGGCTGCACGGGTCGCCATATTGGCGGCGCGCGCTGGGTCTTTGCTGTACAGGCTTCCATCCGCAAGCGCTTCCTGCAGCACCTGCTGTTCCGACTCGAGGGCTGTGATGCGGGCAGGGAGCTGCTCCAGCTCACGTTGCTCTTTATACGAAAGCTTCTTTTTTGATAGCTGCTCAGGCTTATCAGAAGCGCGGAAAGGGCTATTTTTGCTTGTGTTTTCAGAGGTGGATGCTTTGGTAACCGCCGCTGCAGCGGCCGCCGAGGACTGAATGGCCTTGCTACGTTTGGATTGCTCCAGCCAGTCCTGCACACCCCCTTCGTATTCGCGCCAGAGGCCGTCACCTTCAAAAGCGATGGTGCTGGTCACCACGTTATCAAGGAAGGTCCGGTCGTGGCTGACCAAGAACACGGTGCCATCGTAGTTTTCCAGTAGCTCTTCCAGCAGGTCCAGGGTGTCAATGTCCAGGTCGTTGGTCGGTTCGTCCAGCACCAGGACGTTGGCGGGGCGTGCGAACAAGCGTGCCAGCAGCAGTCGGTTGCGCTCGCCACCCGACAGGGAGCGCACCGGTGAATGCGCGCGGGCTGGCGAAAAAAGGAAGTCGCTCAGGTAGCTTTTGACGTGTTTGCGCTGATTGCCGATTTCAATCCATTCGCTGCCGGGGCTGATGAAATCCTCCAGCGTGGCATCGAGGTTCACAGCATGGCGCATCTGGTCGAAATAGGCCACCTGCAGATTTGCTCCTTGGCGGATCGTGCCATGGTCGGCGGGCAACTCCCCCAGAATCATTTTGAGCAACGTCGTTTTGCCAGCGCCATTGGGGCCAATCAAGCCCACCTTGTCCCCCCGCAGAATGGTGCCTGTGAAGTTACGAACAATCGTCTTCTCTCCGAAGGCTTTGGTCACCCCCGTCAATTCCGCCACGATCTTGCCCTGGTAGCCGTTCGAGCCGCCGGTGGCTACATCCATGCGCACGCTCCCGACTACGTCGCGGCGGGCCTCGCGGCGCGCGCGCAGCTGTTCCAGGCGGCTGATACGGCTTTGGCTGCGGGTGCGGCGCGCCTCCACTCCCTTGCGTATCCAGACCTCTTCCTGTGCCAGCAGCTTGTCTGCCTTGGCTGCGATCACTGCTTCCTGGGCGAGCTGTTCTTCCTTCTGAATCTGGTACTGCGCAAAGTTGCCTGGGTAGGAACGCAATTGCCCTCGGTCCAGTTCAACGATCCGGGTGGCGACACGGTCCAGAAATGAGCGGTCATGCGTGATCGTGACGACGCTGCCCGGAAAGTCCAGCAAAAGGTCTTCCAGCCATTCGATAGAGTCGAGATCAAGGTGATTGGTGGGCTCGTCCAGCAGCAGAACATCAGGCCGGGCAACCAGCGCCTGGGCCAGGGCAACGCGCTTTTTGGTCCCCCCCGACAAGGTGCCGATCACAGCCTCCGGGTCCAAGTGCAAACGTTGCAGCGTTTCCTCAACACGCTGCTCCCAGTTCCATGCGTCATAGGCCTCGATCTCGGACTGCAAAGCATCCAGATCCAGCCCCTCGGCCCCGGAGAGATACTGATCGCGAATGCCGATAACACGCTGCAAGCCTTCGGATGCTGACTTGAAGATAGTGGCTGCTGGATCCAAGGTGGGCTCCTGGGCGACAAAGGCAATTCGCACACCTTGCTGTATTTGCAGCGCGCCGTCGTCTGGCTTGGCCAAGCCCCCAAGGATTTTGAGAAGCGAAGACTTGCCCGCGCCATTGCGGCCAATCAGGCCAACGCGCTCCGCAGTCTCCAAAGAAAAGCCGGCGTGGTCCAGCAGTGCAACATGCCCAAATGCGAGTTGGGCGTCCAGTAGGGTGATAAGTGCCATAGGGGCTGGATTATCGGTGGCGAGCGCAAAGAGGGGTCACACAGACTGACTCTGACGAAGTAGAAGGGGAGCCCGGTGCGCCCATGGCGCACCTGAGGAGCGTTCGGGCTTTGGCGTGATGCCACAGGAGGTAGATGGGAAGGAGTTGCGAAGTTCTTGTTGCGTCTTGTTAATCCGTGCTATAGTCGAGGGCTTAGCTTCTGAGGCGCTTGACCGGACGATCTGATCGTTTGGTGTTGTGCCTAGTTGCTGGCGGTGATGCTCTTTTTTGGGTTGTGCTGCTGGTGATTGAAG
>NZ_QAIH01000052.1 GCF_003060895.1 Acidovorax sp. HMWF029 | reverse complement strand
CTGCGACGCCGCGCCCCCTCCCCGGCCCCAGCCGCGCAACCTGGCCGACCTCTTCTGGTCCTTCACCTGGCTGGCCCTGCAAGGCTTTGGCGGCGTGCTGGCCGTGGTGCAGCGCGAGCTGGTGGAGAAAAAGCGCTGGATGACCAACGAGGAGTTCGTCGAGGAATGGGCTGTGGCGCAGATCATGCCGGGCCCCAATGTGGTCAACCTCAGCATCATGATCGGCGACCGCTACTTTGGCCTGCGCGGTGCGCTGGCGGCGCTGGCGGGCATGCTGACCTTTCCGCTGATCCTGGTGTTGGCACTGGCGGTGATCTATGCCGAGTTCGCCAGCCACCCGGCTGTGGCCGGTGCGCTGCGCGGCATGGGTGCCGTGGCTGCGGGCCTGATTGCGGGCGTGGGCATCAAGCTGTTTACCTCCATCAAGAACCACCCGCTGGGCCGCCCGCTGTGTGTTGTCTTCACGGCGCTCACCATCATGGCCATGGTGGTGCTGCGCTGGCCGCTCTGGTGGACCCTGCCGGTGATCGGTGGCGCGGCCTGCCTGCTGACCTGGAGGAAGCTCGCGTCATGACCAGCACAGCCTCCCTGCTCAGTCCCATGGACTGGCTCAACCTGTTCCTGTACTACCTGTCGCTGTCGCTCCTGGCCGTGGGTGGCGCCATCGCCACCGCGCCCGACATGCACCGCTTTCTCGTCGAACGCCAGGCCTGGCTGACCGACCCACAGTTCAACGCCTCCATCGCCATTGCCCAGGCCGCCCCCGGCCCGAATGTGCTGTTCATTGCCCTGCTGGGCTGGAACGTGGGCATGAACGCGGGTGGCCCCGGTGTGGCCGGCTGGCTGCTGGGCGCACTGGGCATGGCGGTATGCATGCTGGGCGTGATGCTGCCCAGCAGCATGCTCACCTGGCTGGCAACCCGTTGGGGCCACCGCAACCGTGAGCGCCGGGGCGTGCGCGCCTTCAAGCAAGGCATGGCGCCCGTGGTGATTGGCCTGCTGCTCGCCACCTCCTGGGTGCTGGCGCGGGCCCACGGCAGCACGACCTCCGACTGGCCCCTGTGGGCACTGAGCGCCGCCACCGTGCTGCTGGTGTGGCGCACCAAGCTGCATCTGCTGTGGATGCTGGGCGCCGGGGCGGTGATGGGGGCAATCGGCTGGGTGTGATGCAGCGGCGCCGTGCCACCACACCGCAGCCGGTGTAGATTGCGGCCCGGAGGGAACCACACATGATCGTTGCAAACCATTGGGCAGAAGCGCGCCGCCAGCACGGCCTGGGCCGCAAGAAGGTCACCGTCCAGCGCTGGGGCTGGTCAGACACCAGCGAGGCCGAAGCGCAGGCCATGGCCGACGCCCGGGTGGATGCCGCGCTCGCACAGGCACTGCAAGACCACGCAACACCCCGCCGCGAGCGCAAGGTGGCCTACAACGGAGCAGAAGGTGTCCCCATCCGCGAGGAAGTGCTGGAGCGCCATGGCGACACCGTGATCACACGCAACACCTATGGCGCCCGCTGCCTGAACACGCCCGACGTGCTCTTTGCGGATGTGGACTTTGCCACCGGTGCAAGCTGGAAGCTGCACACCGTGGCGGCGGCCCTGCTGGTGGTGGCCGTGCTGCTGCCAGCGCGCTGGGTGCTGGGCGGCTGGGGTTTTGCGGTGGGCATCCTGGCCCTGTTGCTGTTCACATCGCCGCTGGCCAAGCTGCTGCAGCGCCTGGGCCACGCACTGCAGGGCGGCCCGCAGGCACAGGCCATGGCCGGGCTGCAGGCCTTTGTCCAGCAGCACCCCCATTGGGCCGTGCGGGTGTACCGCACGCCTGCCGGGCTGCGCCTGCTGGCCACCCAGGGGCCGGTGGACCCGCTGAGCGCCGAAGCACAGGCTTTTTTCTCTGCCGTGGGTGCAGACCCTCTGTATGTGCGGATGTGCACCAACCAGCGCTGTTTCAGGGCTCGTCTGACGGGAAAGCCCTGGCGCATGGGCATCAACCAGCACATGCGCCCACGGCCCGGCGTCTGGCCCGTGCAGCCAGAGCGGCTACCCCAGCGCCAAGAATGGGTGCACCACTACGAGCAACGCGCCGCGCAATACGCCGCCTGTCACTGGCTTGCAACGGTGGGCAGCGGCGCCCAGCACATGGCGGTGCTGCCTGTGGTGGAACTGCACGACCGGCTCAGCGGGGCGCTGGAGCCCGCCCGCCCCCTGGCCTGAAGCCGCCAGCACCGCGTCACCACCAAGCCTGTTCAGCTGATCCGGCGCCCGTTCTCGGCATACACCGCCAGGTAGATCGCGTCAGAGCCGATGTAAGGGGCCTTGTTGCCAAAGCCGACGTTGAAGTCGCCAAAAGACAACGAGCGAATGCTGGCCAGGCCTGCGCGCAGGCGCTCGCGTGTGGGTTCCTTGCCTGCGTTTTTCAGGCCCTCGATCATGATCTGGGCGTTGAGCCAGCCTTCGAGTGCGCTGCCGCTGTTCAGGAAGGCGGGATCGCCGCCGGTGGCTTTCATGGTGCTCTGAAACCTGCGCACCACCACCGATTTTTGCGAATTGGCGTCCGGGAACACCTGCACCAGTGCCAGGCCGCGTGTGGACGCGGCCAGTTTGGGCAACTCGGACGAAATCACCGTGACCGACAGGCCCGCCAGCGGCACGCCCTGCGCCTTGGCGCGGAAGGCATGCACAAAAGCCGTGTTGGCCGTGCCCGTGGTGGCCAGCAGCACCGCGCCGGGACGCTCGGCGGCCACCTTGTCGGCCAGTTCGGCGCCGTTCTTGCCATCCACGGCCAGAGCAAACTCACCACCGCGTTCGACCTTGATTTCATCGAGCGCCGCAGACATGTCCTTGAGCACTTCCTTGCCGAAGGGGTTGTCCAGGTACACCACGGCAATGCGCTTGAGGCCCATGTCCACGATCTGCTTGACCAGGCGCTGGGTTTCCTCGCGGTAGGTGGGGCGCAGGAAGAACACATGCTTGTTGCCGGGCACGCGCAGCGATGTGGCGCCCGTGACGGGCCCTACGGTGGGAATGCCCTTGGACTCGACGAGCGGCAGGATGGAGGCGGTGTTGGCCGTTCCCAGGGGCGAGATCAGCGCAAACATCGACTGCGCTTCGACCATTTCGGTCACGTTCTTGAGGGTGCGCGCGGCCACGTAGCCGTCGTCCTTGGCATCCACGCGGATCTCGCGGCCGTGCACGCCGCCTGCGGCGTTCACCTCGGCAAACGCGGCCTTCATGCCTGCCAGCTGCTCGATGCCGGCCTGGCCCAGAGGGCCGGTGAGTGCGATGGAGCAACCCAGGGTGATGGAGCGGGCGGTCAGCGCCTCTTCAGCGGCCAGGGAGTGCGAGGCCCAAATGGGCAGACCGGTGGCCGCGACAGCCTGGGTGGCGCGCAGCAGAAATTGACGACGGCTCATGGTGATGCAGAGGCTGAAAGGGTAAAGGTGGCGCAGGCTACCGGCCACAGCGCGCACGCCCTGTCCGCTGCGTGACAAAAGCCGCCGCGAGGGATAAAACCCGGGGGTTTTCACCTAGTCAATGCAAGGCACCATGGCCGCCCGGGGCTTGCGCCCTGGTGTCAGCAGTTCAGCAGTTGCGGCAACACCGTGGCGGCCGTTCCGCGCAGCAGCGCATGTGCAACGCCATCCAGTTCGCTGGGTGCAGGGTTCAACACCACCACCTGCGCGCCCGCCGCCCGGGCCTGGTGCGCCAGGCCAGCTGCGGGGTACACCGCACCGGCCGTGCCCACCACCAGCATCAGCTCGCACTGCGCAGCCGCGTTCTGCGCCGCTTCGAGCGTGGCCCAGGGCAAGGCCTCGCCAAACCACACCACGCCGGGTCGCACCAGGTTGCCGCAGCGGTCGCAATGGGGCGGGTGCCCGGCCACGGCATGGTCGAGGTGGCAGCACGGGCGGGGGGTGTCGAGCCAGCGGTTGCTAGCGATGTCTCCGTGCAGGCACAAAACGCCCGTGCTGCCCGCACGCTGGTGCAGGCCATCCACATTCTGGGTGATGAGGGTGAGCCTGCCCGGATGCTGCTGCGCAAAACGGGCCAGCGCATGGTGCCCGGCATTGGGCTCCACATCGGCGAGCAGGTCGCGCCGGTACTGGTACCAGTCCCACACGCGCTGGGGGTGGGCGCGGAAGCCTTCTTCCGTGGCCATATCTTCGGGGCGGAACTGCGCCCAGTAGCCGGTCTGCGCGCCGCGGAAGGTGGGCACGCCCGATTCGGCGCTCACGCCTGCGCCGGTGAGCACGGCGATGTGTCGCGCCTGCTGGACCCAGGCGCGGACAGTTTGCAGAATCTGTGCGTCCAAGAACTGGGCCTCAACTTCTTCTTGCTGCGCGTCATTCAACCTGCAGCGCACGAAACTGGCGCGTGCCCAGACCAGTGCCCCCGCGCAAGGGCCGCCCCGCCGCGCTGGGGGCGTCCCCTCGGGGGGAAGGCGCGAAGCGACTCAGGGGGGTCAAGATCTCTGGCGCAGGGCCTCGTACAGGCACACGCCGCTGGCCACCGACACGTTCAGGCTTTCCACCGCGCCCTTCATGGGGATGCTGACCAACTCGTCACAGGTCTTGCGCGTGAGCTGGCGCATGCCGTCGCCCTCGGCGCCCAGCACCAGGGCCACGGGGCCTTTCAGATCGACCTGGTAGATGGTCTTGGGGGCGTCGTCGCTGGTGCCGATGCACCAGATATTGCGCTCCTTGAGCTCGTTCAGCGTGCGCGACAGGTTGGTGACCATGAAGTACGGCATGGTCTCGGCCGCACCGCTGGCCACCTTGGCCACAGTGGCATTGATGCCCACTGCGTGGTCTTTGGGGGCGATGACGGCATGCGCTCCCGCGCCATCAGCTACACGCAGGCAGGCGCCCAGGTTGTGCGGGTCGGTCACGCCATCCAGCACCAGCAGCAGGGGCTGCTCGATGCCAGCGGCTTCGAGGTTTTCCAGCAGCTCATCGAGCGAGGTAACCTGGGCCACGGGCTCGACCCGCGCGGCCACGCCCTGGTGGCCGTGGCTGCCTGCCAACTTGGCAATGCGCACGCTGTCGGCTTCGATGAGGCGGGCACCGGCCTCGCGGGCACGGTCGAGAAACTGGCGCATGCGCGCATCGCGGCGCGTGGCTTCGTAATAAATCTCGATGATGGACTGTGGCGCGGTCTTCAGACGCACGCCCACGGCGTGAAAGCCGAAGAGAACTTTGGGGCTGGACATGCGGGGATTATCCGCTGGCCACGGGGCGGCCCCACACTATGCTATTTATTTAATAGCTATAAAAGCAATACAGTCGCGCGGAAGCAGCCCAAAAAACCCCAAAAACTTCAACTCAGACGACCCGCCCCGCGTCGATGGTGATGCGGTGCTCGCACTGCGCAGCGATGGCCCTGTCGTGCGTGACGAGGACCAGCGTGGTGCCCTGCTCGCGGTTGAGCTCGAACATGAGCCGCATGATGGTCTCGCCCGTCGCAAAGTCCAGGCTGCCCGTGGGCTCGTCGGCCAGCAGCACGGCAGGCTGCACCACAAAGGCCCGCGCCAGGGCCACGCGCTGCTGCTCTCCGCCAGACAGCACCTTGGGGTAGTGCGACAGGCGCTGGCCCAGGCCCACGCGGGCCAGCATCTCGGTGGCGGCCTTGCGCGCGTTTTTGCGGACCTCGGGGCGGTTGGACAACTCCAGCGGCAGCATCACGTTCTCCAGCGCCGTGAGGTTGCCCATGAGCTGGAAGCTCTGGAACACAAACCCCACCTTCTGCGCACGCAGGGCGGCGCGGGCATCTTCGTCCAGCGCAAACAGGTCATGGCCGTCCAGCCGCACCGTGCCGCGTGTGGGGGTATCAAGCCCCGCAATGATGGACAGCAGCGTGCTTTTGCCCGAGCCCGAGGCCCCCACAATGGCGGCGGTTTCCCTGGCAGCCAGGCGGAAATCGATATCCCGCAGAATGTCGAGGGTTCCGGTGGAATCGGTCACCGACTTGAAGACATGCTCCACGGCAATGATGGGGGTTGCGGGCGATGCCTGCGGCAGTGGGGAGGATTCGGACATGAAAGGATTTTTGCTTTGATTCGATACCTGCGTCGGCGCCACTTTATCGTGAGCGCAGCCACCGGAGCATTGGTGGGGCTTTGCACCCCGGCCGCCCTGGCCCAAACCAAGGCCCCCGCCACGCCCGCACGCACGCCCCTGCTGCTGGTGCTGGGCGACTCGCTGAGCGCCGAATACGGCCTGGCGCGCGGCACGGGCTGGGTGGCGCTGCTGGAAAAACAACTCGCACAAGACAAGCTGAATGTCACTGTGGTCAATGCCAGCGTGAGCGGCGAAACCACCTCGGGCGGCCGCTCGCGCCTGGCGGCGCTGCTGGCCCAGCACAAGCCTACCCATGTGGTGATCGAGCTGGGCGGCAACGATGCCCTGCGCGGCCTGCCTCTCAAGAACACCGAGGAAAACCTGACCTGGATGACGCAGGCAGCCCAGAAGGCCGGAGCCAAGGTCTTGCTGGTGGGAATGCAGGTGCCGCCGAACTATGGCACCGACTACGCGAACAAGTTTGCGGGTTTGTTTGCCACCGTGGCGCAGGCCCAGAAGGCGGCCGTGGTGCCCTTTCTGCTGAAAGGGGTGGCGGATGGGCCAGACCCAACCCGCCTGTTCCAGCCTGACCGCATCCACCCGCGCGCCGAGGCGCATCCACAGATGCTGGCCAATGTGTGGCCGGAACTGAAAAAACTGCTGCGCTGACGCCAGCCCCCGGCTGTCAGGCGCTGGCGGCACCTCCAGGCTGGCCAGGGGTGGCCGGGTCACCCGCAGGCTGATCGTCAACGGGCTGGTCCCCGTGCGGCTCATCCGGCCTGCGGTGCGCCTTGGCCCTCAGCTTCTCTTCTTTTTTCTGTTTTTTGGCGAGTTCGCGCTGGCGCTTTTCGTATCCGTAGTTAGGTGTTGCCAAGGTAGTTGCTTCCTGAAATAGAGACCCACTGTAACAGCATGCTCCATTGAGCCAACTCGGGACATCACGCCGCAGCAGCCGGTGGTGGCGTGACCCGCGCAACCGCCGCGCGGTATGCGTGCCAGCTCGCAAAGCCCAGCACCGGGCCCGCCAGCAGCAACCCCACGCCCCAGAACCAAAGCGATGCCGCAACGATGGTGGTGATAAGCGCCCCCCACACCAGCATGACCAGGGGGTTGGCAAGTACCACACGCATGCTGGTGATGCCTGCGGTGAGGGCATCGGTGTCGCGGTCCAGGATCATGGGGATGGACACCACCGAGGTGGAGAACACCAGCGCAGCAAACACGCCGCCCACCACGGAATACACCGCCACAAAACTCCAGTTCTGCGGGTTGAAAACCGCCTGCAGCACCCCCGTGGTGGACGGCATGCCGGTGTTGAAGAACACCGCAAACACCACCAGCGACGCGCGGCCCCAGAGCAGCTCCAGCACCACGAGCACCAGCACGAGCATGCCCATGCTGCCCATGTGGCTGTCCCAGCAGGTGAGCGATTCGCTCAGCTGCGGCTTGAGCCCCGCCTCGCGCCTGCGGCTGGTGTCGTACAGCCCCATGGCCAGAAACGGCCCCAGCAGCAGGCAGCCGCTGGCCATGGACATGGTGTACTCAGGCCGCGTGCGGAACACCCAGCCCAACACCACCGCCATGCCCCAAAAGCACAGGCCATAGAACACTGCGATGCCCGGCGCCGTCCGCACGTCGTCCAGCCCCCGCAGCAGCCAGCGCAAGGGGTCGGCCAGTCGCAGCGGCTGCACCTCGACGGGCTGGGCGGTCTGGGCCTTCACACGGTCTGCAATGGCCTCGGCGTGCTGGGCTTCAGAGGTGTCCGGCGTGCTGAGTGGGTCCGGTGCGGGCTTGGAAGATGTCAGGGTCATGCCCTAACACTAAGTCGGCTGCAGCGGCAGCGCCACTGAGGAAAGCCCGTAGCCCGAACGGCGTAGGCTGCCGGGCGGCGGTGCCGAATAGCCCACTCAAGCGGCGGGAAAGGCGCGCTCCAGGGCCTGCTGCAAATCGCCCCGCAGGTCTTCCACCGCTTCAAGCCCCACGGAAAAACGCACCAGCGTGCCGGGCTTCAGGTGCGGCGAAGGACGGCTGCGCATGCTGCCAATGTTGTAGGGCACGACCAGGCTCATGGGGCCACCCCAGCTGTAGCCCAGCTTGAAAAGGCGCAGGCCGTCGCAGAACGCGTCTACCTGCTGCTGCGTGTAGCGCGCGTCGATCATCACACTGAACAGGCCCGCCGCCGCGCCCTGCCCGCCCTGTGCTGTGCCACACAGGGCCTTCCAGTGAGCGTGGCCGGGCGCACCGTCAAGAGCAGGGTGCAGCACCTGTGCAATGGCCGGTTGCTGTTGCAGCCACCGCGCCAACGCGCGGGCGGCTTCGTCGTGGGCGCGGTAGCGCAAGCCAATGCTGGGCAGCGCCCGCAGCACGGCCTCCACATCGTTGGCGCCCACCCCCAGGCCCAGGCGCATGTGCGTGAGCTTGATCTTCATGTGCAGGCCCAGGTCGCGCGTGATGACGCTGCCCATGAGCACATCGCCACCGCCGCTGGGGTACTTGGTCAGGGCATGGGCAGAAATGTCCACACCCAGGCTGCCGTCGCCCGTCAGGTCAAACGGCGCAAACGCCAGGCCCGCGCCCCAGGTGTTGTCCAGCGCCGTGGTCACGCCCCGCGCACGGCAGATGCGCACCTGCTCGCACAGGTCGGGAAACTCCATGCTCACCGAGCCCGGCGCCTCCAGCCACACCAGCCGGGTGGCGGGGGTGATGCGGGCGGCAAGGTCCGCCGGGTCCAGCGGGTCATAAAACGCATGGGTAACGCCGAAGCGGGCCAACTCGCCGTTGGCGAAGTCCTTGCCGGGGCCATACGCGTTGTCGGGGATCAGCACCTCGTCGCCGGGCTTGAGCAGGGCCAGCCCCACGTTGGCAATGGCGGCCAGGCCGCTGGGCACCAGCACGCACTGCAGGCCACCTTCCAGCGTGCACAGGCGTTCCTCCAGAATGAAGGTGGTGGGTGTGCCATGCAGGCCGTAGGTGTAGCCGCTCTTGTCCTTCCATTCGCGCGAACGCATCGCGGCGACGTTCGGGAAGATGACGGTGGAGGCCTTGTAGACCCCGGGCTGGGGTGCTTCAAAACCGGCGGGTGGCAGGTAATCGTGGTGGACGATGCGGGTGGCGAGATCGGTGTCGTGGTCTTTCATGGCGGCCATGGTAGCGTGCCGCCCACGTCCAGCCTGGGCGGCGCCATGCATGCGGGCTGGAGCTGCTTTAGCTGGGGTTCACTACCAGCTGGTTGTTCACCGAGGTGACTCCGCTGACGGCCTTGGTGATAGTCTCGGCACGGTCGCGGGCCACAGTGGAAGGCGCAGGGCCGTTCAGCGTGACCTTGCCGTTCACGGTGTCCACGTTGATCTTGACGGCGCTGAGATCAGGGTCTCTGGCCAGGCCTGCGTTCACCTGGGCGGTGATGGCAGCGTCATCGATCGCACCCTTGGCGGCACCGGCGGCCTGCTTGGCTGTCGCTTCAGCGCTGGCTGCGCCCTGCTCCATCTTGGTTTCCGCACTCTGCATGGCAGCCTCGGCTTTGGCGCGGGCATCGGCAGTGGCTTGCCCGGTTTTCTCGACGGCAGAGTCGAGCCGCTGGCCCACTGTGGGCTCTTCGGTCTTGCCACAGGCCGCGAGGCCCAGGGCCAGAGCGCTCACCGCCAGCAGGCTGGCCACACGATGGGTGGGGTGGAAACTGGTCATTGTCGAGTTGTTCATGCTGCGACTCCTTTCGGTTGAAACATGGCCCTCACCTCACTGTAGGCAGCCCCATACGGCATGTGGGTCAGACAGGGCCGAAGAGCCTGTAGGACGGTGCCGGGCTGCCATGCCGGGCGGTAGCCCCTCGCGACGGCAAATTCCTTGCATTGACACGCGACAATCGGGCAATGATTTCGCCGTTGCTGACCCGCTGGTTTCCGTTTCTCACATGGCCCCGTCCTGACCGCCACATGCTCAAGGGCGAGTTCTGGGCAGGCATGACCGTGGGCCTGATGCTGGTGCCACAGGGTGTCGCCTATGCCGCGCTGGCGGGCATGCCGCTGGTCACGGGGATCTACGCCTCGCTGATCCCTGCGTTAATCGCTGTGCTGTTCAGTGCCTCCACCCGGCTTGGCGTGGGGCCAACGGCACTCACCAGTCTGCTGATTGGCGCCTCGCTCACCGGCCTGGCTGAGCCAGGCAGCGCCCAGTGGGTGGCCATGGCGGCGTGGATGGCCATGCTCTCGGGCCTGCTGCAGCTGGTGATGGGGCTGGCGAGGTTTGGGTGGCTGCTGAACCTGGTCACCTCGCCTGTGCTCAATGGCTTCACGCAGGCCGCGGCTCTGCTGATTCTGGGTTCGCAGCTCGGTGCGCTCACCGGCCTGCGGGCCGCAGAGTGGAGCACCCTGCTGACCACCCCCTCGCCCGGCCTGTTCGACCTGACGGCCGCCGCCTTCGGGCTGGGCAGCCTCGCGCTGCTGGTGCTGGCGCGCCGCTGGCGGCCGAGTTTTCCGGCTGCCATCGTGATCGTGGGGGCTGCAGGCGCACTGAGCTGGGCCCTGGGGTATGCCGACGCCGGTGGCGCAGTGGTGGGAGCCCTGCCCTCGGGCCTGCCCGCCCCTTACTGGCCGGGAGCCTTGCCTTGGTCCAGCTTTTCGGCCCTGGTGATGCCTGTGCTGGTGGTCACGCTGGTGAGCTTTCTGGAAACGGCCTCCAGTGCCAAGGTCGAGAGCCAGCGCTCGGGGGAACAATGGAACGAAAACCAGGACCTGATCGGCCAAGGCCTGGCCAAGATCAGCAGCGGCCTGTGCGGCAGCTTCGCCACCAGCGCGTCGTTCTCCCGCTCGGCCATCAACCTCTATGCCGGAGCCAAAAGCGGCTGGGCCACGCTGTTTGCGCTGAGCCTGGTGCTGGTGGCGCTGCTGTGGCTTACACCCGCGCTGTACCACGTGCCGCAGTCGGTGCTGGCTGCTGTGGTGGTCACGGCCGTGACCAGCCTCATCAAGCCCGGCACGCTGCTGCGGCTGTGGCGGGTGTCGCGGGTCGAGGCCGTGATCGGTGGTATCACCTTTGCCCTGACCCTGGCCACGGCGCCGCGCATGTACTGGGGCGTGCTGGTGGGGCTGCTGGTCAACCTGAGCCACTTTCTCTACCAGCGGCTGCACCCGCGCATTATTGAAGTGGGCCTGCACCCCGACGGCAGCCTGCGCGACCGCCACCTGTGGCACCTGCCCCCACTGGCGCCCCGGTTGCTGGCACTGCGCATGGACGCCGAGCTCGACTTTGCCTCGGCCAGTGCGCTTGAGCGGCGGGTGGCCGAGCACCTGGCCCAACACCCCGACGTGGTGCACCTGTGCCTGCTGGCCCAGCCCATCAACCGCATCGACGTTACAGGGGTGGAGACCTTCGCGCAGCTGCTGGCGCTGATGCAATCCAGGGGCGGAACCCTGCACCTGAGCGGCCTCAAGCTGCCCGCCGAGCAGGTGCTCAGGCAGGCGGGCCTGCTGCAGGCGCGCGCCGGGCTGGCCATGTACCGCACCGACGCCGACATGCTGATGGCCATGCAGCAGTTGCCCGAGCCTGTCGCCAGGGCATGAACGCCGCCAGGCAAGCCACTGCCCGGGTTTTACCTACACCCCGGGCAGGGGCTGGCCAGCCCCTGCCACTGGTACACTGCGCAAACTCTCTTTGCTCGATTTGTGTCTGACTCTGCGGCCTCCCATCTAGTAGATCTGCGCGAACTTCGCCTGGACACTGCTCACGCGCTGGTCGCTCAGGCCGGCGGCAGCGAAGCAGCGTTGCACCGGGAAAGCCCTTCGTGCTACTTGCAAGGCCTGATCGACGGCCTGTGCGAGCTGTCCCTCAAAGACCCACTCACGGGCCTGGCCAACCGCCGGCATTTCCGTGCCGTGCTGGAACGCGAGATTGACCGCGTGACGCGCTCGGGCGAAGCAGCCCTGCTGCTCATGCTCGATATCGACCATTTCAAGAAGGTGAACGACACGCATGGTCACCCGGCGGGCGATGTAGTGCTGCAATCGGTGGCACGCACGCTCAGCGCCTGCGTGCGCCCCATGGATACCCTGGCCCGCTATGGCGGCGAGGAGTTCGCCGTGGTGCTGCCAGCCTGTCAGGCGGCCTTTGGCCGCGTGGTGGCCGAGCGCATCCGCCGGGCCGTTGCCAACACGCCCATCCGAATCTCGCCTGGGGTGGAACTGAACGTGACGGTGAGTGTCGGCGGCGCCTTTGCCATGCAGTGGATCCGCTCCACCACCTTGTTGTGGACCGACCGCGCCGACCACCAGCTCTACCAGGCCAAATCGGCCGGACGCAACCGCATCAGCATTGAGGAGCAACCCGACAGCACCGTCAGTGCCGAAGAGAAAAGCCTGTTGTTTGGCCCGCTCTACACCCCATCGGGTTGGGGCGACCTGCCCCCGCTGGACCCCAACCCCACAGGCAGCGCCTACTGAAAGTTAGATGATGAGCGACGCGCTGACCCCTCAACCCACCACGCCTGCAGCCTCTGCAGGCCCCGCCATACCAACACCCGCCGCCCAGGATGGCGCACGCATCATTGCTGTCACCAGCGGCAAGGGTGGCGTGGGCAAAACCTTTGTTTCCGCCAACCTCGCCGCCGCCCTCACCCGCCGGGGCCAGCGCGTGCTCGTGCTGGACGCCGACCTGGGCCTGGCCAACCTGGACGTGGTGCTGAACCTGCATCCCAAGATCACGCTGCACGACGTCTTCACTGGCAAAGCTGCGCTGGACGACGCCGTCATTGCCGCCCCCGGCGGTTTCGATGTGCTGCTGGCGGGCTCCGGCATGGTGGAGTATTCGCGCCTCACGCCCGAAGTTCGCAACCAATTCTTGAGTGTGATCCAGGCGCTCACCCCGCGCTACGACGTGGTGCTGCTAGACACCGGCGCTGGCATCTCCGACGTTGTGCTGTTCTCGGTGTCCCTGGCCTCCGAGGTTCTGATCGTGGCCACGCCCGAGCCCACATCGCTGACCGACGCCTACGCCGCCATCAAAGTGCTGGCCATGCAGCAAAAGCGCCAGCATGTGCGCATGGTCATCAACCAGGCCGCGCGCCCCGGCGACGGTCGCGCCATTACCAGCCAGCTGCAGCAGGTGCTAGACCGCTTTGTGAGCACCGAATCGGGCCGCCCCATGCGTCTGATCCACATGGGCGACATTCCCGCCGACCCATCGGTGCGCGATGCAGTGATGCGCCGCCAGCTGCTGCTGTTGCAAACCCCTGGCTGCCCGGCGGCGCTGGCCATCGCCCAACTGGCCAACAAGATAGAAACCACGCTACTGTCACCCGCCGCCTGAGAAAAAGTGAACACGTCCGGCTGCGCCCCCGAGCGCAACCCGGCCACTGTGACCCACAGGCCCGCCAGCGGGCCTTTGTGCATTTTTACTGCCGTGAATACCACCCACACCGTCCTCAACATCTCCTGCTACAAGTTTGTGCCGCTGCCCGATGCTGCTGCGCTGCGTGAGGTGCTGCACGAACGCGCGGTGGCCGCACAACTCAAGGGCACCATCCTGCTGGCCGAAGAAGGCATCAACTTCTTTCTGGCGGGGCCTGCCGATGCGGTGCGCGGCTTTGTCGGGCAGTTGCGCACCGACGCCCGGTTTGCCGACGTGCAGCCCAAGGAGAGCTGGTCTGCCACGGTGCCGTTTCGCAAGATGCTGGTCAAGGTCAAGCGCGAGATCATCCGCATGGACCACCCCACCATCCGGCCCGCCGAAGGACGCGCACCGTCGGTGGACCCGGCCACGCTGCACCGATGGCTTGCGCAGGGCCATGACGACGAGGGTCGCGAGGTGGTCACACTCGACACACGCAACGCCTTTGAGGTGGATGCTGGCACCTTCGACAACGCTATCGACTGGCGCATCGACAAGTTCACCGAGTTTCCGCCCGCCCTGCGCGCCCACAAGGCCGAGTTGCACGACAAAACCGTGGTGAGCTTTTGCACGGGCGGCATCCGCTGCGAAAAGGCGGCCATCCTCATGCGCGAGGAAGGCCTGCAACATGTCTACCAGCTGGAGGGCGGCATCCTCAAGTACTTTGAACTGACCGACGGCGCGCATTACCACGGCGGGTGTTTTGTGTTTGACGAGCGTGCCGTGCTCGCAACGGACCTGCGTGCAGCAGACAGCGAAAGCTACAAAATCAATAGCTAAAAGGGCTTACCCATCGCGCGGGAACCGCCTTTTTAACCAGAAATTCCAACCGGCATCTTCAGCCACCCTGCAGCGCCTGCGCCAGATCGGCGGAACAGGGCTGCTGCTGCAGGATCTTGCCGTACTCCCCCGACTGGCGCAGCGCTTTCAGCCCCCGGTTGAAAGCCTCCATGCGCTTGGCGCTGGCGGGCAGCTTCTCGCTCATCATCAGGTGGGTCGTGAAGTCGGGCACAAACAGCTTGGGGTGCGCCCGCACGCGGCGCGCCTGCTCGCCCGTGAACTTGGCACCCAGCAGGTCGCAAGCCACATTGCGGTCCAGCGGCACCAAGTCAACGCGGCCCGCCAGCAGCTTGTTGAGGTTGCTCACATCGTCGGGCGCCACATCCGCGCGCAGGGTGCCATCCTTGACCATGCGCCAAAACACGGGTGTGTAGGTGTAGTCGGCCACCACACCAATGCGCAGGCCCGCCAAGTCCTGCAGGCTGCTCCAGGTGAAGTTTCGGTCACTGCGGTACAGGATCTGCCACTGCTCGGTCAGCACGTTGTCGCTGACCAGAAACCCCTTGTCGCGCTCGGCGTTTCGACCCCAGGCGGCGGTGGCGTCCCACTTGCCATCGCGCGTCTCGACCAGGGCCCGCGTCCAGGGCAAAAACACATACTCCACCTGCACCCCGGCCTTGGCAAACGCCTGGCGCACGATGTGCAGGGACATCCCCTGGTCAGCCCTCGCCGAGCTGGCATAGGGCGGCAACTCGCCGGTGGCAATGCGCAGCGTCTCGGCCTGAACGCTGGCGCCCCCCACACACACCAGCAGCAAGGCCCAAAGAAGGCAAAGATGGCGTCGCATGGTGTGCTCCTTTTTTAACCACGGAAGAAATAACGTAACCACCTGTGTGCGTTGTGTCAATGTCCAGGCGCCTCCATAATGGCTTCAAACGCGCTGGCAAGATCATTGCTCGCCTCCCTGACAACCGGCCGTGCAGTCATGGCGCAGGTACTACCACCACGGCCCATGCGCTCCTTCAAGCCCTCCTCACTGACCGCAAAAACCCTGGCCTGGGTGGTTGTGGTCAGCCTGGTGGCATTTGCGGCGATCACCGGGGTCACCGTCTGGCAAGAGAGGGCCCTGCTACTGCAACGGGCGCATGAGCAGGCCCAGCGCAGCGTGCAGCAGAACCTGCCCGCACTCAGCGATAGCCTCTGGAACTTCAACAATGCCAGCCTGCACGCCCTGCTCACGGGCATGGTCGGCGAAGGCGCCATCGTGCGCGCCGATGTTCTGGACGGAGAACGTACGGTGATGACGGTCTCGCGCCCCGGTGAGCTCCCCCCTGTCGATACCACCTGGACCATCCCCATTGCAGACCCTGCCAACTCCACGCCGGGCCGCTCGCAGCTGGGCGAGATCCGCGTGTACGAGTCCTACACCGCGCTACGCGCCCAGCAGGCCGAAACCGCCTGGCGCATTGCCATTGCCCAGCTGCTGCAGATCGCCAGCATTTCCGCCATGCTGGTGGTCATCGTGCGCTGGCTCATCATGCGCCACCTGTCGGCCCTGGCGCGGGCCGTCACCGGGCTGAACCCACTGGATAACCAGGACCGCATCCGCCTGCAGCGCCGCTCCAGCGGCACTCAGCCCGACGAACTGGACGCCTTGGTGGATGCCCTCAACCGGTTCCACACCGAACGTGCCACCGAAGCCGGACTGCGTCTGCTGGCCGAGCGTGCGCTTCGAGCGCGCGTGCAGGAGATCGAGGCCACGCTGGGTGCGCTGAGCGACGGCGTGCTGGCCCTGAATGGTGCAGGCGAGGTGGCCTACGCCAACGGTGCAGCGGCGCGCCTGCTTGGTATGGCCGAGCCAGACCTGCAAGGGCAGCCCTGGCACAACCTGTTCCGGCTGCATGACGAAGCCAGTGGCGAGCTGCGCGGCGAATGGCTGGAACAGGCCCGTCAATCCGGAAAGCCCCAGCGGGTCCGCGGTGAGCTGCGCATCGCACCCGCACACGCGCGGGCCTTTGTGGCAGAACTCAATGCTGTGCCCCTGCACAACCCGGGGGACGTGGTGCTGCTGCTGGTGCTGCGCGACATCTCCGAAGAAATCGACAAAGAGCGGCAGATCGTCTTCCAGGCCTTCCACGACCCGCTCACCGGCCTGGGCAACCGCTCCAAGCTTGCACGCGACCTGCCGCAGGACCTGACCCGATCGCGGGCTGCCCAGGGCCGCCTGGCCCTGCTCTTTATCGATCTGGACAACTTCAAGGACATCAATGACACCCTGGGCCACCAGGTGGGCGATCTGCTGCTGCGCCAGCTGGCGCTGCGCCTGCAGGCCACCGTGATGCCCCCAGCCTGGGTCACGCGCCATGGTGGCGACGAGTTTCTGGTGGTGTTGCCTCAGCTGGACGGAGACGATCAGGCCATTGCGCTGGCGCAAGATCTGATGAACCAGATCCGCCGCCCTTTCAGCCTTGAAGGCTACCAGCTGCACGTCACGCCGTCGGTGGGCATCAGCTTCTTCCCAGACCACGGCAGCACGCCAGCCGAACTGGTGAGCCGCGCGGACATGGGGATGTATGCCGCCAAGAAGCTTGGGCGCAACACCTATTGCGTCTTTGACGACCGGCAGCTGCAGGAGTCGTCGCGGCGGCTGAGTGTTGAGAACGGCCTGCGTACCGCGCTGGCCCAGGGCGAGTTCTGGCTGGCCTACCAGCCCAAGGTGGACCTGGCGACAGGCCGGGTGGCGGGTGTGGAAGCCCTGCTGCGCTGGGAAAGCCAGCAGCTTGGCCGCATCCCGCCCGCCAGCTTCATCCCCATTGCAGAAGAAAGCGGCCTCATCATTGATATCGGCGACTGGGTGCTGCGCGAAGCCATCGCCGCCGCACGGCGCTGGCGCGACACGCTAGGCACCGAAGTGCCCGTGGCGGTGAACGTGGCAGCGGCGCAGTTCCGCAGCCCCCGCCTGCTGCAGACGCTGCGCGCCATCGCCACCGAAGACCGCGACATCCCGCGCCTGATCCAGCTTGAAGTGACCGAAAGTGCGTTGATCAGCGGGCTGGAGGACGTGACCGGCAAGTTCATCGCCATCAAGGAGCTGGGCTACAGCATTGCCATCGACGATTTCGGCACCGGGTATTCATCCCTGTCGTACCTGAAAAACCTGCCAGTGGATACGCTCAAGATCGACCAGGCCTTCATCCGCGACCTGCACCGCAGCACGCAGGACGTGACCATTGTCTCGGCCGTGGTGCGCATGGGCCAGAGCCTGGGATTTGCCATCGTGGCCGAAGGGGTGGAGGAAGCCCGCCATGTACAGATCCTGCAAGGCCTGGGCTGTGACCAGGGGCAGGGCTACCACTTCAGCCGCCCCGTGCCCGAGGCGGAGCTGATCCCCCTGCTCCGGCAGGGGTGTGGCACGGTCAAGGCCTGAAAAGGCATGACCAAGGGCGGCTTCAGTCCGCCTTGAAGCGCTGGGGCGGCAGCGGGATGAACTCCGTCTCGCCCGGCACGGGGTCAAAACGCTGAGCATCCCAGTCTTGCGCAGCCTGCACGATGCGCTCCTTGCGGCTGGACACAAAGTTCCACCACATGTGGCGCGGGACATCCAGCGCATCACCGCCAATCACCATCAGCCGGGCCGCCGCATTGGCCGGGGCCGCGAGGTGCATGCCCTGCCCGGCCTCGACCACGCCCAGCAACTGCGCATCCAGAGGCTGGCCGTTGAGCTGCACTGGCTGGTCCACGGTGTAGACCGCCATTTCCTGCGCCAGCGCCGGGATCTCCAGCGCAGCGCCTGCGGACAGCTGCACATCCAGGTACAGCGTGGGCGACAAGGTGGCCACCGGCGAGGTCTGGCCAAAGGCCGTGCCGATGAGCACACGCACCGTGGCGCCTGCGGCGCCACCGGTACCGGCCACATGCACCTCGGGAATATCCGCTGCAGGTGTGTGCGCAAAAGACGGATCCGCCTCTTCATGCGCTACCGGCAGCGCCGTCCACAGCTGGATGCCGTGGTTCTCATAGGACTGGTTTGCCAGGCTTTCTGGGCGCCGTTCGGAATGCACGATGCCCCGGCCCGCCGTCATCCAATTGATGGCGCCGGGCTCAATCTGCTGCACGCAGCCCAGGCTGTCGCGGTGCATGATGGCGCCAGAGAACAGATAGGTCACCGTGGCCAGGCCAATGTGCGGATGGGGCCGCACATCGTGGCTGTCGCCAGGCAACACCGTCACCGGGCCAAAGTGGTCAAAGAACAGGAATGGCCCCACGGCCTTGCGCTGCACTGCGGGCAGCAGGCGGCGCACGGTGAAGCCACCGCCCAGGTCCTTGGCATGGCCCCTGAGCTGCAGAAAGCTGGGTGCTTCGCTCATGGCACAAGCTCCACCGAAGTGCTGATCTCGGTTGTCACCGTGGTCATCAGCTTGTGCACGGGGCATTTCTGCGCCACGGCTTCCAGCTCTGCGATCTGCGCATCGTTGAGATCCCCGCGGACCTGCAGCCGGGTAGCGAGGCGGTAGACGCCCGTGCGTTCGGCCGACGCATCGTGCTCGACCACAGTCTGCACATCCTCCACCGGCAAGCCCTTGCGGCGTGCATACCACAGCACCGTGAGCGCCTTGCAGGCCCCCAGTGCTGCGTCATACAGGTCATGCGGGCTGGGGCCGCTGTCGGTGCCGCCCTCCTCCACACTGCCATCGGCCACGAGGTCGTGCGTACGGATGTGCACGACCTGGGCCATGGGCGCGCCAGCGACGCGCCGCAACTCAACTGCCATGGGGTGTTCTCCTTGGTGTGTCTGGGCGCGCCACTTTAGCGGCAAACAGCCCGCTCAACGGTCAAGGCGGCGGGCCACGTCCGCCACGCGCTGGCCAAACTGGCGGCCAGTCTCCAGGTCGCCGGGGAACATCTCGGCGGCCGAGGCGTCAGACGGCGACTGCGCCATGGCACCACTGAACGAGCCAAGCCAGTTCACATCGTTGCGCGTTGCGGCCTTGGAGTTGGCGGGCATCATGCCGGTGCCCACCCACACCCCGCCATGCTGCATGGCCAGGTGGAACAGATAGTCCAGCGTGACCTGCTTGTCGCCATTGGTGCTGGCGCTATTGGTAAACCCTGCGAAAAGCTTGTCTTTCCAGGCCTGGCTGAACCAGGGCTTGGATGAGGCGTCGGCAAACTTCTTGAACTGCCAGCTGGGGCCAGCCATGTAGGTGGGCGAGCCAAAGATGATGGCGCTGGCTGCGGCCAGCGTTTCCCAGCCGCCTTCGGGCAGGTTGCCCTCGGCATCAATGGCGACCAGCTGGGCGCCCGCGCCCTCGGCCACGGCTTGCGCCAGGCGTTGTGTATGACCGTAACCCGAGTGGTAGACAACTGCGATCTGTGCCATGAGAAAACTCCTGTTGAAACGATGGGGGAACGATAAAAGGGACAAAAACAACCAGCCAAGGCGGATTGAACGCCAGAACCTGTAGCACTGCAGGCTACAGGCCCATTCATTCACACACGCCGACTCAGCGGCCCAGACGACGCGCGTCCAGACTCCAGGCGCCAGCGCCGAAGGCTGCCAGAGCCAGCAGGCCGCCAGTCACGCCCACGTTCTTGAAGAACATGAGCTGCTGCATCATCTGCTTGTCGGCAGGCAGACTCCAGTAGGCGTGGAAGAAAAAGCTGGCCACCAGCGTGAAGAAGGCCAGTGCCAGGGCAGCAAACCGGGTGCCCACGCCAAAGATCAGCGCCAGGCTGCCCAGCACTTCCACCGCTGCCGCAATGGCGGCCGCCACCGTGGGCATGGGCAGGCCCACGGACGTGATGTAGCCCACGGTACCGGCAAAGCCGGTGAGCTTGCTGATGCCCGCAGGCAGGAACAGCGCAGCCAGCAGCAGGCGCGATGCCAGGGCCAGGGGGTTTTGCAGGGAGGTGAACATGGTGAAGAACTCCTGAGTGAAGGGGACTGAGAAAAAATCGATCCAGAGATCAGGCGGCCAGGTCAAACACCAGCACCTCGGCGTCGCGGCCATCGGTCAACGACAAGATGGTTTCCTTTTCCATCAGCAGGGCATCGCCGCCCGACAGGGCCTGGCCGTTGGCAGTCAGCGCGCCACGCACCAGGTGCACATAGGTCTTGCGGGCGGGGTTGAGCGCCAGCGTGGCGGATTCAGCGCCATTCAGCAAGCCCGCGTACAGGGCCGCATCGGCATGGATCTTCACCGAGCCCTGGGCGCCATCGGGCGATGCCACCAGGCGCAACACGCCCCGCTTATCGACTTCGGCAAAGGTTTTCTGCTCGTAGCTAGGGGGAATACCTCGCACATTGGGCTCAATCCAGATCTGCAGGAAATGCGTGGTCTGGCCTGCAGCGTGGTTGAACTCGCTGTGCTGAACGCCCGTGCCCGCGCTCATGCGCTGCACGTCGCCGGGCGGTATGCCCTTGACGTTGCCCATGCTGTCCTTGTGGGCGAGTTCGCCCGACAGCACGTAGCTGATGATTTCCATGTCACGGTGGCCATGGGTGCCAAACCCGGTGCCTGGCGCGATGCGGTCTTCGTTGATGACCCGCAGGTTGCCAAAGCCCATATGGGCCGGATCGTAGTAACCCGCAAACGAGAAGCTATGGAATGAGTTGAGCCAGCCATGGTCGGCGTGGCCCCGGTCTTGCGATTTACGAACAGTCAGCATGGTGATGGCTCCTTTGATGACTCGACTGTAGGATTGCAAGCCTGCCTGCGGGGGCAGATGAATTGACGGGAATATTCAAACAATCTGAATTAACATGGCGTCACCATGCAAAACGCCCGCGATGTCCTCACCCCCGATGCGCTGACCATGCTGCAGGTGATTGCCGAGGCAGGCAGCTTTGCCGCCGCTGCGCGGCAACTGGGCCTGGTGCCCAGTGCCCTCACCTACCGCGTGCGCCAGATCGAGGATGCGCTGGATGTTCTGCTTTTCGACCGCAGCGCACGCCAGGCCCGCCCCACCGAGGCCGGGGTTGAGCTGCTGCGCGAAGGCGCGCGCCTGCTGCAGGACATCGACGCCGTAGCCCACCGTGTGCGCCGGGTGGCCACGGGCTGGGAGCCGCAGCTCACGCTCTCCATCGACGGCATCGTCTCGCCCCACACCATGCTGGAGTTGGTGGACGCGTTCTATGCCATGCAGCCGCCCACGCGCCTGAAGCTGCGCGATGGCATCATGACCGGCACGCTGGAGGCCCTCACCTCGGGCCGTGCCGACCTGGCCATCGGCGTATCAGTGGCAGGCAACAACGTGGCAGGCCTGCAGCAGGCATTGCTGGGCGATGTGCTGTTCATCTACGTGGTGGCTCCCCACCATCCGCTGGCCTCAGCGCCGGAACCCATCTCCGACGCGACCCTGCTGGAGCACCGCGCAGTGGCCGTGGCTGACTCGGCCACACGCGGCGGCGCCACCATGGGCCTGCTGGGCGGGCAGGACGTTCTTACCGTGGACACCATGCAGGCCAAGGTGCAGGTGCAGCTGCGCGGGCTGGGCGGAGGCTTTCTGCCTGAGCCCATGGTGCGTCCCTACCTGGAGGCGGGTCGCCTGGTTGCACGCCGTGTGGCCCGGCCCGAGCGCAACGTGCGTGTGCACTACGCCTGGGGCGGCCCGGGCTTCACCGCACCAGGCCGGGCGCTGCAGTGGTGGCTGAACCAGCTGCAAAGCCCCGCCACACGCCGCGCTCTGCTGGAAAACCACCATCATTTCTGACCCCGATCAAGCGCCCGTATCTCCTGGGCGCGTGTAGAGTGGTTCCTGTTGGTTTTGCATTGCATTTCACCTGCCGACCGTCACCGAAAGGCCTTCCATGAGCACACCCGATCCTCGCCCTGCCAAACGGCTCCGACGCACCAGCGCCCCTACCACCGCCCCCGTTGCGGCACCCGCAGCCCCTGCCACCCTGTCTGGCAAACCCCAGCGCCACTTCGCCATCATCGGCGCAGGCATGGCAGGCATCGCCTGCGCCCGTACCCTCGTGCAGGCCGGGCACCGTGTCACAGTGTTCGAGAAATCCTCCAAGGCAGGCGGCCGCACTGCCACCATCGACTCACCTTTTGGCAACTTTGACGCGGGCGCCCAGTATTTCACCGTGCGTGACCCACGTTTTGCCCGTGCCATCGACACCGTGCCTGGCATCTGCAAGCGCTGGAGCGCCAATTCCGTGCAGGTGCTGGACGCCGCGGGCCGCGTGGCCGCAGCCGGCCTGCCCCACCGCGAAGCGCACTGGGTAGCCAGCCCCGGCATGCAGACCCTGGTGAGCACCTGGGCTGAACCGCTGCGCCTGGCAGGCCAGCTCCTCACCGACACCCGTGTGACCCGCATCGAACCGGACCCCCTGAACACCCCTGGCTGGCAGCTGCGCACCGAAGGGCCAGGCGGCAGCCAGCACGTCTACGCCGGTTTTGATGCCGTGCTGCTGGCCCAGCCTGCCGTGCCCGCACAAGCGCTGCTGGCCAGCTCGGCGGTGGACACCTCCCTGACCGACGCTTTGTCCAAGGTGGCCATCGCTCCCTGCTGGACGCTGATGCTGGCCTACCCCCAGGCCGTGCGCCCAGGCCTGACCACGCTGGGCCCGCAGTGGAATGCGGCACGCAGCACGCATCACCGCATCGCCTGGCTGGCGCGCGAGTCGTCCAAGCCAGGCCGAAACGTGGTCGAGCGCTGGACGGTGCAGGCCAGCCCTGCCTGGTCGGCCGAACACCTTGAAGACGACGAAGCCCGCGTGCAGGCCAAGCTGCTCAAGGCCTTTGCCGAAGTGACCGGCATCCGCGCCACCCCAGCCCACGCCGACACGCGCCGCTGGCGCTATGCACAGACCACCCACCCCCTCGGCAAGACCCACCTGTGGGACATCACCATGGGCCTGGGTGCCTGCGGCGACTGGTGCCTGGGGCACCGCGTGGAAGACGCCTTCGTGTCGGGCCTGGAGCTGGCACTCGCGGTGGCATGACCACGACCACGGGCGCCGCAGGGCGCTACGTGGGCCGCTTTGCCCCCTCTCCCACCGGCCCGCTGCACGCGGGCTCCCTTGTCGCAGCCCTGGCCAGCTGGCTGGACGCACGGGCCCACGGCGGCCAGTGGCTGGTGCGCATCGAAGACGTGGATACGCCCCGCTGCGTTCCGGGCGCCGACGAGTTCATCCTGCAGCAGCTGGCCACCTGCGGCCTGGTGCCCGACGCGCCGCCGCAGTGGCAATCGGCGCGTTCGGCGCGCTACCGACGGGCGCTGGACCAGCTCGTAGCCCTCGGCCACGCCTACCCCTGCGCGTGCTCGCGCAAGGACATCGAAGACGCCCAGGCGGCGCTGGGCCATGCGCGCGAACGCCATGCCGTGCTGCCCTACCCCGGCACCTGCCGCCTCGGGCTGCAGGGCCGCACCGGGCGATCATGGCGCTTCAATGCTACAGATTTCAAGCAAAAACAGGCCCCTCCGCGCGATGGACATACCTCACAAGCTATTAATTCAATAGCAAACAACCTTTTGCACTGGCACGACCGCCGCCTGGGCCCGCAACAGCAGGAGGTGGCCCTCACCGTGGGCGACTTTGTGCTGCACCGTGCCGACGGGCTCTGGGCCTACCAGCTGGCCGTGGTGGTGGACGACGCAGACCAAGGCATCACTGACGTGGTGCGCGGCGAGGACCTGGCAGACAACACCCCACGCCAGATCCTGCTGCAGCAAGCCCTGGGTTTGCCCACGCCCCGTTATCTGCACACCCCGCTGGTCTGCGGTGCCAACGGCGAGAAACTCTCCAAACAGAATGGCGCCAGCGCACTGGACCTGAGTGCCCCGCTGCAGGCCCTGTCGCGGGCGGCACAAGTGCTGGGTCTGCCCGCTCTGGAACATCCGTACAACAATAGCCTGGGCGACGCACAGACACAGTGGGTTGCGGCGTGGCGACGTCACTACAATGGCTCACCGTGATTGAACCGACCCTTGCTACCGCCCCCGTGAGCACAGCACCCGCTGTAGCTCCATCCGCCGCAGGTGCAGCGCCTGCGGGCGTGACCCACCCCAAGACCATCAAGAGCTTTGTGCGCCGCGCCGGCCGCACCACCACCGGCCAAGCCAAGGCCTTCGAAGACTTTGGCCCCCGATTTGTGCTTTCGTACGCCCCTGCCCCGCTGGACGCAGCCACCGCCTTTGCCCGCAGCGCCCCTCTGGTGCTCGAAATCGGGTTTGGCATGGGCGAGGCCACGGCCCACATTGCCCGCGTGCGCCCTGACGACAACTTCTTGTGCTGTGAAGTGCACGAGCCTGGCGTGGGCGCGCTGCTCAAGCGCATCGGCGAGCAGGGCCTGACCAACATCCGCATCCTGCAGCACGACGCCGTGGAGGTCATCGACCACATGCTGCCCGAAGCTTGCCTGGACGGTGTGCACATCTTCTTCCCCGACCCCTGGCACAAGAAGAAGCACAACAAGCGCCGCCTGATCCAGCCCCCGCTGGTGGCCAAGCTGGCCGCCCGCCTCAAACCTGGCGGCTACCTGCATTGCGCAACCGACTGGCAACCCTACGCTGAGCAGATGCTGCAGGTGCTGAGCGCCGAGCCCCTGCTCCAGAACACCGCGACCGGCTTTGCGCCACAGCCCGACTACCGCCCCCTCACCAAGTTCGAAAACCGCGGCCTGCGGCTCGGGCACGGGGTGTGGGATGTAGTGTTCGTGCGACGCACCTAGCCGCAGTACCAGCCAACCATGCCACGACCGGCCCGATAAACACCGCCTATGAAACCCATCCTGCAAAACCTGGTGGAAATGACTGGCCACCGCGATCACCTGCGGCTGGAGGTGTCGGTGCTGTCCACGCTGCAAAAGCTCAGCAGCATCACCGAAGTGCGGGCCCTGGAGCTTTTTACCGACGCAGGCGTGCCCCATGTGCGTCCTCGCACCTGGGTCGACGACGGCCAGCTGGTCTCCACCGACTCTGAAGCCGCTGCAGACCCTCGCCGCGAGCCGCTGGAGAACTACCCAGCTCTGCGCGGGTGCGTGGAGACCCACGGCGAAAGCGCCCTGGCCTCGCCGCGCAAGGGCCGGTATGTACTGTGGCTGCCGGTGTGGATGCATGACAAGGTCAGCACCTGCCTGGAAATCACACAGTCGCGCCCATTCTCGGCACATAAGCTCGACGTGCTCATGGGCGTGTTCCAGGTGTACCAGAACTACCAGAGCCTGCTCGACTACAGCGAACGCGATGCACTGACGGGGCTGTTCAACCGCAAGACCTTTGACGAGCAGTTTTCACGACACACCATGAGCGGGCTGGCCAGCCGCACCAGCGCCGCCAATGAATCGCTCGTGGTCGACGATAGCTCGATGGCTAACGAGCACGAACCTGTACAACAGTGGCTGGCCGTGGTGGACATCGACCACTTCAAGCAGGTCAACGATCGTTTCGGCCATCTTTATGGCGACGAAGTGCTGATTCTGATCGCCAACATTCTGCGCAACTCGTTCCGCAGCCACGACCGCATCTTCCGCTTTGGCGGCGAGGAGTTTGTGGTTCTGCTGCGCTCCACCACACTGAGTACAGCCCACAAAGTATTCAACCGCTTCCGGCTGGCAGTGCAGGAGTACAACTTTCCCCAGGTGGGTCGGGTCACGGTGAGCCTGGGCTTTGTCTGCACCACCAAGGGCTCGCCCGTCGAGATCCTGGGCCAGGCCGATCAGGCGCTCTACTACGCCAAGGAGCATGGCCGTAACCAGGTCTGCTTCTATGACGACCTGGTGAGCAATGGCCACCTCGCTGCCAAGGTCGCCAACGACGACGTCGAACTGTTCTGACGCAACCGGGGCCGGGCCCTCTCCTGCACGCCGCTTGCAAAGCCCCTGCCTGACTTGATCAGGCCAGCGACGCCAGGATGGCGTCCACATCCACCGCATCACGCTGCGAAGGCGCGAGGAACTGCTCGGCATACTCGCGCCAAACACCACTGGCCAGGAAAAACCGGAACACCTCAGCATCGATGTGCCGGTCGCGCACCATGTGGGTCATGATTTTGAGCGACTCGGACAGCGTCTTGGGCGGTTTGTAGGGACGGTCTGCCGCCGTCAGCGCCTCGAAAATGTCAGCCAGAGTCATCACCCGGTCGGCAAGGGTCAGTTCGGCGGCCTTGAGGCGGCGCGGGTAGCCAGTGCCATCCAGCTTTTCGTGGTGCGAACCCGCAATCATCGGCACACGCGCCAGGTGCGGCGGAAACGGCAGGCTGCTGAGCATGATGATGGTCTGCACGATGTGGTCGTTGATCTTGAAACGGTCTTCCGCCGTGAGCGTGCCGCGCTGTATCGACAGGTTGTGCAGCTCGCCCAGGTGCGCCTCGTGGGGCGGCAGCACCATGTCAAAACCCCAGCGGTTAGCCGGGTTGCCGGGCTCCACCGGGGGCCTGCGCATGCCCCAGGGCACGATATGCTCGGGCCGGTCGGACAGTAGCGGCTCGTTGGCGGGCAGAGGCCGCACCGGCACATTCGCCAGCCGCCCCATTTCGGTGGCCGACAGGCCCAGGCGGTCGTCAAAATGCCGCTGCCACAACTGGCGGCCAATGGCCTTGAGGCGGGCAATGTCGGCCTCGGCCATGAACTCGCCGCCCACATTGCTGCGGGCCACAAAGGCGAAGTCGTCCAGTAGCTGCTCGCGCCGCTGCAGCAGCTCCCGCTGCAGACGCACCGGGTCCACACCCGAAACATGCTGCTTCCAGTAGTCCAGCTCGGCATCGCGCCACAGCACCTCGAAGCGCATTCGCACCTCGTGAATGCGGTTGTACAGCGTCTCCAGCTTGGTGGCTTTGTCGATGATGTGCTCGGGGCTTGTGACCTTGCCACAGTCATGCAGCCAGGCACCCAGGCGGAACTCGTAGCGCTCGGCATCGGTCATGCTCACCTGGGCAAAAGGCCCCTCGTCGGCCTCGCACATGCGCAGCATCAGCGACTCAGCCAACTGCGGCACCCGCTCGCAGTGCCCGCCGGTGTAGGGGCTCTTGGCGTCGATGGCGTCGGCCAGTAGCCGGATCACGGCATCCAGCAGTTTCTTCTGACCTTCAATGAGGTTGCGCGTTTCAATCGCCACCGACAGCGTGCCCGAGAGCTTCTCGACAAAGGCGCGGAAATGTGCATCGTCCTGTAACGCATCGGCCGCATAACGCAGCACCAACAGCCCCAGGGGTTGCCCATCCCGCGTGCGCAGTTGCACCCGCAGCACCCGTACGGGTGCAGTGTCGTCATCGTCTTCGTGCTGGTCCCCCTCCTGAGGCTGGGTGTGGTTGATGAAGTGCACCATCGCCAGGTGCTCCGGAAAACGTGACTGATGTTCGGGGTCTTCGCAGTAGCGGGCTGTGCGCAGCAGGCCCGCACGCTGCGGCTCCACCATGTAGACCGCGCCGCCCGTGCAACTGGTGGCACGCACGAGCTCGTACAACACGCTGGACAACATCAAGTCGGTGCGTGATTCAGCACTGATATGTTGAGTGATATGCAGAAACTCCTGGATGGTGTCCGACATGCGGTCCATCACCAGCCCCAGGTCGCGCACTTCGCGCACGGGCGAGAGGGTGCGGGTCGCGCGCCGGAAGTCGAACCGCGCTAGCGCCCGCGCCTGTGACGCCAGGCCAAACAGGCTGCGCCCCACCCGCCGCCCGGCCAGCCAGCCGACGGGCAGCATGAGCCCAATAAGCGACACCGACAACCACACTTGGCGCCGCAGGTTCTCATTTACATCCGCAAGCAGCTCACGGGTCGGAATCGCCATCAGTATCTGCAGCCCGCGCCAGCGCATGGATTCAAGCGGCAGGGCACGGGTCAACCACTCTTCGCCATCGGCCATCAGGCGCTGCGACTTGCCGCTTTGCATTCCGGGCCCCTGCATGGCCTGCAGGCTGCTCACCCCCAGGTCACCCAACGTGCGCAAGCGCAGGCTGGACGTTGCGCCTTCCCGCATGATCACACGGGACATATCCGGGTAGGCCAGCACGCGCAGGTCCTTGTCCACCACCGCAATTTCGGCACGGGGCATCAGGCGCAGCCCGGCAATCTCGCGCCCCAGGTCGGTCAGCGCAACATCCAGACCAATGACGGCCCGCCCGTCTTCACTGGGCTGACTCAGGGTGACGCCTACCTCCTGCGTGGTGAAGAACACGTATGGGGCAGTGAGTATCTGGGTATTCCTCTCCGCCGCCTCGGAGTACCAGGGACGCACGCGCGGGTCGTAGCGATACTCGGGTCGCACGGAAGAATCGATCTGGCGCAGCGCAGCGTCGTAGTAGCTCCAGCGCCCCACCATCGCGCCCACGCCCCGCTCGCGCGCCATGGACTGCACCAGAAAGGCCGTCGCTGGGGGCGCATCCAGCCGTAGGCGCATGGCCTCATCGCGCACCGGGCGTACCAGTAGAAACTGGCCGTCGGGGTAGCCGATGAACACGGCCGAAAGCAGTGGGTTTTGCTCCAGCAGGCGCGCCAGCACCGGCAGGCGGCGCATGCGCGCGGGCAGCGAGGTGGTCGACGCAATGGGGTCAAACGCCAGCAGGCGGATGGCGGCATCGGCCGGGTCCACGATGCGCTGCACCCGCTCGGCCACCAGAAGGCTGATGTGCTGCGCGCTGTCGTCAGAAGCCGAAATGATGGCCTGGCGTGCACTGGTGCTCACCTGGTAGACCAGCAGCGCAGTGAGCAGCAGCATGGCCGCGACCACTACGGAGGCAATCAACACCTCGAACGGCACGGTGATGCGCCGCCACCAGGGCAGGTCGGCCGCCGCGCCCTGGCTGCGCAGGGACGGCGAGTCGTCGGGCACGGTAGGCTTGGGCGCTGGCGGGCTTTGGCGCATGGTGTCGTCCATGCGGCTGAATGTAGGGGGAAAGCCCGTCGCGCGTCATCCCCTTTTTGGCAGCACCAACCCGGCAGAAAAAACAGCCGGGGTGGCGCCAGGCGTCAACCCAGCTGTTGCGTAACCCAGCCTGCCACCGAGGCCAGAGCCGCTGGCAGCTTGGAAGCATCGGTGCCACCCGCCATCGCCATGTCGGGCTTGCCGCCGCCCTTGCCTCCCACTTGCTGGGCAACAAAGTTCACCAGCTCACCTGCCTTGACCTTGCCCACGCTGTCGGCAGTGACGCCTGCAGCAATCTGCACCTTGTCGCCGTCCACGGCGGCCAGCACGATGGCCGCGGTCTTGAGCTTGTCCTTGAGCTTGTCCATGGTGTCGCGCAGGGTCTTGGCGTCCGCACCGGGCAGCGCGGCAGCCAGCACCTTCAGGCCGTTCACATCCACGGCCTGGTTCACCAACTCGTCGCCCTGGCTGGAGGCCAGCTTGCCCTTCAAGGCAGCCACCTCCTTCTCCAGCGCGCGCGCGTTGTCCAGCGCCTGGCTGATGCGGCCATTGAGCTCGGCCACCGGCGCCTTGAGGGTGCTGGCGGCCTGGTTCACGGTGTCTTCCAGATTCTGCAAATAGGCCAGCGCATTGGCGCCCGTCACAGCCTCGATGCGGCGGATGCCCGCAGCCACGCCGCCTTCGCCCACCACCTTGAAAAGGCCGATGTCGCCCGTGCGCTGCACGTGTGTGCCACCGCACAGCTCGCGGCTGGAGCCGATGTCGAGCACGCGCACGGTTTCGCCGTACTTTTCGCCAAACAGCATCATCGCGCCCGTCTTCTGGGCGGACTCGATGTCCATCACGCGGGCCTGCGTGGGCTGGTTGGCCAGGATTTCTTCATTCACGCGGCGCTCGATCTCGCGGATCTCGGCAGCCGTCACGGCGCCGTTGTGCGTGAAGTCGAAACGTGTGCGGTCGGCATTGACCAAACTGCCTTTTTGCTGCACATGGCTTCCCAGCACTTCGCGCAGGGCCTTGTGCATGATGTGCGTGACCGAGTGGTTGCGCACCGTGGCGGCGCGCACGGCAGTATTCACCTGCGCCTGCACGGTGTCGCCCACGTTCAGCGTGCCCTCTTCGAGCGTGCCGTGGTGGCCAAACACATCAGCCTTGATCTTGAGCGTATCGCCCACCGCAAAGCGGGCCGAGCCGCTGGTGATGACGCCTTCGTCACCCACCTGGCCGCCGCTTTCGGCGTAGAACGGGGTCGTGTCCAGCACCACCACGCCGTTTTGACCGGCTTTCAGGGCCGCTGCGCCCGTCCCATCTACATAGATTGCTACGATTTTTGCAGACTCAGACAGGTGCTCGTAGCCGGTGAACTGGTTGGCCACGCCGGTGTACTCCAGCGCCTTGTCCATCTTGAACTTGCCAGCAGCGCGGGCCTGGGCCTTCTGCTTTTCCATGGCGGTCTTGAAACCGGCTTCGTCCACTTCCACGTCGCGCTCACGGCACACGTCGTTCGTCAGGTCGAGCGGGAAGCCGTAGGTGTCGTGCAGTTTGAAGGCCACATCGCCAGGCAGCACCTTGGCGCCGCCATCCAGGGCCGCGTCCAGGATTTCCATGCCGTTGGCCAACGTTTCAAAGAAGCGCTCTTCTTCCACCTTCAGCACATCGGTGATGCGTTGCTCCTGCTCGCGGATGGAGGGATAGGCATCACCCATCACACGCACCAAATCGGCCACCAGCTTGTGGAAGAACGGGGTCTTCTTGCCCAGCTTGTACCCATGGCGGATGGCGCGGCGCACGATGCGGCGCTGCACATAGCCGCGGCCTTCGTTGCTCGGGATCACGCCGTCGCTCACCAAAAACGCGGTGGCGCGGATGTGGTCGGCGATCACGCGCAGGCTCTTGTTGTTGAGGTCGGTCACGCCGGTCTCGCGGCCAGCGGCCTTGATGAGCGCATCGAACAGGTCGATCTCATAGTTGCTGTGCACATGCTGCAGGATGGCAGCAAGGCGCTCCAGGCCCATGCCGGTGTCCACGCAGGGAGCGGGCAGCGGGGTCACGGCGCCCGTCTCGTCCATGTTGAACTGCATGAACACGTTGTTCCAGATCTCGATGAAACGGTCGCCGTCTTCATCGGGGCTGCCGGGGGGGCCACCTGCAATGTGCGGGCCGTGGTCATAGAAGATTTCGCTGCAGGGGCCGCAGGGACCGGTGTCGGCCATCATCCAGAAGTTGTCGGACTTGTAGCGGCCGCCCTTGTTGTCACCAATGCGGATCACGCGCTCGGGCGGCAGGCCGATCTCTTTGGTCCAGATGTCGTAGGCCTCGTCGTCTTCCTGGTAGACCGTGGCAAGCAGGCGCTCGGGGGGCAGCTTGTAGACCTGCGTCAGCAGCTCCCACGCCCACTTGAGCGACTCGCGCTTGAAGTAGTCGCCAAACGACCAGTTGCCCAGCATTTCAAAGAACGTGTGGTGGCGCGCGGTGTAGCCCACGTTTTCCAGGTCATTGTGCTTGCCACCGGCACGCAGGCAGGCCTGCACGGAAACGGCCCGGTTGTAAGGGCGCTTGTCGGTGCCCAGGAACACGTCCTTGAACTGCACCATGCCCGAGTTGGTGAACATCAGCGTGGGGTCGTTGCCCGGCACCAGGGGGCTCGATGCCACAACGGTGTGGCCCTTGGAGACGAAGAAGTCCAGGAAGGACTTGCGGATGTCGGCGACAGAAAAAGTGGGTGTGCTGCTCATGGTGTGGTGGAGTGGTTTCACACAGTGGGGCGCCGTGCAGGCCGATGCCTGCGGGCGGCCCAGCGGGACCAACCTTTCATTATAGGTTTGGCGCCTTGCGAGCCGTGGCTGGGGAGCGACATCGCCAGGTTACCGGCAAGCGCCCTCTCCCACACACGCCTTGCAGCTTGCGCATGCCCATCGTCAGGCAAGGCACACATGCACTTTGCAAAAAGATGAAAACGCCCATTGCGTTTCAAATATTTCTTTAATATATTTACAACATACTTAAATCACTCACCAACCCGGAGCACGTTCCCATGAATCCCCAACCCCGCTGGCAAGGCATCTTCCCCGCCATCACCACCAAGTTCCACGCCGATGAGTCGATCGATGCCGAAGGCACGGCCCGCCACATCGACTTCCAGATTCGCAACGGCATCCACGGCCTGGTTACGTGCGGGTCGCTGGGCGAAGCCAGCACGCTCAGCCTGGAGGAAAAGCTGCAGGTTGCCCAGATCGCCCTCGAAGCCGCTGACGGCCGCGTGCCCGTGCTGGCCAATGTGTCCGAGACCAGCACACGCGAGGCCCTGCGCTACATCGACGGCGGCAACAGGCTGGGCGTGGCGGGCTACATGGTCATGCCCTCGGTGATCTACGTGGCCGACGCCCGCGAGGCCATGGCCAACGTACGCGCCATGGCGGGCGCAGCCCAGCGCCCCCTCATGGTCTACAACAACCCCGTGGCCTACCGCGTGGACCTGAAGCCCGAACATATGCTGGAGCTGGCCGATTGCGAATGGATCGCCGCCATCAAGGAAAGCACGGGCGACATCCGTCGCATTACCGACCTGCGCAACACCGTGGGCGACCGCTACCAGCTCTTCCTGGGCGTGGATGACCTGGCCTACGAAGGCCTGGCCCTGGGCTGCGACGGCCTGCTGGCGGGCGTGGGCTGCGCGTTTCCGCGCGAAACGGTGGCGCTGTACGAGCTGATGAAGGCGGGCAAATTCGCCGAGGCGCTGCCGCTGTACCAGTGGATGACGCCCATGCTGCACCTCGACGTGTCCAACAAGCTTGTGCAGAACCTCAAGCTCATCGACGTGTTGGTGGGCGTGGGCACCGAGCACATGCGCCGCCCCCGCCTGCCGCTGGTGGGCGAAGAACGCGCGTTTGTCGAGCGCGTGGTCCGCAAGGCGCTCGAAACCCGCCCGACCAAGTACCAGTCCGTGGCCTGACAAGCCACCAGCACCCCTGCTTCCGTCACCGGGCCGGACGAGACACCGGCCTTCTCCATCACGCACACACAAGAGGTTGTCCATGACACGTGCATCTTTCGGATTTCGGACTCTCACGCCCGCTGCCGTCGCGGCCTTGCTGCTGGTGGGCCACGCCCAACACGCCAGTGCCCAGGAGCAGGTGGTCAAGATCGGCCACAGCGGTCCGCTCTCCGGCCCCAACGCCTTCGCAGGCAAGGACAACGAGAACGGCGTTCGCCTGGCGATCGAGGAGCTCAACGCGAAAAAGATCGTGGTGGAAGGCAAGACTTTGAGATTCGAACTCGTGTCCGAAGACGACCAGTGCGATGCGCGCACCGGCGTGAGCGTGGCGCAGAAGCTGGTGGACAGCGGCGTGAAGTTCGTCATGGGGCCCTACTGCTCGGGCGTCGCCATCCCCGCGTCGCGGGTCTACAACGACGGCGGCGCCATGGTGTCCACGGTAGGTACCAACCCCAAGGTGACGGAGGGTGGCTACAAGAACCTGTTCCGCATCATCGCCAGCGACACCCAGATCGGCTCCAACATGGCTATTTATGCCGCGCAGGTGCTCAAGGTGAAGCAGGTGGCCGTGATCGACGACCGCACCGCCTTTGGCCAGGGCGTGGCCGACCAGTTCACCAAAGAGGCCAAGAAGCAAGGCCTGACGGTGGTGGGCCAGGAGTTCACCACCGACAAGTCCACGGACTTCCTCTCCATCCTCACCAGCCTCAAGGCCAAGCAGCCCCAGGCTATCTTTTTCGGCGGCTACGCGCCCCAGGCCGCTCCCATGGCGCGGCAGATGAAGCAACTGGGCCTCACGGCCAAGCTGCTGGGCGGGGACACCCTGTGCAGCCCCGAGGTGGGCAAACTGGGCGGCGAGGCCGTGAACGACACCGTCTTCTGCGCCCAGGGCGGCACCATGCTCGACAAGGTGGCCAACGGCCCGGCCTTCAAGGCCAAGTACAAGGCGCGGTTCCAGCGCGATGCCGACGCGTATGCAGCCTCCTACTACGACCAGGTGATATTCATGGCCGACGCCATGCAAAAGGCCAACTCCACCCAGCCTGCCAAGGTGGGCGCGCAGATGCTCCAATCCAGCCACCAGGGTGTGGCGGGCACCTATGCCTACGATGACAAGGGCAACCTCAAGCAGGCCCCCATCACGGTGCTGACATTCCGCAACGCAGCACCAGTTCCTCTTGCAAGTTATTGACGCCCCTTGAGTCGCCCGCGGTGCCTTTCGCCCCGAGGGGGACGCCACCAGCGCGGCAGGGCGGCCCTTGTGCGGGGGCGCTGGCATGGCCACCTGCCCTATTGCGCCCGCTACGATTTCAATCAGCGAAAGAAACCTCGCAACTCCTGACCACCTAATACCATGAAACGCATCCAGATCCTTGATTCCCACACCGGCGGCGAGCCCACGCGGCTTGTCATTAGTGGCTTCCCTGACCTGGGTGCGGGCAGCATGGCCGAGCGGCGCGAGCGCCTGGCGCGCGAGCACGATGCCTGGCGCGCCGCCGCCGTGCTGGAGCCGCGCGGCAGCGACGTAGTGGTGGGGGCGCTGCTCTGCGCACCGCAAGACCCGGCCCACGCGGCGGGCGTGATCTTCTTCAACAACAGCGGCTACCTGGGCATGTGTGGCCACGGCACCATCGGTCTGGTGGCATCGCTGGCCTACATGGGCCGCATCCAGCCCGGCGAGCACCGCATCGAAACTCCCGTGGGCACGGTCACCACCACCTTGCACACGGATGGCTCCGTCAGCGTGCGCAATGTGCCCGCCTACCGTCTGCACCACCAGCTGGCGGTGGATGTGCCCGGCTATGGCCGCGTGGTGGGCGATGTGGCCTGGGGCGGCAACTGGTTCTTTTTGATCTCCGACCACGGCCAGCGCGTGGCCAGCGACAACCTGGAGGCGCTGATGCACTACACCTGCGCGGTGCAGCAGGCCCTTAAGGACCAGGGCGTTCGCGGCGACAACGGTGGTGAAATCGACCACATCGAACTCTTCGCTGATGACGACAGCTCCGATGACCCTGCGGACAGCCGCAACTACGTGCTGTGCCCCGGCAAGGCCTATGACCGATCACCCTGCGGCACAGGCACCAGCGCCAAGGTTGCCTGCCTGGCGGCAGACGGCAAGCTCTCACCAGGCCAAATCTGGCGCCAGGCCAGCATCATCGGCAGCCAGTTCGAGGCCAGCTATACGCTGCAGGACGATGGCAAGCTCATCCCCACCTTGCGGGGCCGCGCCCACATGAGTGCAGAAGCGACCTTGCTGATCGATGACGCGGACCCCTTCGGCTGGGGAATCCGGCTGTAACCCGGCCTATCGAGTCCGCACTGGCTTCCATGCAAACCACCGATGTCCTTGTGATCGGCGCCGGCATCGTTGGCGCGGCCTGTGCCCATGCGCTGGCGCGGGCCGGGCTGTCGGTGCGCGTCATCGATGCAAGGCTGGGCGGCGCCACGGCAGCGGGCATGGGCCATCTGGTGGTGATGGACGACAACCCGGCTGAACTGGCGCTGAGCCAGACATCGCTGGACCTGTGGCATGCCTGGGCGCCCCACATGGATGCGGGCTGCGCTTTCACCCCCTGCGGCACGCTCTGGCTGGCTGCCAACGATGCAGAACTCCAGGCGGCACATGACAAACGCAGCACCCTGCAAGCGCACGGCGTCGCCTGCGAAATGCTCGACGCAGCCGCCCTGGCCCGCGCAGAACCTGCACTGCGCCACGGCCTGGCAGGTGCGCTCAAGGTGCAGGGCGACAGCGTGGTCTATGCCCCGCGCGCAGCCCAGTGGCTGCTGGACAGGGCCAAAGCCCAAGGACACTTGATCTTTGAGCAGATTGAAGCCACGCGCATCAACGGCCATACCGTCATCCTGCGCGATGGCAGCCGGCGCAGCGCGGGCGCCATCGTGCTGGCCAGTGGCATCCACGCCCTAGAGCTGTGCCCTGGCCTGCCGCTGCGCCCCAAAAAGGGGCACCTCGTCATTACCGACCGCTACCCGGGCACCGTGCACCACCAACTGGTGGAGCTGGGCTACATCACCAGCGCCCACCACAGCGACGGTACCTCGGTGGCCTTCAACGTGCAGCCCCGGCCCACAGGGCAGTTGCTGATTGGCTCATCGCGCGAATTCGACACCACTGACCCCGCTGTCAACAACACCGTGATGGCGCGCATGCTGCAACGTGCACTCGACTACCTGCCGGGCCTGGCCGACCTCAATGCCATCCGCACCTGGACCGGCTTTCGCGCCGCCACACCCGACAGCCTGCCGATGATTGGCGCGCACCCCGAACACCCGCACCTGTGGCTGGCCGTGGGCCATGAAGGGCTGGGCGTGACCACCGCCCCGGCCACGGCACAGTTGCTGGCGGCACAGATTGCAGGGGGCACGCCAGTCATAGACCCCACGCCCTACGCACCGGCTCGCTTTGCGGGCCTGAGGACACCATGACTCCATCCGCCCCCGCCTTGGTGCACGTCTTCGTGAATGGCACGCCCCTGCAGGCGCCTGCCGGGAGCAGCGTGGCGGCCGCGTTGGCCCAGCGAAAACCGGGCACCACACGGACTTCGGTCACTGGCCAGGCACGGGCGCCGCTGTGTGGCATGGGCGTATGCCATGAATGCCGTGTGCGCATCCAGGGCCGCACCCGCCTGGCGTGCCAGACGATCTGTGCAGAGGGCATGCGGATACACACCGATATCGGCACCGAACCTGGGAGCGCCACGCCATGACCGCGCAACGTGGAGCACACGAGCGCTGCGACATCCTCATCATCGGCGCAGGCCCTGCCGGTTTGGCAGCAGCCCTGGCCGCAGCGCCCAGCGCAGCAGCGATCACCATCGTGGACGACAACCCGCTGCCCGGCGGGCAAATCTGGCGCGATGGCCCAAAGGTGGTCTTGCCCGCCCTGGCACGGCAACACCGCGCAGCGCTGGCCCGACACACCAACATCCGCCTGCTGTCCGGCACCCGTGTGGTGGGTCTTGGTGATTCCCAACCCGGCGACAACGCCCCTGCCCTGCTGCTGGAAGACGCCGACCGGGGCTGGACGCAGCACAGCCACCGCATCGTGCTGTGTACCGGGGCGCGTGAGCTGCTGCTGCCGTTCCCGGGCTGGACACTGCCCGGTGTGACGGGTGCGGGCGCCTTGCAGGCCCTCATCAAGGCAGGGCTCGACGTGCGCGGCCAGCGCATCGTCATTGCAGGCACCGGCCCGCTGCTGCTGGCCGCTGCTGCCACCGCCAACAAAGCGGGTGCCACCGTGGTGCGCGTGGCGGAGCAGGCGCCGTGGAGCGCGCTCGCTGGCTTTGCAGCGCAACTGCCGCGCTGGCCTGCCAAGGCGTTGCAAGCCCTCACGCTGCTTCACCCACGGTTGCGCGCCAGCAGCCATGTGCTTGAAGTCCAAGGCACCACGCAGGTGCAAACCGTGCGGCTGCGCAAAGGCCAACACGCCGAAGAAACCATTGCCTGCGACCGCGTGGCCTGCGGTTTCGGGCTGGTGCCCAACACCCACCTGGGGCAGATGCTGGGCTGCGCCCTCGGCGGGCCGCTGAGCGGCGGCCAGGGGCTGGCCGTGGATGCCCACATGCGCACCAGTGTGCCCGGTGTGTTCGCCGCAGGCGAAGCCACCGGCTTTGGCGGCAGCGAGCGTGCACTGGTTCAGGGCGCCATTGCAGGACATGTGGCTGCGGGACAGGTGCAACGGGCACAGGCGCTGCGCCCGCAACTGGCACGCTGGGAGGGCTTTGCGCATGCGCTGCAGGCCTCTTTTCCGTTGAACAAAACACTCAAGACACTGGCGCGGCACGACACCCTCGTATGCCGCTGCGAAGACGTGCCCTACGCTGCATTGGCTGATCGCGAAGGCTGGATCGACGCCAAGCTGAACACCCGCTGCGGCATGGGTGCCTGCCAGGGCCGCATCTGCGGGGCGGCCGCACAGCACCTGTTTGGCTGGACTCCCGCGCCCCCACGGCACCTCCTGGCACCCGCACGCATTGGCACGCTAGCCGCCTGCACGCCCGCACCTGCACCCATGCCCAGTCGCGAGCCTGCAGCGCCCTCGGGCTGACAGGCGCCCCTCAGGCATCGCAATCAATCCCTTTCAGGGCTTACCCGCACCCAGCAGGCATCTATCTTGCTTTTAAATATATTTGTTAGATATTAAAAGAGCAAAGTTTCACCTTTCATCGGCACGCCCTCCCCCCGGAATCACACCATGCC
>NZ_QAIH01000051.1 GCF_003060895.1 Acidovorax sp. HMWF029 | reverse complement strand
TGTCCGCAGCAGTGGCGCTTGCGGGGGTATTGGCGGGGGAGGGGGTGCTCATCCAGCCATTTTAGGCGGCGCTTTCGTGACGGTTTACGCATTAAAACAAGCGCGTGTACGTTCAGACACAACGTAAAGACGCTTTTATGCCATCCTTTTGGCTACTTGGTGCGTTGTGTACCGGTGAGGGCCCTGGCCACCCGGCTGGCGACCCTCATTCATTAGGAGATTTCCATGACGAAAACCCGTTCTCTTTATGCCATGGCCGCTTCGGCTGGCGTGGCCCTGGCTTTGCTGGCCGGTGCTGGCGCCGCCCAGGCCCGTGACGTCAATTGGTCGGTTGGCGTTGGCGTGCCCGGCGTGGTGATCGGTGCCAGCAATGGCTACTACGCTCCCGCCCCGGTCTACGTGGCGCCGCCCCCACCGGTGTATTACGCGCCGCCCCGGCCTGTTTACTACAACGCCCCGCCTGCCTATTACGCCCCACCGCCGGTTGTTTACTACGGCGGCCATGGTTACCGGCCCTATCGCCACTACCGCCATCACCGCCACCACGGTCATGGCCACGGTCGTCACTGGGACGAATGAAGGTTGTGGGCTGGCCCCCGGGGCCACCCCGCAGCCAACAACCTCTTGGGCGCGAGTCGCTCTCAGGCAGCGTTGCACAGGCTGCCTTTTACAGCGGTCCTTCGGGGCCGCTTTTTTCTTGGAGTGTCAGCGGGCGGGCGCCGCATAATCCCGCACTCTGGCCTGCCAGCGTGGCAGGCGCATTGCCCCGGAGACCCCGCCTGTGACCGCCCATAAAACCGCTTTTGTCCTGAATGGCCCCAACCTGAACCTGCTGGGCACGCGCGAGCCTGCCGTGTATGGCGCAGCCACCCTGGCCGATGTGGAGAAGCTCTGTGCCGATGCCTGCCAGCGCCACGGGTTTGCGCTGCGCTTTCACCAAAGCAACCACGAAGGCGCGCTGGTGGACTGGATTCACGAGGCGGGCCGCCTGCATGCGGCGGGCGAGCTGGCGGGCGTGGTGATGAACGCCGGGGCCTACACCCACACCAGCATTGCGCTGCACGATGCCATCAAGGGCACGGGCATCACGCTGATCGAGCTGCACATCAGCAACGTGCATGCGCGCGAGGCCTACCGCCACCATTCGTACATGGCCGCCGCTGCCAAGGCAGTGATGTGTGGCTTTGGCGTGCTGGGCTATGGCCTGGCGATTGACGGCCTGGCGCAACTGCTGGCCCAGCAGCAGCCTGCGGCCTGATGGCCGGGCGCGCGGGCTTCTATTTGTATGGCCCCGCTGCCCCTGCAAGTCTCTGAGGACGAGGTTGAAATCACCGCCATGCGCGCTCAGGGCGCGGGCGGGCAGAACGTCAACAAGGTGTCGAGCGCCGTCCACCTGCGTTTTGACGTGGCGGCTTCGTCGCTACCCGAGGGCGTGAAAGAGCGTCTGCTGGCCCTGCGCGACACCCGCATCACGCAAGAGGGTGTGGTGGTCATCAAGGCCCAGCAGTTCCGCAGCCAGGAACAGAACCGCGCCGACGCGCTTGCGCGGCTGAACGCGCTGCTCAACACCGTGGCCGTGCCGCCCCGGGTGCGCCGCGCCACCAAGCCCACCTATGGATCGCAGCAGCGGCGGCTGCAGGGCAAAACCCAGCGCAGCGAAACCAAGGCGCTGCGGGGGCGGGTGCGCGACGGCTCCTGATAGCGAGGGTGGGGCAGCGCCAGTGCTTGATTGGCATTACCCATAGAACAATCTGTCTGCTCCGCTGGGCTTGGTGCAGGGGTTCGTCCAGCCTACAGTGGTGGCATTCACAGATGAAACTGCCATGACCGCTGTTGCCCAAGCCCCTTCGTCCACTGTTCCAGCCCTTTTCGTATCGCACGGCGCGCCGCTGTTTGCGGTGGACGCTGGCACCACCGGCCCCGCACTCACGCAATGGGGCCAGAGCCTGAAAGCGCAATACCCCGGCTTGCGCGGTGTGGTGGTGATGTCGCCGCACTGGATGGCGCGCTCGGTGCAGGTCATGACCGGCCCGCAGCCCGCCACGTGGCACGACTTTGGCGGGTTTCCGCCTGCGCTGTACGAGCTGCAGTACCCCGCCCCCGGCTCGCCTGCACTGGCGCAAGAGGTGCTGGGCCTGCTGCAGGCCTCGGGTGTGGCCGCGCAGGGCGATGCAGCGCGACCCTTTGACCACGGTGCCTGGGTGCCGCTGATGCATTTGTTTCCCGATGCCGATGTGCCCGTGGTGCAGGTGGCCTTGCCCGTGGGCGCAGGCCCGGCCGAGGTCTATGCGCTGGGTGCCGCCTTGCGCAGCCTGCGCGGCCAGGGCGTGCTGGTGGTGGGCTCGGGCAGCATGACGCACAACCTGGCCGAGTTTTTTGGTGGCGAGCGAGCGCCTGCGCCCTATGTGCTGGAGTTCAGCCGCTGGATCGAAGGCGCGCTGGCCCGTGGCGACATGGCCGCGCTGCTCAACTACCGCAGCCAGGCGCCCCATGCCCACCGAGCGCACCCCACGGAAGACCATTTTTTGCCCATCTTCTTTGCGCTGGGTGCGGCGGGCGACGATCTGCACGCAAACTACTTGAGCCGCGAGGTGATGTACAGCATGCTGTCGATGGATGCGTTTGCGCTGGAGCCGGTGCACTGATGGCGCATCGCCCCCGCTTTTCTAGTTAAAAATCGCCCTCTGCGCCTGTCTATGCTCAATTTGCCGCTCACATTTTTGCAGCGCCCCGCTGCCTCTACCACGCCCCGCCCCTGGCTGCTGGTGCTGATGCACGGTGTGGGCAGCAACGAGCAGGACCTGTTCAGCCTGTCGCCGCAAATACCCGAGCGCTTTCATGTGCTGAGCCTGCGGGCGCCGTTTCGCATGGGGCCGGGCTCGCACGCGTGGTTTGATTTCTCCATCGAGCCAGGCGGCGAGCGCACCATCAATGAAGAGCAAGAGGCCCAAAGCCGCGCCCTGGTGGCCCAGGCGGTCGAGTCGGCCAGTGCGCAGCTGGGCATCCCGCCCGAGCGGGTGGTGGTGGGTGGCTTCAGCCAGGGCGGCATCATGGCGCTGTCGCTGCTGCTGACAAAGCCCGAACTGATGCACGCCGGACTGGTGTGGCACAGCCGCCTGCTGCCGCAGGTGGTGCCCCTGACGGCCCCGGCCGATGCGCTGCGTGGCAAGCGGCTGTGGCTGAGCCATGGCACGCACGACAACGTGATCCCCCTGGCCCACGCGCAGGCCATTGCGCACCACATGGCGCCGCTGCCGGTGGCGGTGACGTACCACGAGTTCCCCAGCGCGCACGAAATTCGGCCGTCGGAACTGGCGGCCACGGTGGCGTGGCTGGAGTCGCTCTCGACCACGCCGACCGCTTTCTGAGCGAAGGCCCCGTTTCGCCGCAGCGCCCCAGCCTCACACCGGCAGCGCCATGGTGCGCTTGACTTCCTTGAGCGAAAAGCTCGTCGAAATCTCGCGCACGCCCGGCAGGCTGCGCACGCGGGTGCGCACGTATTCGGCAAACGATTCCAGGTCGGCTGCTACCACTTCCAGCTGGTAGTCATACCGGCCCGAGAGGTTGTGACACGACAGCACCTGGGGCATGGCCATCACCTCGCGCTCCAGGGCCGAGGTGGTTTCGGCGGTGTGGTCGTGCAGCGCCAGCTGCACAAAGCCCAGCACACCCCAGCCCACGCGCTGGCGGTGCAGGTGGGCGTGGTAGCCCGCAATCACCCCGGCCTCTTCCAGCGCCCGCACCCGCCGCCAGCAGGGCGAGGTGGACAGCGACACCGCCTCGGCCAGGTCGCCCACGGTGGCGCGGCCGTCGCGCTGCAGGGCGTTGAGCAGGGTGCGGTCCACGGGGTCGAGTGGGTAGGGGTGCATGGTGGCGTGTAGAGGGATTGTTTGGGGCAAATTTTGCCCTTTGAATTGGATTTTTAGGCAAAGAAGGCGAAATTTTGCCCACCAATGAGGCCAAGAATCTCCACATCCGACCCGCATCCATTCTGTGGTCGGCCCACCAGGAGACAAGCATGACCCGCACCACCGACCGCAGCCCCGCCACCGGCTTCAGCACCCGTGCCATCCACCACGGCTACAACCCCGCCGACCACCAGGGCGCGCTGGTGCCGCCCATCCACACCTCGGCCACTTACGCCTTTCCGGACGTGGCCTATGGCGCGCGCTGCTTTGCGGGCCAGGAGCCCGGCTACTTCTACACCCGCATCGCCAACCCCACGCTGGCGCTGCTGGAAGGGCGGCTGGCGGCGCTGGAAGAGGGCGCGGGCGCCGTGGTGTTCGGCTCGGGCATGGGCGCCATCACGGCCACGTTGTGGTCCATGCTGGAGCCGGGCGACGAGATCCTGGCCGACCTCACGCTGTATGGCTGCACCTTCTCGTTTTTGCACCACGGCCTGGGCCGCTTTGGCGTGACGGTGCGCCATGTGGACATGACCGACCCCGCCCGCGTAGCCGAGGCGATGACTGCCAAGACCCGCGTGCTCTACCTCGAAACCCCCGCCAACCCCAACATGCGCCTGGTGGACATCGCATCCGTGTCGGCCCTGGCACACGCCCAGGGCGCCAAGGTGGTGGTGGACAACACCTACTGCACGCCCTACCTGCAGCAGCCTCTGCTGCTGGGTGCGGATGTGAGCGTGCACTCCATGACCAAGTACCTGGGCGGCCATGGCGACCTGACCGCAGGCGCAGCCGTGTTTGCCGATGCTGAGCTGGCCCAGCGCGTGCGCCTGTATGGCCTGAAAGACATGACCGGCGCGGTGATGTCGGCGCAAGACGCCCACCTGGTGATGCGGGGCCTGAAGACCCTTGCCCTGCGCATGGACCGCCATTGCCAGAGCGCGCAGAAGGTGGCCGAGTTCATCGCCGCCCACCCGGCTGCGGCGGCCGTGCACTACCCCGGCTTGCCCAGCTTTGCGCAGCACGCGCTGGCCCAGCAGCAGATGCGCCAGATGGGCGGCATGATCGCTTTTGAGCTGCGCGGCGGCCTGCAAGCGGGCGTGCGTTTCATGGACGCGCTGCAGCTCGTCACCCGCGCCGTGAGCCTGGGCGACGCCGAAACCCTGGCCCAGCACCCGGCCAGCATGACCCACTCCACCTACACGCCCGAGCAGCGTGCCGCCCACGGCATTGCCGAAGGGCTGGTGCGCCTGTCGGTGGGGCTGGAGGATTTGGACGACCTGCTGGCCGATATCGGCCAGGCGCTGGACCTGGCCCACGCCATGGACCTCAGCGCTGGCATCCACGCCGGGCTCAGCCCCGAGCGTGTGGCAGCGGCAGCGCCGTCTTGTAGCGCACCTGCTTGAGCGCAAAGCTGGAGCGGATCTTCTCCAGCCCCGGGATCGGCGAAAGCTGCTCCAGGATGAACCGCTCCAGCGCCGCAATGTCGGGCAGCGCCACGCGGATGAGGTAGTCGGAGTCGCCGCTCATCAAGTAGCACTCCATCACCTCGTCGTGCTCGGCAATGCGCCGCTCGAAGTCGGCCAGCGCCTCCTTGTTCTGCGTCTTCAGGCTGATGCTGATGAACACATTCAGCCCCAGGCCCAGCGCCGCCGCGTTGGCCAGCGCCACATAGCGGGCGATCACGCCCGCCGCCTCCAGCGCCTTCACCCGTGCCAGGCAGGGCGAGGGCGACAGGTGCACGCGCCGCGCCAGCTCCACGTTGGAGAGCGAACCATCGGCCTGCAACTCGGCCAGAATGCGCAGATCGGTCACGTCAAGCTTCATATGCTGCAGTATTTTGTAGATGCAGCATATTGTGCTTTTAATAGCGCTCGATCAGCGCGTTTCGGCATCACATTTTTGCCCAACCCTTCTACAGTGTGCTCCCATGAACGCCCCACTGCCCCCCCACCTTCTCAGCCCCCAGGACACCCTGGCCGACATCGACCCGCAAGAGACCGCCGAATGGCGCGATGCCTTCCTGGCCCTGGTGGCCACCGAAGGCCCCGAGCGCGCGCGGTTTGTGCTGCAGGAGCTGGTGCGCCTGGCCCGCACCCAGCGCGTGGGCTGGCAGCCGCAGCTCAACACGCCGTATGTGAACACCGTGGCGGCCCAGGCGCAGCCTGCGTTTCCAGGCGATCTGGCCATCGAGGAGCGGCTGGCGTCGCTGATGCGCTGGAATGCGCTGGCCATGGTGGTGCGCGCCAATCAGGCGTATGGCGAGCTGGGCGGGCACATCGCCAGCTACGCCAGTGCGGCCGATCTGTTTGAGAGCGGCTTCAACCATTTCTTCCGGGCGCGGGAGGGTGTGGGCGAGGGCCAGCATCGGGGCGACCTGGTGTTCTTCCAGCCGCACAGCGCGCCCGGCGTGTATGCGCGGGCGTTTCTGGAAGGGCATTTGACCGAGAACGACCTGCAGCACTACCGGCAGGAAATCACCGCCCCCGGCGCGGGCGCGCAGGGCCTCTCCAGCTACCCGCACCCCTGGCTGATGCCGGACTTCTGGCAGTTTCCCACCGGCTCCATGGGCATCGGTCCCATCAGCAGCATCTACCACGCGCGTTTCATGCGCTACCTCACGCACCGCAACCTGCTCGACTGCACCGGCCGCAAGGTGTGGGGCGTGTTTGGCGACGGCGAGATGGACGAGCCCGAGTCGATGAGCGCGCTCACGCTCGCTGCCCGCGAGGGCCTGGACAACCTCGTCTGGGTAGTCAACTGCAACCTGCAGCGCCTGGACGGCCCGGTGCGCGGCAACGGCCGCATCATCGACGAGCTGGAGCGCCTGTTTGCCGGCGCGGGCTGGAACGTGGTCAAGCTCGTGTGGGGCAGTGACTGGGACGGCTTGTTTGCCCGCGACCTTACCGGCGCGCTGGTGCGTACGCTGGAGGGCACCGTGGATGGCCAGATGCAGACCTTTGCTGCCAAGGACGGCCGCTTCAACCGCGACAACTTCTTCGGCCAAAACCCCGAGCTGGCGGCGCTGGCCCAGGGTATGACGGACGAGCAGATCGACCGTCTCAAGCGCGGCGGGCACGACCTTGTGAAGATCCACGCCGCCTATGCCGCAGCCGCTGCCCACAAGGGCCAGCCCACCGTGATCCTGGCCCACACCAAGAAGGGCTACGGCATGGGCCAAGCCGGGCAGGGCAAGATGACCACGCACAGCCAGAAGAAGCTGGACGACACCGACCTGATCGAGTTCCGCAACCGCTTCAACCTGCCGCTCACCGACGAGCAGGCGACCAGCCTGGCGTTCTACAAGCCCGCAGAAGACAGCCCCGAGATGCAGTACCTGCGCCGCCACCGCCAGCAGCTGGGCGGCTATCTGCCGCGCCGCCAGACGGCCTGCGATGTGTTGCCCGTGCCGCCCCTGGCCAGCTACGCCCAGTTTGCGCTGCAGGCCGATGGCAAGGAGATGAGCACCACCATGGCCTTTGTGCGCATGCTGGGCACGCTGCTGAAGGACGCCACTTTAGGCCCCCGCATCGTGCCCATCGTGGCCGACGAGGCACGCACCTTCGGCATGGCCAACCTGTTCAAGCAGGTCGGCATCTACAGCAGCGTGGGCCAGCGCTACGCGCCCGAGGACATCGGCTCGGTGCTCAGCTACCGCGAGGCGCTCGATGGGCAAATCCTCGAAGAAGGCATCAGCGAAGCAGGCGCGATTGCGAGCTGGACAGCAGCCGCCACCAGCTACAGCGTGCACGGCCTGGCCATGCTGCCGTTCTACATCTACTACTCCATGTTCGGCTTCCAGCGCGTGGGCGATGCCATCTGGGCCGCAGCCGACCAGCGTGCGCGGGGCTTCTTGCTGGGCGCCACCTCAGGCCGCACCACGCTGGGCGGCGAGGGCCTGCAGCACCAGGACGGCACCAGCCATCTTGTCGCGGCCACCATCCCCAACTGCAAGGCTTACGACCCAGCCTACGCAGGCGAGATGGCCGTGATCATCGACGCTGGCATGCGCGAGATGGTGACCGAGCAGCGCGACGTTTTTTATTACGTGACGCTCATGAACGAGAACTACGCCCAGCCCGACCTGCCCGCGGGCGCTGTAGACGGGGTCTTGCGTGGTTGCTATGTTTTTAAGAGCTATCAGGGCAATGTGGACGCGCGGAGAGGCCTGATTTCTTCACAAAATTCCGTCACCCTGATGGGTTCCGGCGCCATCCTGACCGAAGTGATCAAGGCCGCAGAACAACTCGCCAGCGAAGGCCTGGATGTGACAGTGCTCAGCGTCACCAGCTGGAGCGAACTGGCCCGCGACGGCGTGGCCTGCGAACAGCGCGCGCTGGCGGGTGAAGAAGGGGTTGACCCCGGCACCCCCTGGCTTGCCGCCCAACTGGCCGCCACCAGCGGGCCGGTGGTGGCCGCCACCGACTACGTGCGCGCCGTGCCCGAGACAGTGCGCGCTTTCATCCCCGAAGGGCGCAAGTACATCACCCTGGGCACCGACGGCTTTGGCCGCAGTGACACGCGGGCGGCGCTGCGGGAGTTTTTTGGGGTGGATGCACAGGCTGTGGCGCGTGCAGCCCGCAGTGCATTGGGTGGGCGCGCGGCATAAACCTGTGCACGGGCCGTGCTCGGCCCTGGCCCACGGCAGGTATCACAGGACAGTCGCTCAGGGGGCAAGTGGGGAGGGGCAAGGCGCCAAGCCCCGCACCAGTATTTCCAGCGCCGCGCGCGCCTGTGGAGAGGCGTGTTCGTCCTGTAGTTGAGGGACGGCGTGGGTGTCGGCCTGGGTGTCGCCGCCCGCACGGTTGTCCACACCGGCCGATTGGCTCAGCAGATGCCCGCCTTGCAGCAGCGCCAGGCCGTGGACCATGGCCCAGCATGCGTGGGCCAGTGCGCGCGGGTCGCCTGCGCGGAAGCTGCCGTTCTGCTGGCCCTCGGCCACCAGGGTTTGCAGGTCATTGAATACATCGGCCGCCACGGAGCGCAGGCCCGGTGGCGCGGTGGCCCGGGTTGCAGCGCCGAACATATGGGCCAGTTGCCGGGGGTGCTGGCGCCCGAATTGCACATAGGCCAGGCCGCTGGCCAGCAGGCGGTCTGGGCTGCCCTGCGCTGTCGCTACCGCATCGCGGATGGCCTGGCGCAAGGCCTCGAAGCCTTGTTCGGCCATGGCGTCCAGCAGGGCCTGCTTGTCGGCAAAGTGGCGGTAGGCCGCCGTGTGCGAGACACCCACGGCCTTGGCCATCTCGCGCATCGACAGGCCGTCGAGCCCGGCGCCCTCCAGCTGCTCCAGTGCGTAGGCCAGCAGGGTGCTTTTGAGGTCGCCGTGGTGGTAAGGGGTGGTCATGGAGGGGCGTTGGTGGACAGAAGAAGGCAGAGACAAAAAGAAGACGACTAGAAAACACCGAATGTTGACGGTGGAAACTTTAGCACCCTAAAATGTTTCCATTGTTAACATAAAAGTGTTTGCCATGAGTTTTCTGCTGTTGATCATGGGTGCCAGTGCGCTGGCGTGGGTGGTGCGTCGGCTGACGGGTGAGCGCCCCGGCCTGCGGTGGGCCATGCGCTGGGGCATGGGCCTGGGTTTTGTGTTCACGGGGGTGGACCATTTTGTGAACGCGCAACTGCGCTATGTGCCCATGATTCCCGACCTGCTGGCGGCTCAGGCGCTGTTCTGGGTGTACCTGACGGGGGTGGCCGAACTGGCCGGGGGCTTGGCCCTGCTGCTGCCCCAGCGCCTGCTGGATCGCGTGGGGCTGCCGCGCCTGCACCAACTGGCCGGGCTGGGGCTGGCGGCACTGCTGGCGTGTGTGGTGGTGGCCAACGTCCACGTGGCGCAGCAGGGCCAGCAGGTGCATGGCCTGCCGTTTGGCGCCTGGTATTACTGGGTGCGGCCTTTGCTGCAGCCGGTGTTTATTGTGTGGGCGCTGTATTGCTCGGGCGTCTGGGCGGGGTTTGCCCGTGGTGTTGTGGCAGCCGGTGCAGGAGGGGGGCGCTAGGACCGTCTTTCCACGTCGTGCGACGCTAGGTACAGCGCGGTGAACTCAATGCTGGCATGAGTTGTTAGCTATACATTTAATAGCTTTTGAGGCAGTGTGGGTGCGCGGAGAAGGCTGTTTTCGCTCCAAATTTGTGTATATGCGCTTGAGCCCCAGGCTGCCGGGCGGCACCGCCTGCATCTCCTAGGGTCGAACACATTGCCCACCCTGGAGCAGCTTCCTAGAATGGTTTGCAACCAAGCAACTGCTGGAGGGCACCATGGCACATGTCAGCTGGGACCACAACCCGCCTACCACCTGGACCGCGATGGTGGACGGCCAGGCCATCTGCTCTGTCAAACGCAAGGACATCGGGGGGTGGACCGCCGCCTGGGAGGACGAGCGCCTGTGGCCCGCGCCGGCCCATCTGCCCAAGGCCATGCCCCAACCGATGCGGTTTTTCAGCAGCCTGGAAGAGGCCAAGCTGGCGGTGGAGCAAGCGCTTTCGGCGTGAGGTCTTTCTGAGTTTCGGCGCCCGGCTAGCGTTCCATTACCCGGCCACCAAGGCGCAAAACCGTGCCAGGTCCACGTTGCCGCCGCTGATGAGCACGCCCACGCGCTGGCCCTTGAGTTCGCTCTGCATGGCCCGCGCTGCGGCAAAACCCAGGCAGCCGGTGGGCTCCACCACCAGCTTCATGCGTTCGGCAAAAAAGCGCATGGCATCCACCAGTTGTTCGTCCGTCACCGTGAGGATGTCGTCCACGTCGCGGCGGATGATGGCGAAGGTGATGTGGCCCAGGTGCTGCGTCTGCGCGCCGTCGGCAATGGTGGTGGGGGTGTCGATGTGCACGATGGTGCCGCTGCGGAACGACTGCTGTCCATCGTTGCCCGCTGCGGGTTCCACGCCGTAAAGCTTGGTCTGGGGCGACAGTGCGCGCGTGGCCAGGGCCGAGCCTGACAGCAGCCCGCCGCCGCCCAGGCACACAAAGAATGCGTCGAGCGGGCCGACCTCCTCGAACAGCTCCTTGGCAGCCGTGCCCTGGCCGGCCAGCACGTCGGCGTGGTCATAGGGCGGGATCAGAGTGAGGCCATTTTGCTGCGCCAGATCGCGGGTGATCTGCTCGCGGTCTTGTGTGTAGCGGTCGTAGAACACCACGGTGGCACCGTAGCCCTGCGTGGCCGCCACCTTGGCGGCGGGTGCGTCCTGCGGCATGACGATGGTGGCCGGGATGCCCAGCTCGCGCGCGGCCAGCGCAATGCCCTGTGCGTGGTTGCCCGAGGAGAACGCGACCACACCGGCCTTGCGCTGCGCAGGGCTGAATTTTGCGAGCGCGTTGTAGGCCCCTCGGAACTTGAACGCGCCCATGCGCTGCAGGTTCTCGCACTTGAAGAACACCTGGGCACCAAATTCTTCGTTGACGGTCCGCGAGGTGAGCACTGGCGTGCGGTGGGCCACCCCCGCAATGCGGCCAGCGGCGGCCACCACGTCTTCATAGGTGGGGAGGGCGGTGAGGGTTGGGGTCATGGTGAAGTCCGGGTGGGAGGTGGAAAAG
>NZ_QAIH01000050.1 GCF_003060895.1 Acidovorax sp. HMWF029 | reverse complement strand
CAGACAGTCCAGCTTCAGCAGAACCTGCGGATGCAGGGGCAGTACCTGGACAGGGAGACGGGGCTGCACTACAACACGTTCCGGTACTACGACGCGGACCTGGGGGCGTTTACGACGCCGGATCCGATTGGGCTGGATGGTGGGTTGAACCTGCACCAGTATGCGCCCAATCCGACTGGTTGGATTGACCCTTGGGGCTTAAGTCCAGTATGTCGTATGACTGGTGTTGGGCATGGCAAAGCAAGTGATCTGCCGGTAGTTCGGCCCGGGACAAAGCAATGGGATACGGCGGTGCAAGCGCTGAAAAACGGTGGGAAAGGAGATGTTCGAGTTGCCAACGCTGCAGATGCCAAAGCACTACTCACGCAAGCCCGCGGCAGCATGGACCGCAGGAAAATGTATTCTAACGATGGAGACTATTCCAAAGGCTATCAAGTTCACAAGCCCCAGCCAGGCACTGATCGGAGCGGTAATCGATTGCCCGCAAAAGAACGATGGAGTAAAGGCGAGGTTGAGGGAGGCGTTGGTAACGATCGCCCGCATATCAAATGGAAAGATCAAAATGGGCGAGATCAGGGTCATATATTCTTTGGTGATTAATATGAAGCTTCCAGGAAGAATGATTGATGTGAAAAGTTCTGGCAGATTGCATAGAATATTTTTGTATAAATTTTTTAAAGGATCTCATGCCTACAGAAAAAATTCTTTTGACAAAGCAACGATGAGTTTTTCGAGTAAGAAGACTTGGAAATTCAATCTATCTGGGCCATTTCTGGGTGGTGATTCGGTATGCTTTGTTGGGGATAGATCGGTTCTCGACGAGAAATTCTTTGAAGAAGAAGGCGAGGTTTGTTTTTTTGAGGCTGGGAGGTTCGATAGGAAAAATCCTCCGAAATTCTATTGTGTCGGTGCACCAGAGGCACGAATTTTTTTGCAGGAGCCAAAATTCATGACGACATACAGCAGTGATTTGTTATACGTCGTTGGTAAGAAATTTAATTGGTTCCTACATATTCGTGCATCGCTAAAATTTGGTGCAAACGATGATTCGGACTATATATACAATTTATACGTAAGAAAAAGTAAATTATATTCGGTAGGTGGGTTGCTTGATCGTAAGGGTCGTAGTTCTTGGGTTTTGGTATAAATTGTTTATTTAAATATGAAATTCTCTCGGGTGATTGAGGTAAATACTGCCAACGACTTCCGGGAAGTCACTGAGTGAAATTTTTCTTTAGAAATTTAGGGGGAAAAGAGCGATTGCAGGTTGACTCCGGATAGTCGGCCTTGACGCTGCCAATGCTGAGCTGTGAAGAGATCCGGCTACTGGGGGAATAGGGAGGCAAGCAGGCCCGTATCTACGTTTACGAGCCGGGCAGCTACTTACCACTGGCGCGCATCGACGGAAGTGGCGCCATAGAGCCGCACGCTGCGGCGGCGCATGCGCTGGGCGGAGGATCAGACAATGCACAAGGCAAGCAGGCCAGCGTGCCCACAACCAACCCGGGCTGGAGCGACCGGTTCAACGTGGGGGCTGCTGCGAACGATGGGCACATCGATGGCGTTGCCAACGCGGACGCAAAGACCACAGCCGCAGCCACAACTCCAACGGCGCAGGCAGCGCAGGTGTACTACTTCCACACCTAGCCCAACGGCCTGCCGGAAGAGCTGAGCGACAACAGCGGCCACCTAGTGTGGACAGCGCAATACAGCACATGGGGCAGTACGGTCCGGGAGGAATGGCGAAGCTACGACGAAGCGGGAAGACCTGTTCAGCGGCTGCAACAGCAGTCAGCCAGTCAGACAGTCCAGCTTCAGCAGAACCTGCGGATGCAGGGGCAGTACCTGGACAGGGAGACGGGGCTGCACTACAACACGTTCCGGTACTACGACGCGG
>NZ_QAIH01000049.1 GCF_003060895.1 Acidovorax sp. HMWF029 | reverse complement strand
CAGTACGACGCCTTGGGCAGGCGTATCGCCAAGACCGATAGCTTTGGCACGACGCATTTCACCTGGGAAGGAATGCGGCTGCTGCAGGAAAGCCGGGGCGGGCAGACGAGCACCTACGTCTACGAGCCGGGCAGCTACGTGCCACTGGCGCGCATCGATGGAAGTGGCGCCGTAGAGCCACACGCTGCGGCGGCGCATGCGCTGGGCGGAGGATCAGACAATGCACAAGGCAAGCAGGCCAGTGTGCCCACAACCAACCCGGGCTGGAGCGACCGGTTCAACGTGGGGGCGGCTGCGAACGATGGGCCCACCGATGGTTTAGCCAAAGCGGACGCAAAGACCGCAGCCACAGCCACAACTCCAACGGCGCAGGCAGCGCAGGTGTATTACTTCCACACCCAGCCCAACGGCCTGCCGGAAGAGCTGAGCGACAACAGCGGCCACCTAGTGTGGACAGCGCAGTACAGCACATGGGGCAGTACGGTCCGGGAGGAATGGCAAAGCTACGACGAAGCGGGAAGACCTGTTCAGCGGCTGCAACAGCAGTCAGCCAGTCAGACAGTCCAGCTTCAGCAGAACCTGCGGATGCAGGGGCAGTACCTGGACAGGGAGACGGGGCTGCACTACAACACACCATGGAGTTCCGTCGCCGCCATGGAGTACTAAACCCCCCAGTCTCAGGGTGTGGGCGGAGTGCACGAAAGTAGAGCCTGTCCCATCCTGCGAGTCCAAGGGTATGTGCGCTATCTGGAACAGCAGCGCAATTGAGGGGCCGTTCTGCAGTCCAGGCTTCACTTGGGTAGAGGAGGAGATGCCCCCGCCTACTTCGCCGTAATCTTCACCGCATGCAGTGCCTGCGTGGTATTGAACTTCACCCGGATGGACTTGGCGGGCACGCCTTGCTTGACCAGTTCGTTGCGCACGGCCATGGCACGCATCAATGCGATCTCACGGGCATCGACCGGTGCGTCTTTGCGGTGGCAGTAGCCGGTGATCTCCAAGCGTTCTGTGGGCTCGAGGGTGGCGGCCAGGCGGGTCAGGATGGCCTGCGTCTCGGGCGGCAGCTTGACTTGGGTGGCTTTGAACTGGGCCACCATGCCATCCTCAGGCAGGCGCGGCTCCTCCGGCACCGGTGCGGGCGCGGGTTCAGCCGGGGGT
>NZ_QAIH01000048.1 GCF_003060895.1 Acidovorax sp. HMWF029 | reverse complement strand
GTTACTGCGCGCCTGCCCGCCCAGGGTGGTGAACAGCCCCCCCACCAGCACCTTGCCATCGGGCTGCAAGGCAAGGCTATAGACAAGACCACCGGACGCCCCCGGATTGAAGCCCACATCCAGCGTGCCATCGGCGTTGAGCCGAGCGATGCGGCTGCGCGCCTGCCCGCCCACTGTGGCGAAAGCGCCTACCATCAGCACCTTGCCATCGGGCTGCACTGCCAGGCTGTTCACCGTGCCACTGGCATTCGGATTGAAGCCCGCATCCAGCGTGCCATCGACGTTGAGCCGAGCGATGCGGTTGCGCGTTTGCCCGCCTACTGTGGCGAAAGCGCCTCCCATCAGCACCTTGCCATCGGGCTGCACTGCCAGGCTGTTCACCGTGCCACTGGCATCCGGATTGAAGCCCGCATCCAGCGTGCCATCGGCGTTGAGCCGGGCGATGCGGTTGCGCGCCTGCCCGCCCAGGGTGGTGAACTGCCCCCCCACCAGCACCTTGCCATCGGGCTGCACTGCCAGGCTGGTGACAGTATTGCTGGCATCCGGATTGAAGCCCACATCCAGCGTGCCATCAGCGTTGAGCCGAGCGATGCGGTTGCGCGCCTGCCCGCCGACGGTGGCGAACTCACCTGCGACCAGCGCCCTGCCATCGGGCTGCACTGCCACGCTAAAGACCGTCGTGCCATCCGCCCCGATGTCAAAACCTGCATCTACCGTGCCGTCGGCGTTGATGCGCGCTATGTTGTTGCGTGATTGACCGCCCAGGGTGCTAAAACGCCCGCCCACCAGCACTTTGCCATCGGGCTGAACAGCCAGGCTAAGGACATCGTTGTTGCCCTCCAGATTCTGGAAGGTGGTGTCCAGCGTGCCGTTTGCGTTCAGCCGTGCGATATTTCGGCGTGTTTGGCCATCCACCGAATTGAAGGTGCCCCCCATCAACACCTTGCCGTCCGCCAGCACGGCCAGGCTGCGGACTACATCATCAGGACTGGGAGAAAAGGTGGCATCGAGCGTGCCATCGGCATTCAGCCGGGCCACATAGTTGCGCGGCACTCCACCCATGTTGCTGAAAAATCCCCCTGCCAGCACCTTGCCATCCGGCTGCACCACCAAGCTGTAAACCGGGTCGCTGGCTCCTGGGTTGAATGCCGTGTCCAGCGCGCCATTGGCATTCAGTCGCGCAATGAAATTGCGGGTTTGCCCGTCCACTGCTCGGAAATCACCACCGATCACCACCCTGCCGTCGGACTGCACAACAAGGCTCTGGACGGGGGCGTCTGCCCCCACACCGGGGTCGAACGTGGTGTCGAGCGTGCCGTTGGCATGGAGCCGGGCGATGTTATTGCGTAATTGCCCGTCGATGCTGGTGAAGTTGCCACCCACCAGGATCTTGCCGTCTGGCTGCAATGCCAGCGTGTTGACTGCACCGTTTGCATTTGGGTCAAAGCTGGCATCCACCGAGCCATCGGCATTGAGCCGGGCTATGCGGTTGCGCGTCTGGCTCCCCAAAAGGGTAAACCCCCCTCCCAGCAACACTTTTCCATCGGTCTGCACCACTACGCTCAAGACGACATCGTTGGCATCGGGGTCAAACCCATCGAGCGCGCTTTGCGCCGCTGCGGGCTGGGGTACCCACAGCAGCAACAGCACCAGCGCCAACAAGATGACCCACAGCAGCCTCCAGGGCTTGGAACGCCACGCTTGCAGCATGCGCGCCAGGGCTACACAGGGCAGGGCGCTGGCTGTGGAGGGTAACAACGCAGATAAAGGGGCAGATGAAGGAGTAGCTAAAGGAGCAGTTGAAAGCACAGGTTGAGAGTGCATGGCCGGGTGCGGTTCTGGGTTCTGAACGGGGGATTTTTTCTGGCAGTTTCGAGGCAGATGACAGAGCTGGTGAGCGCCCGCGCCTCTTGGCTTCGAAGAAGTCAAAGGGTTGTAACCGAAGTTAACTGCGCCTTCGCCAAAAAAATGATCGCTGGATTGCCGTTGTCGGGATTCACTAACAATAGACGGGGGCTTTGAGTGGGTGGCTGGCACGTTCCGCCGCCGGGTGACTCAAGGCCGAGGCCACGCAGGCAGCACACGCTGTGCCAGCGATACTGCCTTCCTGGTTCACTCTCACCTTTCGGCCGCCCCATGCCCCCCATCGCCGTCATCGACTTTGAAACCACCGGCATCTCGCCCGGCCAGGGCGCGCGCGCCACCGAGGTGGCGATCGTGCTGCTGGAACAAGGCCGGGTGGTGGACCGGTTTCAGAGCCTGATGAAAACCGGCGCGTGGATTCCGTCGTTCATCACCCAGCTCACCGGCATCACCAACGCGATGGTGAACGCCGCGCCCGACGCGGCCGGGGTGATGCAGGACGCCGCGCGCTTTGTGGGCGATGCGCCCATGGTGGCGCACAACGCGGCGTTCGACAGCAAGTTCTGGCAGGCCGAGCTGGCCCTGGCGGGGCTGCCTGCGCCGCAGCCATTTGCGTGCACGGTGCTGTTGTCACGGCGGCTGTACCCCGAGGCGCCCAGCCACAAGCTGGGCACGCTGGTGGACTACCACGGCCTGCCGCGCACGGGCCAGGCGCACCGGGCGCTGGCCGATGCCGAAATGGCGGCCGCGCTGCTGGCGCGCATGCAGCACGACCTGCACACCCGCTGGCGCGTGGCCGAGCCAAGCCATGCACTGCTGCAAGCCCTGCAGCGCTGCGCCAAGCCCAAGGTGGGGGCGCTGCTGGCACGGTATGCGGTGGGCTAGCCAGGCCCGTGAGGGGTGCGCCAAACAGTCCATAGAAACTATCAATTTGATAGCTATCAGGGCATGATGGACGCGCGGAGAAGGCCTTTTTTGTTCAAACTTCTTGCATACTGGGGCCGCGACAGCCCCACACAAGGTGGCTGCGCCCACAACAACCCCCGATGAAAGGTCTTGCCATGGGAATTCTGGTTCTTGGACTGGTGCTTTTTCTGGGTGTGCACTCGGTGCGCATCGTGGCCGATGGCTGGCGCACGCAGACGCTGGCGCGTGTGGGCGAGATGCCGTGGAAGGGGCTGTATTCGCTGGTATCGGCTGTGGGCCTGGCACTCATCGTGTGGGGCTATGGCCTGGCACGGCAGCAGCCCGTGGTGCTGTGGGTGCCGCCCGTGGGCATGCGGCACGCGGCGGCACTGCTCACGCTGATCGCTTTCGTGCTGCTGGCTGCCACCTATGTGCCGCGCAATGCCCTCAAGGCCCGGCTGCACCACCCCATGGTGCTGGGCGTGAAGGTGTGGGCGCTGGCGCATTTGCTGTCCAACGGCAACCTGGCGGATGTGCTGCTGTTTGGCAGCTTCTTGCTGTGGGCCGTGTTGAGCTTTCGCGCTGCGCGCCAGCGCGACCGGGCCCAGGGCAGCACCGTGTACGCGGCGGGCAGTGCAGCGGGCACGGCGGCTGCCGTGGTGGTGGGCCTTGTGGCCTGGGCGGGCTTTGCGTTCTGGGGCCATGCATGGCTGATTGGCGTGGCGCCGCTGGGGCGGTAGCCGGTAGCAGGGGTGGCCAGCGCCCAAATGCCGGAGAATCCGCGCTTTGCGTTTTCTCCTTTCCCTGAGATCTGTATGACCGAAGCCAATACCCCCAGCCCCGCCGATCGGCCTTCCCTGCCCGACCACCTGTCGGTCAACCCCCGCAGTCCGCACCATGTGGCCGCCGTTTTCGAGTACGACATCGGCATCCGCCTCAATGGCAAGGAGCGCTTTGATGTGGAGGAGTACTGCATCAGCGAAGGCTGGGTGAAGGTGCCTGCGGGCAAGACGCTGGACCGCAAGGGCCAGCCGCTGCTCATCAAGATCAAGGGCACGGTCGAAGCGTTCTACAAGTGACCGCTGCACGGGCGGCTGCGCCGCTCGCCCCGGGCACCTGGGTGATCCACTGCGATGGAAGTGCCTGGCCCAACCCCGGGCGCATGGGCCTGGGGGCTGTGCTGACGGGGCCTGATGGAACGGTGCAGCACCAGATTTCCGAAGCCACTACCTACACCGGCTGCAACAACGAAGCCGAGTTGCGCGCGCTCATGTTGTCGCTGCAGTGGCTGGCGCAGCAAGGGCTGGCAGCATCGACGCCGGTGCTGGTGTTCAGTGACAACAGCGTGCTGGTGGAGCAGTTGGGCAGCCAACCCACGGCACCGATTGGGCGGCTGGCAGCGTTGTTTGACGAAGCACGCAGCGCTTTGCAACCCTTCCACAACGTTCGCCTGCAGTGGATTCCGCGCCACCGCAACGGCGCCGCCGATACCCTGGCACGCGCTGCGCTGGGGCTGGCGCCCAAGGTGGCCCTACCGCCAGGGCACCGCGAGAAGAAGAAGCGGCACTGAACACGCCCCCCTCAATCCCCTGCCGCACGGGCCATCAGCAAGGCCTTTTCCTGCGCGTTGCGGGTGAGGCTGGCCGCACGTTCGAACTCGGCCCGCGCCTCGTCCTGCCGGCCCAGCTTGGCCAGCAGATCGCCGCGCACGCTGGGCAGCCAGTGGTAGCGCCGCAGTGCGGGGTCTTGCGCCAGGTCGTCGACCAGTTCCAGCGCGGCCTGCGGCCCGTCGGCCATGCCCACGGCCACGGCGCGGTTCAGTGCCACCACGGGGGACGGAGCCACCTGCAGCAGTGCGTCGTACAGCGCCACGATATGAGGCCAGTCGGTGTCTTGCGCCTGCCTGGCGCGTGCGTGGCAGGCGGCAATGGCGCCCTGCAGTGCGTACGGCCCCCAGGGCTTGCCGGTGCGCGCGAGCTGCTCGGCGTTGTCCAAGGCGGCCAGGCCCCTTCGCAACAGCAGGTGGTCCCAGCGTGCACGGTCCTGGTCCATCAGCAGCACGGGCTGGCCGTGCGCGTTGGTGCGCGCGGGCAGGCGTGAGGCCTGTATTTCCAGCAGGGCCACCAGCCCCTGCACCTCGGGTTCATCGGGCACCAGGCCGGCCAGCACGCGCACCAGGCGTTGTGCCTCACCACACAGCGCGGGGCGCATCCAGTCGTCGCCCGCGGTGGCAGCATAGCCTTCGTTGAAGACCAGGTAGATGACTTCGAGCACCGAGCCCAGACGCGGTGCGCGCTCGCTGGCATCAGGTACTTCAAAAGGCACGCGCGCTGCCGTGAGGCTGCGCTTGGCACGCACGATGCGCTGGGCCACGGTGGGCTCGGGCACGAGGAAGGCGCGCGCGATCTCGGCCGTGGTGAGGCCGCCCAGCAATCGCAGCGTGAGCGCCACCCGTCCTTCCGTGGTCAGCACGGGGTGACAGGCGGTGAAGATGAGGCGCAGCAGGTCGTCGCCAATATCGACCTGCTCGGCGTGCATCAGGGTGTCCACCACGTCGGGCGCGTACTGGGCTTCGAGCGCTTCGAGGTCGTGGCCCAGTGCTTCGTGCTCGCGCTGGTGCAGGGCCTGCTGGCGCAGGTGGTCGATGGCGCGGCGCTTGGCGGTCGTCATGAGCCACGCGGCAGGGTTGGCGGGCAGGCCGGTGGTGGGCCAGTGCTCCAGCGCGGCCACCAGCGCATCCTGCGCCAGCTCCTCGGCCCGGCCCACATCCCGCGTCATGCGCGCCACGCTGGCAATGATGCGCGCGGCCTCGATGCGCCACACCGAGTCGATGCTGCGGTGCAGGGCATCGCGGTCGGGCAGGGCGGGCTCGCTCACGTGCAGTCAGCCCTTGGCCTGGCTGGTATCCACCATGTGAACAAACTCCCAGGTGTGGCCATCCGGGTCGTCAAAGCTGCGCGAGTACATGAAGCCCAGGTCTTGCGCCGGGCGGGGTGTGGTGCCGCCTGCGGCCACGGCCTTGTCCACCAGTGCATCGACCTCTTCGCGACTGCTGCACGAGAGGCACACCAGCACCTCCGACGTGGTGCGTGCATCGGCAATCTTTTTGTTGGTGAAGGTTTGGTAGAAACTCTTGACCAGCAGCATCACGAAGAGGTTCTCGCCCACCACCAGACAGGCGCCCTGGTCGTTGGTGAACTGGGGGTTGAACTCGTAGCCCAGCGCGCGGAAGAACGCCTGCGAGCGGGCCATGTTCTCGATGGGCAGGTTCACGAAAATCTGTGCATGCATGGCGACTTTCCAGAAGGGTGATGACGGTAATGGGAAGCGATGGGTTTGGCAAAGGTGAAGCAGCGGTGGCGCGCGTTCATGTGGCGGGCTTTTGCGTCACGGCCTGCAGGTTGGCCAGGCCATCCTCAAAGTCCTGCCCCACCATGCGGTCCATGTTGAAGACCAAGTGGGCGATCTTGGCCAGATAGGGCACGGGGCCCTGCATGGCCCAGGTCACGCGGGTGGCCTCTGCGCCTTCGGGTTGCAGCGTGAATTCCACCTGGTTGTGCGCTTCAAAGGGCTTCACAAAGTCGAGCTTCATGCCCACGCGGCGGGGCGCAGTGGCTTCGACGATCTCCATGCTGCCCACGCCCACCTTGTCACTCTGCCAGGCGTAGCGTGCGCCAGGGCCGCTGGTGGTGGCGCTGTACTGGCCCTGGATGGCCGGGTCCTTGCGTTCATACGGGTTCCAGGTGTTGAACTGGCGCAGGTCGTGGATGAGCCCGTACACCCGCTCGGGCGATGCAGTAATCACGCGGCTGCGCTCTACGCGGAAGGTGTCGGGGCGGGTGGCGGCAAACGCCAGCAGCAGCGCCAGGGCCACCAGCAGCACGAGGGCGATGGTCTTGATCATGGGAATGTCCTTCACTCCGGGCATCAGCCGCGCAGGGCTTCGAGGTCGCGGAACTGTTCGACGCCATCCACCCCGGCAAAGTCCTCCATCTCATAGAGCTGGCGCACTTCGATCTCGGCGTCGAGCCCTTCGCCACGCGGGTTGGGAAAGCGGCGGGTCCATTCCAGCGCCTCGTCGCGGCTGCGCACCTGGATGAGCGTGTAGCCCGCGATCAGCTCCTTGGTCTCGGTGAAAGGGCCGTCGGTGACGGTGCGGGCGCCACTGGCGCTGTAGCCCACGCGCCAGCCTTTGGCCGACGGCTGCAGGCCACTGGCGTCCAGCAGCACGCCAGCGCGCGCCAGTTCTTCGTGGTAGCGGGCCATCGCGGTCATCAGGGCTGCGGTCGGCATGCAGCCTTGTTCGGATTCGGCGGTGGCCTGGATGATGATCATGAAGCGCATGGGAAAGTCCTCCAGAAGTCGTGGATACAAGGTCGGGCCACAGTGCAATGCATGGCCTTCCCCTGTACGACGAGCGGGGTCACGCGTTTTCGACAGCGATCCTGAAAAATCCGGAAAATTTTTTGCGGCCTGCTGCCGGGGAAACCGCTGCGCCAGGCCTGCGCCTACTCGTAGCAGGGTGCCAGCTCGCGCACCTCGACCGTGGCCCACTCAGCCGCCGGGCATTCGCGGGCGATGGCAATGGCTTCGTCGCGCGTGGCGCAGTCGATGAGAAAGAAGCCGCCCACCATTTCCTTGGTCTCGGCAAACGGCCCGTCGGTCAGGCTGGGCTGCCCATCGCGCACCTGCAAGCGCACCGCCTGCTCGGTGGAGGCCAGCGACTCGCTGGCGCGCAGCAGGCCCCGGGCCTGAAGCCCTTCGCCAAAACGCTGCATGCGCGCATAGGCCTCCTGCCCACCCGCCAGCCCCCGCTCGGCGCGCTGACCGTGGGGTTCCATGATGAGCAGCATGTAGGGCATGGGCGTCTCCTGAACACAAGGAAAAAGGGGGGTGAGGCCCATCAGGGCCGCCATCCTGGCAGTGGATTTTGCTATTATTTTTATAGCTTAAAGTACTTATCTGTCGCGCGGTGGCAGCCAATTTTTATCATATTCTTGCGCGCTGCAGCAGGCCTGTGCTATCTTTGGCGCCCTATGCAACGCAGCATGCTCCTATCCACCCTATCGCTAGGCCTAGTGCCTGGCCGGGGTCTGCCTGCGTTCGCCACCCTCGTTGCCTGACTCGCTCAGCGCAACACCTGATCTCCCCCTGACCCCGGCCCGCGAACCAGCCTTTGCACACGCAAAGGGCTGCAGGGGATGTCACTCGTATTGATTTCGATTGACCCGTGCACCGTGCCTGATTTGCACACCGCACACCGTTCGTGGAGCCTCTCATGATTGCCAAGCCCGCTACCAAGTACCAGCCCATCGCCCCCATTGCACTCGCCGATCGCCAATGGCCCAGCCGCAGCATCACCCGCGCCCCCCGGTGGCTCTCCACCGACCTGCGCGATGGCAACCAGGCGCTGTTCGAGCCCATGAACGGCGAGCGCAAGATGAAGCTCTTTCACGAACTGGTGCGCATCGGCTTCAAGGAGATCGAGGTCGGCTTTCCCGCCGCATCGCAGACGGACTTTGACTTTGTGCGCCGCCTCATCGACGAGAACCTGATCCCCGACGATGTGACGATCATGGTCATGACCCAGTCGCGCGAGGACCTGATCGCCCGCACGGTGGAAGCGGTGAAAGGCGCGCCGCGCGCCATCGTGCACCTCTACAACGCCACCGCACCCGCCTGGCGGCGCATTGTGTTCGGCATGAACGTGACGCAGGTGATGCAGCTCATCAGTCACCACGTGGGCTACCTCAAGCAGCTGACCGACGCCCAGCCCAACACGCAGTGGACCTTGCAGTATTCGCCCGAAACCTTCAGCGCCACCGAACTCAGCGTGTCGCTCAAGGCCTGCCAGACGGCGATTGCCGCATGGAACGCCGGCCCCGGCCGCCCCATCATCATCAACCTGCCCACCACGGTGGAGAACGCCACGCCCAACGTGTTTGCCGACCAGATCGAGTGGATGGACCGACACCTCAGCCCGCGGGAGCACATCGTGCTCTCGGTGCACCCGCACAACGACCGGGGCACGGGCGTGGCGGCGGCGGAACTCGCCATGATGGCCGGTGCCGACCGCGTGGAAGGCTGCCTCTTTGGCAACGGCGAGCGCTGCGGCAATGTGGACATCGTGACCTTGGCGCTCAACATGTACACGCAGGGCGTGCACCCGAACCTCGACTTCTCGGACATCACCTCCGTGGCGCGCATTGCCGAGGAATGCACCGCCTTGCCCGTGCACCCACGCCACCCGTATGCAGGCGACCTGGTGTTCACCGCGTTTTCGGGCTCGCACCAGGACGCGATCAAGAAGGGCTTTGCCGCGCAGGACCCGAATGCGCTGTGGGAAGTGCCGTATCTGCCCATTGACCCCGCCGACCTGGGGCGCACCTACGACAGCGTGATCCGCGTGAACAGCCAGTCGGGCAAGGGTGGCATTGCCTTCTTGCTGGAGCGCGAACACGGCGTGGTGATGCCACGCCGCATGCAGGTGGAGTTCAGCGCCGTGGTGCAGCGCCAGACGGATGCGAGCGAAAGCGAGATGACGGGCGATGCGCTGTGGAGCCTGTTCCAGGCCACCTACCTGCAGACCCCTGTGCACGCCACAACACAGGCCACCATCACTTGCCATAGCCACAAGCTGGACGAAGACGGGCAAGGCATCGAGCTCGATGTGACCATCAATGGCACGCGCCAGCATTTGCGCGGCCAGGGCAACGGCCCAATCGCTGCGGCGGTGGATGCGCTCGGCCTGCCGCTGCGGGTGGACCACTATGAGGAGCGCGCCACCGGCACCGGCGCCAACGCCCAGGCACTGGCCATCGTAGAAGCCGCGATGGACGGCGTGGCGGGCGCTACTTTTGGCGCGGGGGCCAGCCACAACATCGTGACGGCTTCGGTGCAGGCCATCGTGTGCGTGGCCAACCGGTTGATGATGCGCCGCCCACAGGCCACAACGCCCGCAACGGCAGCTGCCATGGTGCATGCCGATTGAGCAGCGGGTGGTGACGGGATACTGTAAAAAAGATAGCTGTCCGCGCTTGATGGTCAGGCGCAGACGGCATTTTCAACCAATATCCCCAGCGCATGGACGGGGTAGGGGCACGCCCCACGCCCCATCCGTTACCCTTCGTTCCATGCGCGTTTTTCACCGCCTGGCTTTTGCCACTTGCACCGCCGCCCTGTTGGTCCTTGCCGGATGTGGCACATCACGGCCCCCGCCGCCGCCAACAGCCTCCGCGCCCTTGCGCACCACACCGCCGCTCACGGCCGAGCAGGCACACGACATTGCCATCCACGCCCTGGGGCTGGTGGGCACGCCGTACCGCTTTGGCGGAAACACGCCCGACTCTGGCTTTGACTGCAGCGGCCTCATCGGCTACGTGTACCGCAACCAGGTGGGTACACCGCCTCCACGTACGGTGGCCCAGCTCAACACCTGGGGCGCCCCCATCGACAGCAGCGAGCTGCGCACGGGCGACCTGGTGGTGTTCGGCACCGGCCGCCAACCCAGCCATGCGGGCATCTACGTGGGCGAAGGGCGGTTTGTGCATGCGCCGTCCACCGGCGGCACGGTGCGGCTCGATCACCTGCAGTCGCGCCATTGGGCGCGGCAGAATGCGGCGTTTCGCAGGCCGTAGAGGCTCCCCCTGAGTCGTCTTCGGCGCCTTCCCCCTGGGGGGGACGACGCACTCGCTGCGGGGCGGCCCTTGCTCTGCGTCACAGGCCTGGGCCGCGCCAGTTCCAGGCCGTGTGACCACATCTTTGGCCAATGGGCAACGGCGGCTCCGCGACAATCGGGGCCACCATGACCCACGCACACCGCTCCGCTACCCCCATTTCCACCCACGACACCACGCGCATTGACGACACGCGCATCAAGGCCGTGCGCCCGCTGATTACGCCTGCGCTGCTGCAGGAATGGCTGCCAGCGCCCGACGCCGCGCAGGCGCTGGTCGAATCCAGCCGTGCCGCGATCTCGCGCGTGCTGCACGGGCAGGATGACCGGCTCATCGTGGTGGTGGGGCCCTGCTCCATACATGACCACGACCAGGCGATGGAGTACGCGCGGCAGCTCAAGGCGCAGGCCGACGCGCTGCAGGAAGACTTGCTGGTCGTGATGCGTGTGTACTTTGAAAAGCCCCGCACCACCGTCGGCTGGAAGGGCTACATCAACGATCCGCACCTGGACGGCAGCTTCGCCATCAACGAAGGTCTGGAGCTGGCACGCCGGTTGCTGCTGGATGTGCTGGCGCTGGGCCTGCCCGTGGGCACCGAGTTTCTGGACCTGCTGTCGCCACAGTTCATCAGCGACCTGGTGAGCTGGGGCGCCATCGGTGCGCGCACGACCGAGAGCCAGAGTCACCGGCAGCTGGCCAGCGGCCTGTCGTGCCCCGTGGGTTTCAAGAACGGCACCGATGGTGGCGTGAAGGTGGCGAGCGACGCCATCCAGGCCGCGCAAGCATCGCACGCCTTCATGGGCATGACCAAGATGGGCCAGTCCGCCATCTTTGAAACGCGCGGCAACCAGGATTGCCATGTGATCCTGCGCGGCGGCAAGCAGCCCAACTACAGCGCCGCCGATGTGGATGCGACCTGCGCCGTGCTCAAGGCTGCCGGGCTGCGCGAGCAGGTGATGATCGACGTGAGCCACGCCAACAGCAGCAAACAGCACCAGCGCCAGATCACGGTGGCCGATGAAGTGGCCCAGCAGATTGCTGCAGGCGATGCACGCATCACCGGCCTGATGATCGAGAGCCACCTGCAAGAAGGCCGCCAGGACATCGTGCCCGGCCAGCCGCTGGCGCATGGCGTGTCGGTGACCGATGCCTGCATCAGCCTGGCACAGACCGTGCCGGTGCTTGAAGGGCTGGCAGCTGCCGTCCGGGCACGGCGTTCGCAGGCTTGAAACCAGCGCATAGCTTGGCGACAAGCAAGCTATCGCGCAGCGGCGGGATCGATGCTGTGACCATGATCAGGAGCGATGTTCTTTTGGGACAAACCCGCAGAGTGCAGTACATCAACGCGAGCCTGCGCGGTGTAGCATTGCTCTTTTAAACAAGTGTGGTCCGGGCGTTTGCGACTTGCTGCAGCGGCTGGGCCACCCGGCATGTGCCGCTTTACCGCCCCACTTCCTTGTCGACGCAACTCCGGCCCTCCTACAACCCTACCCAGGCAGCAAGGTGTCTGGGGGTTGGGTGCGTCCCCCTGGGCCAGGTCTCAGCGTGACCACCATGCCGCTTGCGCACGCAACCCACGAGGCCGCGCGGCTCCATGCACTGCAGTCCTATGCCATCCTGGATACGCCCCCGGAAGACGCGTTTGACCAGCTGGCCACGCTGGCAGCCCGCGTTTGCAACTGCCCCATGGCCGTGGTCAATTTCGTGGACAGCGAGCGTCAATGGTTCAAGGCGGCTGTGGGCGTGCCTTTCGCACAGACCGACCGCGCCATCGCCTTTTGCGCCCATGCACTGGACGGCAATCGCGAAGCCATGGTGGTGCCAGACGCCCGCGAACACCCTGCATTCGCAGGCAACCCGCTGGTGCTGGTCGAACCCCGTGTCCGTTTTTATGCCTGTGTGCCTCTTGTCACGCCAGAGGGGTTTGCGCTAGGAACGCTGGCGGTGCTGGACACCGTGCCACGCGCACTGGCAGGCGAACAGCTCGACGGCCTGAAGATACTGGCAGGGCAGGCCATGGTGCAGCTGGAGCTTCGCCGCCAAAAGCGCCTGCTGGCCCAGCTGGTGCAAGAGCGTGACCAGATGCACGCGGAGTTGTTGGCCCAGGGTGATGCGCTGCGCGCGGCAGGAAAAATTGCGCGCATCGGAGGATGGACGGTAGAGCTGCCCAGCCTGCAGCTGACCTGGTCGCAGGAGATCGCTGCTGCCTACGGACTTACCCACCGCGTAGGCGGCCTCTCCCAGGTGCTGCAGCTGTACACCCCGCCCTACCGGATGCAGATGCAAAAAGCATTCGACGAATGCATGCACCATGGCACCCCCTTTGACTTGGAGGCCGAGGTGGCCATGCCGGGCGGCAGGCAATTCTGGGTGCGAACCGCCGGGCAGGCAGTGCGTGATGCCAGTGGCCAGATCATCCGCATCCAGGGGGCCTTCCAGGACATTTCTGTACAGCACCATGCGCGCCAGGCACGCCGCGAGAGCGAAGAGCGTTTTCACCTGGTCTCACGCGCCACTGCCGATGCCGTGTGGGACTGGAACCTGAACACCGATGCCATGTGGTGGAACGAGGGCATGCAGAACCTGTTCGGCGTTCCGCTCGACGAGCTGCCGCCTGACAGCAGCTCCTGGACCCAGCGGCTGCACCCCGAGGACAGCCAGGAAATCCTGCCGGGCATCCACAAAGCCATTCACGGCACAGACAACCACTGGTCGGCCGAATACCGTTTTCTGCGGCAGGATGGCACGTATGCCTGGGTGCTGGACCGAGGCTTCCTGATTCGCGACTCCACCGGCAAGGCCGTGCGCATGGTGGGCGGCATGACCGACATCAGCACACAGAAGCAGACCGAAATCGAAGCACAGCGCGACGCGAAAAACCACGCGGAGCTGCTGCATGTGCAGCAGCGCATCTCGTCTCTGGACATGCCCTTGCCCGAGGTGCTGCAACTGGTGGCAGCAACGGTGATGCACCAGACCCACGCGCGGGGCGCCATGGTGGAGCTGCTTCAGGGCCGCCAGCTGGTGGCGCAGGCCTCGGCGGGCGACCATGTACGGCCCGTGGGCAACCTGCTGCCGGTGGACCAGAGCCTGCTGTGGCCCGCGCTCAGCCAGGGCCAGACAGTGGTGTGCAACGACACCCGGGCCGAGGGCTGGGACATGGCCTCGATGCCACACCGCCATGGCGTTCTGTCGGTGATGGCTGTCCCGCTGCGCAGCGGCGATGCCATTGTGGGCTCGCTCAAGGTCACCTCGGACAAGACCAACGCGTTCTCGCGGCGCGACGTGGCCCACCTGGAGATCCTCACCGAATCCCTGGGCGCCATGGTGCAGTTGCGTCATGTGGCCGGGCAGCTGCGCGCGTCCGAACTGCAATACCGCATGCTGTTTGACGAGCACCCGCACCCGATGTGGGTGTATGACAAGGAAACACAACGCCTGGTCGCCGTGAACCAGTCGATGGAGAAGCACTACGGCTACACCGAAGCCGAGCTTCTGGACATGTGCATGACGGACCTGTGGCCGCCCGAGCGGCGCGAAAGCGTGCGCGCCACCATCGACGCCATTCCCATGGACCAGCGCAACAAGCCGGTCATCAGCCGCCATGTCAAAAAAGATGGCTCGTTTATGGACGTGGAGATCACGGCGGGCAGCATCAGCTTCAATGGCCGCCCAGCCCGCCAGGTGCTTGCAACTGACGTGACCGAGCGCCTGCGTACCGAACGGGAACTCGCGCGCATGGGCCGCGCGCAGCGCCTCTTGAGCGCATGCAACGAAACACTGGTGCGTGCCACCTCCGAAACGGCCCTGCTGCAGGCCATCTGTCAGATTGCCGTGGACATTGGTGGCTACCGCATGGGCTGGGTAGGGTTGGCGCTGGACGATGAACACAAGTCCATTCAGCCCGTGGCCCACGCTGGCTACAACGAACACTACCTGGACAACTTGCACCTGTCCTGGTCGGCCGACGACCCCTATGGGCGCGGCCCGGCAGGCATGGCCATCCGCTCGGGCCAGCCGGTGATCGTGCAGGACATCCGCACCGAAGGCGACTTTGCGGACTGGACCGAGCGCATGCTGGACCACGGTTTCCACGGCGTGATCTGCCTGCCGCTGCAGCAGCGTGGACAGGACCGCGCTTTTGGCCTGCTCTACCTGTACGCACCGGACATCCTGCAGATCAGCCCCGAAGAGGCCGCGCTGCTGCAGGAGCTGGCCAGCGACCTCGCCTTTGGCATCACCAGCCTGCGCGCGCACAAGGCGCAGCAGCGGCTGCAGGCCTCGGTGCTCAAGGTAGCGGCGGCCGTGTCAGCCAGCACGGGCACAGAGTTTTTTGTGCAGCTGGTGCGTAACATGGCCGACGCACTGGATGCCCAGGGGGGCTGTGTGGTGCGGCTGCTGCCCGCCTCGACCCGGAACCAGGCCCCCCGTGTGGTGACGCTGGCCGCCGTGCTCGATGGCCAGATGCTGCCGAATGACGAATACACCCTGGCCGGCACCCCCAGCCTGCTGCTGATGTCGCAGCGCACCCATGTGGTGACTGACAAGGTCCAGCAGCTCTACCCCGAGGCCCCCATACTGGCCAAGGTGGGCGCCCAGGGTTATGCGGGCCAGCAGCTGTGCAATGCCGACGGCGAGGTGGTGGGCATCGTGTTCGTGCTGTTCCGCCAGGCGATTGCAGAGACCGACTTCATCACCTCCACGCTGCAGATCTTTGCCTCGCGCGCCTCGGCCGAGATCGAGCGCCAGCTGGCCGACGCCCGTATCCGCCACCAGGCCTCGCTGCTGGACAAGGCGCAGGACGCCATCGTGGTACGCGACCTGGAGCACCGCGCCATCTACTGGAACAAAAGCGCAGAGCGGCTGTACGGCTGGTCGCAACTGCAGGCACTGGGCCAGTCCATAGACACCCTGCTCTACGACGACCCTGCGCATTTCCGCCACGCCACGCAGACAGTGCTGGAG
>NZ_QAIH01000047.1 GCF_003060895.1 Acidovorax sp. HMWF029 | reverse complement strand
CGCAAGAAGTACCCTGCGATAGCGGCGGGCGACTACCTGAACCAACGGGTGGCGGCGAACTTCAAGGCTTATTGAGGCACAACCGACGACGCGGGGGGGGGCGTTGGTTCGGCGCTCTCAGGATGGGGTGGGTAGCGCAGCAGCGCCCATATTCAGCCTCCGGAACATCACCACGTCGGAGCGCGCCCGCTTGGCCCGGTTGCGCACCAAGTCGCCGCAATAGGGCTCCAAACTGTGGCTAGGTAAGACCGGCATCACCCTCGCGAGGCCGCGCTGTCACCGCCTCGCGAGGGTGATGCGGGACATCCCTAGGGCGTTACCCAACGGTCTGCCGCGGCGCGGATATGGGAGCGGATGGCCGACTCGGCAGCCAGTGGGTCGCGTGACTGAAGGCAGCGCAGGATGAGTTCATGCTCTGCCAGGGCGGCGTGCCAGGTCGGCTGGCCCTCCAGCCGGTTGCGCATATGGCTGGCAAGGGGGCTACGCCGTTCGTCAAACAGAGTGCCCACCAAACTCAAAAGGACCGAGTTGCCACTCATCTCGGCAATCCGCACGTGGAATTCCCGGTCGTGCTCCAGCACGTCACGCCCCGCAGCAATGTCGGCCCGCATGGCATCGACGCTCTCGGCGATCCTTGCGAGCCCTTGTGGGGTGGCGTTAACGCAGGCCAGCACGATCACCGCACCTTCCAGCGCTCCCCGAGCCTGCATCAGTTCTGCAGGGCTCTCACCCATAGCGGTTGGCGCTGCGCTGCGGCGCAGTGCCCGGCTGCACACATACACGCCCGAGCCCATCCGGATTTCGACGCTGCCCTCAATTTCCAGGGCAATCAGGGCCTCGCGCAGAGACGGGCGCGACACCCCCAGTTGCTGGGCTAGATCGCGCTCGGGCGGCAGGCGGCTGCCCTCTTTGTAGTCCCCCTGCTGGATCAGAGCCCGCACTTTGTCTGCGATGAGTTGGTACAGGCGCCGTGTGGGGTCGGTAGCTTTTGAAAGGTCGGTCATGCAGGCGATCTGGAATGTTTAAGGGGATAACTGGTCAGATATCTTGGTCAGGCCAAAATTGAACGCATCCCCGTATTTTGCGAACTTGCTGGCGCCTGGTTGGTCCAAATTCCTTCTTCCCATTGTCATTTTTGAAAAATATGGGCAAATTGGGGTTAACCCGGTAAGGCCAATTTGGGTGTTAGGTTTAAATTGGCCTTACCAAAAGAGACGCGCAACAACAGGTGCCCCGCCTGGCGCAGTTACCACCTTGAAATACTCCTTCGACTTTTCTGGTCCGCTGGCCTACTGGCCGGACCTGTTGGCAGGCGCATGGACCACGTTGTCGCTGTCGCTGGCATCGACCTTCTTCGGGTTTCTTGTAGGTGTCTTCTGCGCGCTGGCCACCACGGGGCGTGCCAAATGGCTGGCTCGTCTTGCGGGGGGCTACATCGAGGTCATTCGCAATACCCCGCTGTTGGTACAGATCTTCATCGTCTACTTTGGTCTGTCGTCCATGGGCTTTGCAGTAGGCGCATTCACGGCGGCGACGGTGGCGCTGGTGGTGAATGTGGGGGCCTACACCAGCGAGATCGTGCGTGCGGGCATTGAGTCCATTCCCAAGAGTCAGCTGGAGGCTGCCGAATGCCTGGGCCTGACACGCTGGCAGATGCTGCGCAACGTGGTGCTGCCGCCGGCTGTAGAGCGTGTGTACCCCGCCCTGACGAGCCAGTACGTGCTGCTGATGCTGGCGTCATCGATCAGCTCTCAGATTTCCGCAGAGGAGCTGACCGCGGTGGCCAACCGCATTCAGTCAGATACCTTTCGGTCGGTTGAAACCTACCTCATCGTGGCGGTGGCCTACCTTGCCATGTCACTGATCATGCGGGGCATCTTCTGGCTCCTCGCACAGTGGGCCTTCCCACGTCGCCGCCGCCTTGGCACGCCTTTGTAAACCGGAGGCCATGCTATGAGATTTCTCACATCTGCTCACCTGCAATTTCTCTTCGAGGGAGTGCTGTGGACTATCGGGCTGTCTTTGTTGGCCTTTTTGGGCGGTGGCCTGCTTGGCTTTCTGGTGGCGCTAGGCACGTCGTACGGGCCGCGTTGGTCGCGCTGGATGGTGTCGCTCTACGTCAAGCTGATCCAGGGCACCCCGTTGCTGGTGCTATTGCCACTGACGTACTTCGGGCTACCGGCGCTGGGGTTCAATGTGCCACCCCTGGTCGCAGCTGCCTTGGCCCTGTCGATCTATGTGTCCGCCTACCTGGGCGAAATCTGGCGCGGGTGTATTGAATCAGTGCCCCGCACCCAGGCCGAGGCGGCCGAGTGTCTGGCGCTGCGCTGGCACCAGCGGGTCATCCACGTCATCTTGCCCCAGGCCGTGAAGATTGCCACGCCCCCCACCGTGGGGTTCATGGTGCAGATCGTGAAGAACACTTCGTTGGCCTCATCCATCGGTTTTGTCGAGCTCGCCCGCGCCGGACAAATCATCAACAACTCGACGTTTGAGCCGTTTGTCATTTTTGTGATCGTGGCGGCGCTGTATTTCGCCTTGTGTTACCCGCTGTCGGTGCTGAGCCGTCGCCTTGAGAGGAGTTTCCATGTCGCCCATCGTTGAGATCGAGAACATCTCCAAATGCTTTGGCAGCACCCGTGTGCTGGAGGGGGTTTCCTTCACCGTCAACAAAGGTTCGGTGGTTGCCATCATCGGCCAAAGCGGCTCTGGCAAGAGCACGGCACTGCGTTGCATCGACCGCCTTGAAACCGTAGACCAGGGACGCATCCGTGTGTGCGGGCACGAGGTCACATCGCCGGGGCTCGATCTGCACCAACTGCGCCGCGACGTTGGCATCGTTTTCCAGAGCTACAACTTGTTCCCGCATCTGACGGTGTTGCAGAACATCATGCTGGCGCCCCGTCTGGTACAGAAAGCGGCCAAATCCGAAGCCCGTGAGCGAGCCCTGGCAGTGCTCGCACAGGTGGGGCTCGCCGAAAAGGCCGATTGCTACCCCTCGCAGCTCTCTGGTGGGCAGCAGCAACGCGTGGCCATTGCACGCTCGCTGGCCATGCAGCCACAGCTCATGCTCTTTGATGAGGTGACCTCGGCGCTCGATCCTCAGCTCACTGGCGAAGTGCTGCGTGTGATGGAGAAGCTTGCCGAAGGTGGCATGACCATGATTCTTGTCACGCACGAGATGGCGTTTGCCCGCAAGGTGGCCGATGAAGTCATCTTCATGCACAAGGGCCGCGTATGGGAGCACGGCCCCTCCTCCATCCTTGATGCCCCCGCCACGACCGAGTTGCGTGATTTTGTGGGTAACGGCCTGTAAGCCGTCCACGCCATCACCTGACGCTCCTGTACTTCATTTCCCCACAACCACAACGGAGACACACCATGACCCAGCGTTCTCACCTCGTTCGCGGATTGATTGCCGCAGCTGCTTTGTTCGCCTTGGGCGCAGGTACGGCCCATGCTGATCTGCTCAAGGACATTCGCGATGCAAAGAAGATTCGCATCGCCCTGGATACCGGATCGCCGCCCTACGGATTTGTGGATGGTGCGATGAAGCCCGTGGGCTCTGACGTGGAAACGGCCCAGTTGCTGGCGCAAGACCTGGGCGTAGCCATCGAGATCGTCCAGGTCACCAGCCCTAACCGCATCCCGTTTTTACAGACGGGCAAAGCCGACATCGTGGTGGCCTCGCTGTCGGTCACGCCCGAGCGTGAGAAGGTCATTGATTTCTCGGTGCCCTACGCACAGATCCAGTCCGTGGTGGCGGGCCCCAAGGGTGTGCAGATCAATGGGTTTGACGACCTCAAGGGAAAACGCGTAGCCACCACGCGTGGCTCCAACAACGACAAGGTGGTGACCACCGGCGCCAAGGATGCCCAGGTTGTGCGCTATGACGACGATGCGACGCTTGTCACAGCGGCTGTCAGCGGCCAGGCCGACATCATTGCTACTTCCCCCGCCATTGTCAGCACCGTGCTGGCCAAGGCTCCGCAAAAAGACATGGTCATCAAGTTCACCATGTCTATGGTGCCCCTGGGCATTGGCATGCGCAAGGACGAGCCCGCACTCAAGGCCTGGATCAACGACTGGATCACCAAGAACCTGGCCAACGGCAAGCTGCAGGCGATCTACAAAAAGTACCACGGCGGCTGAAGCGCTGCCCTGTTTTTCCCCATTCTTTCCACTCCTGAACCGATCATGCTGACCGTCATCTGCGAAACCCCTGGCATCCTCAAGGCCGAACAACGTGATCGCCCCGCGCGGGCCGAAGGGCAAGTGCTGGTGCGCGTCAAGCGCGTGGGCGTGTGCGGGACCGACCTGCACATCTATACAGGCAACCAGCCGTTTTTGGACTACCCCCGGGTGATGGGCCATGAGCTGTCCGGGGTAGTGGAAGAGGCCGTTCCCGGCGGGCGTCTGGCAGTGGGGGACGTGGTCTACGTCATGCCCTATCTGTCTTGCGGCCACTGTGTCGCGTGCAGACAGGGCAAGACCAACTGCTGCGTCAACATCCAGGTGCTGGGCGTGCACCGTGACGGCGCTTTCACCGAATACCTGGCGCTGCCTGAAGCCTTTGTGCACAAGGCCGAGGGCGTAACGCTGGACCAGGCCGCCATGGTTGAGTTTCTGGCCATCGGCGCGCATGCTGTGCGCCGGGGCAATGTTCAGCCTGGCCAACGGGTGCTGGTGGTGGGGGCAGGGCCCATCGGCATGGCGGCGATGATTTTTGCGCGGCTGCGTGGTGCCACCGTCACAGCGCTGGATGGCAGACACGATCGCCTGGACTTCTGCCAGCGCGAGCTGGGCGTGGCGGGCACCGTGGCGCTGGGTGAGGGCGATGTGGAGCAGCTGTCTGCCGCCACCCAGGGCGAGTTTTTTGACATGGTGTTCGACGCCACGGGCAACGGCAAGGCCATCGAGCGGGGCTTTGGCTTTGTGGCCCATGGCGGCACCTACGTGCTGATCTCGGTGGTGCGCGACACCATCACTTTCTCCGACCCTGAATTTCACAAGCGCGAGACCACCCTGCTGGGCAGTCGCAACGCTACCACTGAAGACTTCGAGACCGTGATTGCTGCAATGCGTGAGGGCAAGGTGCCTACCGATGCGCTCAACACGCACCGCATGCCACTGGCCCAGGTGCCCGCCGACTTTGCGCAGTTGCTCGACCCTGCGCAGCGCGTGGTCAAAGCCATCGTGGAAGTCTGACCCAGGCACGCAACATGGCTTATCCAATCCTTCAGTTTGGCACCAGTCGGTTTTTGCTGGCGCATGTGGACCTGTTCGTGTCGCAGGCACTGGCGCACAGCCACGGCGCCAGCGATGCGCTGGGGGGCATCACCGTGGTCCAGACGACGGACCGACCCGACGGTGCTGCACGTATTGGCGCCCTGGCCCAGGGCCGGGGCTACCCCGTGCGTATCCGGGGGCTGTCGGGTGGGCAGCGCATCGACGAGACCGTGCAGTGCACGGCAGTGCAAGCTGCCTGGCAGGCATCCTGCCACTGGCCTGCGCTACGTGCCGCAATGGCGACCGATGTGCGCGTGGTGGTGTCCAACACCGCCGACAAAGGCTACCTGCTGGACGAGCGCGACACGGCTGGCGTACTGGCCGACGGCAGTCCACCGCCCCACAGCTTTCCGGCCAAGCTGCTGGTGCTTCTCCAAGGGCGCTGGCATGCCGCGCCGCAGCTCCCGCTGACGCTGCTGCCTTGTGAACTGATTGAGCGCAATGGCGAGGTGCTGCGCGATGTGGTCGTGGGCCTTGCGCGGCAATGGGCGCAACCCGAGGCATTCATTGCATGGCTGGGCACACACTGTGTGTGGGCCAACTCGCTGGTGGACCGCATCGTCTCGGAAGCCATTGAGCCTGTAGGCGCCGTGGCCGAGCCCTATGCCGTATGGGTGGTCGAGCGCCAGGATCGACTGCAATTGCCATGCACGCATCCGTCCATTGTTTTGACTGGCGATCTGGCCTTCTATGAACGCCTCAAGCTCTTTTTGCTCAACGCAGGCCACACCTTTCTGGCCGAGCGCTGGTTGCAAGAAGGCCGCCGCGCGGATGAAACCGTGCGCGAAGCCATGGCCGACGCACCCCTGCGCGCCGCGCTCGAAGCGCTGTGGGAGCAAGAGATCCTGCCTGTGTTCAGTGCCCTCGGCACAGCCGCCCGCGCCCAGGCCGATGCGTATTTGGTGGATGTGCGCGAGCGCTTTGAGAACCCCTTTTTGAACCACCGCATTGCTGATATTGCCCAGAACCACGCGCAAAAGAAGCAGCGCCGCTTCGGCCCCATCCTGGCGCTGGCGGCACAGCATGCCCCCGACCTCGCCCAGCCGCGCCTGCAGTCGGCCATGGCATCCCCACTGACTTGAGCTGGCGATACCGCCGCTTTGCGGTGCCTTAGAACAGGGTCTCACTGCCCAACCCGTCCTTTTCACCATGAATACCCCCACGCAGTCTCTCCCGCCGGCCGCCCTTCAGTTGAGCTTGATCGACAACGTGGCCGTTGCGCGCCATGACCTGGAGGCTGGCACCACACTGCAGGTGGGGCAGCACGCACTGATCCTGCGCGATGCCATCGCCTCGGGCCACAAGGTGGCGTTGTACCCCATCGCCCGAGGTGCGCCCGTGCTCAAGTACGGGCAGCACATAGGCGTAGCCACGGTGGACATCCCGGTGGGTGCCCATGTGCATGTGCACAACGTGGGCATGGCCGAATCCCAACATGCCCACGCAGTCGGGGCTGGTTACCAGCCTACGGCCATGGCGCCGCAGCCGCTCACGTTTGACGGCTATGTGCGCCCCGATGGCCGCGTGGCCACGCGCAACTACCTGGGCGTGATTGCAAGCGTGAACTGCTCGGCCACCGTATGCCGTCACATTGCCGATGCCTTCAAGGGCGAAGCACTGGCCGCATTCCCTCATGTGCACGGCGTGGTTGCCATCACCCACGGCAGCGGCTGCGGCATGGGCGGGAATGGCGAAGGCTTGGCGCTGCTGCAGCGCACCTTGCGTGGTTATGCCAACCACCCCAACTTTGCGGGCGTACTGGTCATTGGCCTGGGCTGCGAGGTCAACCAGATCGCCCCGCTGGTGGAAACACTCAGCGCCCGTGCGCCCGGCATGTTTGCCACGCTGACCATCCAGGATGAAGGCGGTACGCGCGAGACCATTGCCCAGGGCAAGGCTGTGCTGCAAGGCATGCTGGCGCAAGCCAACCTCGCGCGGCGTCAGCCGGTTCCACTGAAGCACCTCACCGTGGGGCTGCAGTGTGGGGGCTCAGACGGGTACTCCGGCATCAGCGCCAACCCCGTGCTGGGCGCCGCGGTAGACCTGCTGGTGCAGCAGGGTGGCACAGCTATCCTGTCAGAGACCCCTGAAATCTACGGTGCTGAGCACCTGCTCACGCACCGCGCCGCATCGCCTGCCGTGGCTGAAAAGCTGCTCCAGCGCCTTGCATGGTGGGAAAGCTATGCCGCCCTGCACGGTGGTGATCTCAATAACAACCCCTCGCCCGGCAACAAGGCGGGCGGCATCACCACCATCCTGGAAAAGTCGCTGGGCGCCGTAGCCAAGGCAGGCAGCACGGGGTTGATGGACGTGGTCGAATACGCCGAGCCTGTGCGGGCCCACGGACTGGTGTTCATGGACACGCCGGGCTATGACCCCGTGTCTGCCACCGGCCAGGTGGCTGGCGGCGCCAACCTCATCTGCTTTACCACCGGGCGCGGTTCCACCTATGGCTGCAAGCCCACGCCCTCGCTCAAGCTGGCGTCCAACACGCCCATGTTCAAGCGTATGTCGTTGGATATGGACTTTGACTGCGGTGGCATCGTTGATGGGCGCCAGAGCATCCAGGATGCGGGCGCCGCACTACTGCAGCTCATGGTGGCTACAGCGTCCGGGCAGCTCAGCAAGAGCGAAGACAATGGCCTGGGCGACAACGAGTTTCTGCCCTGGCAATTGGGAGCCGTAATGTGATGTACATGGCGCAGACTTCGACCTCCATCACCGCCAAGGCACTGGATGTGCTGACCGTCGGCGAGCCTATGGCCCTGTTCATGGCCCTGGAGCCCGGTGGACTTCACACCGTATCCGACTTCCGCCGTGTCGCGGCCGGTGCTGAATTGAACGTGGCCACGGGGCTCGCCCGTCTGGGCCTGGCCACCGGTTACATCACCCGCCTGGGGGTGGATTCTTTCGGCAACTTTCTTCGGGGCGTGCTTGCGAATGAAGGCATTGATGCGCGGTACGCATTGGCCGACACCGCCCACCCGACGGGCTTTATGCTCAAGACACGCACCGACGACGGAAGCGACCCTCAGATCGAATATTTCCGCAAGGGCTCGGCTGCCAGTCACATGAGCGTGGCGGATGCGCCGCAAGGCGCTTTCCCCGCGCGCCATCTGCACCTCACGGGTATCACGCCGGCGCTGTCACCCACCACGCGCGAACTGGCTTTTTTCCTCGCCCGGCAGGCCCGCACGGCAGGTGCATCCATCTCGTTTGACCCCAATCTGCGCCCACGCCTTTGGCCATCGCCCGAGGCCATGGCCGAATGCATGAACGCTTTGGCCGCGTTGAGCGACACCGTGCTGCCCGGTCTGGAAGAAGGCCGCTTGCTCACCGGGCGCGACGCGGCTGAAGACATTGCGGCCTTCTATATCGAGCGTGGCGCAAAGCAAGTGGTCGTCAAATTGGGGCCTGAAGGCGCGTACTACGCGGAGCAGGGCGGTGCATGTGGCGTGGCCCCTGGCCTGCCGGTGGAAAGGGTGATCGACACCGTAGGCGCAGGCGATGGTTTTGCCGTGGGCGTGGTCAGTGGCTTGCTGGAGGGACTAGCACTTGCGCAGGCCGCTGCGCGTGGCAACGCCATTGGCGCCCGTGTGGTGCAGTTCCCAGGCGACGCTGACGGTTTGCCCACGCGGCAGGAGTTGAGCGCAGGCTGATAGCCATCGGCAGCTTGCGTCTGACCGCTGGGCCTACTTCGGCGCGATGCAGGAGTTATCCAGCCTGGCGATTCCCGCCAGCTTTTGCAGGCTGCTGCGTCCGTCAAGGCACGCTTGGAGTTGAGTTTCTGCCGCTTTGCGCTGCGCTGCGCGGGCTGAGTTGGCCCGCTCGGCCTGCAGCTGGGCCACGCGCTCGCGGATTTGCGGCATCACGGCCAGGGCGGCTTTTTCGCCCTCGACGATGGCATTGGCGCGCTGGCTGAAGTCGGCGGCGCCGATGTCTAGCACCTGGGGGCGGATGATCACGTCGGCCCGCGCCAGCTCGGCCTGCCCGAGCTTCTGGCCCATGATGGCAATCGACTGGTTCAGTGCACCCAGCATGTTGCCCGGTGTCTGGCCCCGCGCCTTGTTGGAGATGTCCACGGCAATCACGATCTCGGCGCCCAGCTGGCGCGCCGCATCCACCGGCACGGGGCTAACGATGCCGCCATCCACAAAGTGGTACTTGCCGATGGTGACGGGCTGGAACACGCCAGGCACGCTGCTCGATGCGCGCACCGCCTGGCCTGTGTTGCCGCGCGCAAACACGGTGCGCTCGCCGTCCTCAAGCCGCGTGGCTACCACCACAAAGGGCTTGGCCATCTGCTCCAGCGGTTTGCGGCGCACCTGCTCGTTCACATAGTCTTCGAGCTTCTGACCCAGTACCAGGCCACCGGACGAGAGCTGTAGGTCGCGGATCTTGGCCTCGTCTAGCGCGACCGCCTTTTCCTGCATTTCGAAGGCATTCATGCCGCTGGCATACAGCGCGCCGACCACGCTGCCTGCGCTGGTGCCCGACACCACAGCCGGTGCGAAGCCGTTGGCCTCCAGCATCTTGATCACGCCGATGTGCGCAAACCCCTTGGCAGCACCGCCGCCCAGGGCGATGCCGATGCGCACGGGGGGCGTGGCGGTTGTGGACAGGGGCGCGACTTCACGGCCCGCACCCGCCTGGGT
>NZ_QAIH01000046.1:12371-15757 GCF_003060895.1 Acidovorax sp. HMWF029 | reverse complement strand
GGGCGTGCCCACCTACATTGCGGATGTGATTGTGGCGACGTCGTTGATTGCGGTGCTGGTGGCGGGGTTGCTCACCCAATACCGCGTTCGCTGGAAGTGAGCGCAGCATGAAGCCCCATCCGCGCCAAAAATCAAGTAAAAAAGGCCGTCTCCGCGCGTCCACCATGCCTTTTAAGCTATCAAAATCAAAGCAAACCATGCCGGAGCAGACCTATGACTGAACTGCTCGACATCCTTGCCAACCCCGCGTTCTGGATTGCCACCCTGCGCGTGGCCACCCCGCTCATCCTGGGCACGCTGGGGGTGCTGCTGTGCGAACGCGCCGGGGTGCTCAACCTGGGCATTGAAGGGATCATGGTGGCTGGCGCCTTCACCGGCTGGCTCACGGTGTATGCCGGCCATGGGCTGTGGACGGGGGTGCTGGTGGCTGCGCTCACGGGGGCGGTGTTTGGCTTGCTGCACGCATGGCTTACCGTGGGGCTGGCGTTGTCGCAGCACGTGTCGGGGCTGGGCATCACGCTGTTGGCGACGGCGCTCAGCTACTACGGCTACCGCGTCAGCTTCCCCAAGGTCAACACGCCGCCCACCATCGAGCCCTTTGCGCCCATGGAATGGCTGGGCATTCCCATCCTGTCGGCACAGACACCGCTCACGCTGCTGGCGCTCTTACTGGTGCCGCTCCTTGCCTGGCTGCTGATGCGCACGCCGCTAGGCCTGGCCGTGCGCATGGTGGGCGAGAACCCGCAGGCGGCCGAAGGCCAGGGCATTTCAGTGGCGGCCACCCGCACGGGCGCCATCGTGGCAGGCTCAGCGCTGATGGGGGTGGCAGGGTCGTTCCTCACGCTGTCGGCGTTCAACGCGTTTTTCTTCAACATGATCAACGGGCGCGGCTGGATCTGCGTGGCGCTGGTGGTGTTTGCGTCGTGGCGGCCCGGCAAGGCGCTGCTGGGTGCGCTGCTTTTCGCCTTTTTTGATGCGCTGCAGTTGCGCCTGCAGCAGGCGGGCGATGCCTGGCTACCGTATCAGGTGTATTTGATGCTGCCTTACCTGCTGTCCATCCTGGCGCTGGTGCTGGTGGCGCGCAAAGCGGCCTATCCCCAGGCGCTGATGAAGCCGTACCGCAAGGGCGAGCGCTGACCCCACGGAACCTGAACCCATGCTTGATCTCCTCATCACCCACGCCACCCTGCCCGACGGGCGCCAGAACATGTCGATCGCCGTGCAGGGCGGGCGCATCACCGAAGTGACCGAAGGCTTGCAAGCCCCCGCGCACGAGACGGTGGACGCGGGCGGCCTGCTGGTCAGCCCCCCTTTTGTGGACGCACATTTCCACATGGATTCGACCCTGAGCTACGGCCAGCCGCGCGTGAACGAGAGCGGCACGCTGCTCGAAGGCATTGCGCTGTGGGGCGAGCTCAAGCCCACGCTGACGCACGACGCCATCGTGCAGCGCGCGTTGCAGTACTGCGACATGGCCGTGGCGCGCGGGCTGCTGGCCATTCGCAGCCATGTGGACACCAGCCACCCCAGCCTGCTGCCGGTGCAGGCCCTGCTGGATGTGAAGCAGCGCGTGGCACCCTACCTGGATTTGCAACTGGTGGCCTTCCCGCAAGACGGTGTGCTGCGCGCGCCCGGCGGGCTCGACAACCTGAAGCGCGCGCTGGACATGGGTGTGGACGTGGTGGGTGGCATCCCCCACTTCGAGCGCACCATGGCCCAAGGGGCCGAGAGCGTGAAGATCCTCTGCGAACTGGCTGCCGAGCGCGGCAAACGGGTGGACATGCACTGCGACGAGAGCGACGACCCGCACTCGCGCCATGTGGAAACCCTGGCGTATGAAACCCAGCGCCTGGGCCTGCACGGCCGCGTCACGGGCTCGCACCTGACCTCCATGCACAGCATGGACAACTACTACGTGAGCAAGCTCATCCCCCTGATGGCCGAGGCCGACCTGGGCGTGGTGGCCAACCCGCTCATCAACATCACCTTGCAAGGCCGCCACGACACCTACCCCAAGCGCCGGGGCATGACCCGCGTGCCCGAGCTGATGGCTGCGGGACTGACCGTGGCGTTTGGCCACGACTGCGTGCTGGACCCCTGGTACAGCGGCGGCAGCGCCGACATGCTGGAGGCCGCGCACATGGGGCTGCATGTGGGGCAGATGACCAGCCAGGCCGCCATGCGGCAGTGTTTTGATGCAGTGACGATGAACCCGGCACGCCTGCTGGGGCTGGAGGGCTATGGCATTGCGCCCGGCTGCCATGCCGACCTGGTGCTGCTGCATGCGCGCAACCCGGTGGACGCGATCCGTCTGCGGGCCGCGCGGCTGGGCGTGTGGCGGCGCGGCCAGCGCGTGGCCAGCAGCCCGGCGCCGGTGGCGCAAGTGCACATTCCAGGGCGGCCTGGCACTGTGAATTTCATGCCCAAATAGCCCCTTCCGCCCGTCTATCAAGCGCGTGCAGCTACATATTCAATAGCGCCCTGAACATTCATGCCATGCGCGCAATCGTCTTGCGAAACCGCGCCAGCGCCAGGCTGAACAGCACCGCCCCAATGCCCAGCAGCCACACCAGCGACGGCCACACCACCGCCCAGCCAGCGCCCCGGTAGAGGATGGCCTGGGCCAGTTCGGTGAAGTGCGTGGTGGGCGCCAGCGCCATGCCGTACTGCACCCACAGCGGCATGCTCTCGCGCGGGGTGACGCCGCCCGACAGCATCTGCAGCGGCATCATCACCAGCACCATCAGCAAGCCAAACTGCGGCATGCTGCGCGCCACCGTAGCCATGAAGATGCCCATGGACGTGGTGGCGAACAGGTGCAGCGTGGCGCCCAACAAGAACAGCGGCACCGAGCCCTCGATGGGCACGCCAATCGCCCAGCGGATCACCGCCGTGAGCGACACCCAGGTAGCGACCAGCACCACCAGCGCCATGGCCCAGACCTTGGCCAGCATGATCTCGCCGGGGGTGACGGGCATCACCAACAGATGCTCCACCGTGCCATGCTCGCGCTCGCGGATCAGCGCGGCGCCGGTGAGGATGATGGAGAGCATGGTCACGATGTTGATCAGCTCCATCAACGACCCAAACCACGCAGGGTTCAGCGCCGGGTTGAAGCGCGCGCGCACCGTCAGCTCGATGGGCTGGGCGGCCACGGCGCGGTCGCGCTGCACAAACTCGGCCACCTCCAGCTGCACAATCTGCTGCACCGCCCCATTGGCCACAAACGCCTGCCCCATGCGCGTGGCGTCGATGTTGAGCTGCACCTGCGGCACCCGGCCCGCCAGCACGTCGCGCTGAAAGTGGGCGGGGATGTGCAGCACCAGCGTGAAGCGGCCGGCGTCCAGCCCCGGGTCCACCTCGCGCATGCTGATCATGGCGGGGCT
>NZ_QAIH01000046.1:0-12361 GCF_003060895.1 Acidovorax sp. HMWF029 | reverse complement strand
TGGTACAGCGTCTCGGGCTGCGCCATGCCCGCCGAGTACACCGCCAGCGTGGTGGTGTAGACGATGAGGAACAACATGGCCGGGTCGCGCCACAGGCTCCATAGTTCCTTGATGCCTAACCGAAAGATGTTGGACCACCGGCCACGCAGTGCCATGTCAGGCCTCCTGCTTGCGTAACAGCAAGATCGCCGCGCCAACGATGACCGGCACCGCCACCAGCATGGGCCAGAACTCGGCCTGCAGGTCTTGCAGGCCCAGCGCCTTGTTGAACACGCCCCGGCTGATGGTGAACATGTGGCTGGCCGGGTAGGCCTCTCCGAACCAGCGCGCAAAACCCGTCATGGACGACACGGGGTTGATGAGCCCTGCAAACTGCACGGCCGGGATGAGCGTGCCCACCATGGCAAAAAACATGGCCGCAATCTGGCTGCGCGTGACGGTGGAGGCCAGGAGGCCCATGCCCGTGGAGCACAGGCAAAACAGCACGGCACCCAGCGTCAGCGTGGCAAAGCTGCCGGTGATGGGCACGCCAAACACCGTCACCGCCGCCAGGCACATCAAGCCAAAGTTGAACAGCGCCAGCAGCACATAGGGCAGCTGTTTGCCCAGCATGAATTCGGTGCGCGTGGTGGGCGTGACATACAGGTTGATGATGGAGCCCAGCTCCTTCTCGCGCACCACGGCCAAGGCGGTAAGCATGGCGGGCAGCATCAGCAACAGCAGCGGGATCACGGCAGGCACCATGGACGGCAGGCTGCGCACATCGGGGTTGTAGCGGTAGCGCGGTTCTACCTCCAGCAGGCCCCGGGGCACCACGCCTGTGTGGCTGCGGCTTTGCTCCACCAGCCACTGCTGGTGCAGGCCCTGGGCGTAGCCGATGACGGTTTCGGCGCGCTGCGGCATGGCGCCGTCCACCCACGCGCCGATCTGCACCGCCTGGCCACGCGCTACGTCACGTGCAAAGCCGGGCGGGATCTCCAGCGCCAGCGATATCTCGGCGGAGCGCATGCGCGCGTCCAGCTCGGCATAGGTGGCAATCGGCGGCTGTTCGGTGAAGTAGCGCGAGCCCGCCAGGTTCAGCGTGTAGGCGCGGCTCAGCGCGGTCTGGTCGCGGTCCAGCACGGCAAAGCGCAGGTTCTCCACGTCCATGCTGATGCCGTAGCCCATTACAAACATCAGGATCAGCGAGCCCAGCAGCGCCATGGCGCCGCGCACCGGGTCACGGCGCAGCTCCAGCGCTTCGCGCCACTGGGTGCTGTGGATGCGGGCCAGGCTCTGGCGCAGGCGGGTGGGCCAGGTGGGAGCGTCGTGGGTAGGCACGGGCGATAGCGCAGCGGGCTCCGAAGCCTGCACAGGCACAGGGGCTGGGGCCGTGCCCGCAGCATCCTCCAGATAGCCGATGAAGGCTTCTTCCAGCGTGGCGGCGCCGCGTTTGGCCACGATCTCCTGCGGCGACGCGCTCTCCAGCACCCTTCCTGCGTGCATCAGCGAAATGCGGTCGCAGCGCTCGGCCTCGTTCATGAAGTGGGTGGAGATGAAGATGGTGACCTTGTCGCGCCGCGCCAGCTCCACCATCAGGCGCCAGAAGTTGTCGCGCGCCATCGGGTCCACGCCCGAGGTGGGCTCGTCCAGGATCAGCAGCTCGGGCTGGTGCACCATGGCCACAGCCAGCGACAGGCGCTGGCGCATGCCCAGCGGCAGTTTCATGGGCATGGACCCGCGCACGGCCTGCAGGTCAAAGCGCTCCAGCATGGCCGACACGCGCGCGGGCACCTCGGCCTCGGGCACATGAAACAGCCGCGCGTGCAGCACCAGGTTCTGCTCCACCGACAGCTCGCTGTACAGCGAAAACGCCTGCGACATGTAGCCCACACGCCGCCGCGTGGCCATGTCCTTGGGGTCCACCGACTGGCCGAACAGCCAGGCCTGCCCGTCGCTGGCGGGCAGCAGGCCGGTGAGCATCTTCATGGTGGTGGACTTGCCGCAGCCGTTGCTGCCCAAAAATCCAAAAATCTCACCGCGCTGGATGCGAAAGCTCACATGGTCCACCGCCACAAAATCGCCAAAACGCATGGTCAGGTCGCGCGCCTCGATGGCGACGTTGGCGGCGTCGTCTTGCGAGCGGTCCAGCGGCGGAATCTGCACCGCCTTGTGGCCCCGGCGCTTGGCCTCGGGCAGCAGCGCCACAAAGGCCTGCTCCAGCGCACCGTGCCCGGTGCGGGCCATCAACTCGGCGGGGGTGCCGGTGGCCAGAATGCGGCCTTCGTCCATGGCCACCAGCCATTCAAAGCGCTGCGCCTCTTCCATGTAGGCCGTGGCCACGATGACGCTCATGCCCGGCCGTGCGGCGCGGATGCGGCCGATCAAGTCCCAGAACTGGGCGCGCGCCAATGGGTCCACGCCAGTGGTGGGCTCGTCCAGGATGAGCAGGTCCGGGTCGTGGATGAGCGCGCAGCACAGGGCCAGCTTCTGCTTCATGCCGCCCGAAAGCTTGCCCGCTGGCCGCGCCAGAAACGAGTGCAGCCCTGTGCTGCGCGTCAGTTCGTCAATGCGGCGGCGCCGCTCGGCAGCGTTGTGCCCGAACAGGCGGCCAAAGAACTGCAGGTTTTCTTCCACCGACAACGTGGGGTACAGGTTCTTGCCCAGGCCCTGCGGCATGTAGGCGATGCGGGGGCACACCCGGCTGCGGTGGCGGCTGTGGGCCATGTTGCCGCCCAGCACCTCCACCGTGCCTTGCTGCACGGCGCGGGCGCCCGCCACCAGCGCCAGCAGGCTGGACTTGCCCACGCCATCCGGCCCGATCAGGCCCACCATGCGGCCCGCGGCCACTTCCAGATCAATGTCTGCAAGCGCCACCGTGCCCCCGTAGCGCTGGCCCACGCCGCGCAGACGGGCCACGGGTGCCACGCTGTCTGAAGGGTTCACTGACCGGCCTTGACGGCGAGGTTGGCAGGCCACTCCACTGCGGGGTCCACCCGCAGCCAGGCCGCACCGGGCAGGCCGGTCTTGACCTGCTCCTGGTGGCGCAGCAGCAGCGCCTTGTCGATCTGCGCCCGCACGCGGAACATGAGCTTCTGGCGCTCGCTCGCGGTTTCCACCGTCTTGGGCGTGAACTGGGCGGTGCTGGCCACAAACGACACCGTAGCCGGGATCACAAAGCCCGGTGCGGCATCGAGCACGATGCGCACCTCGCTGCCCAGTGCTACCCGGCCCGCCACGGTCTCGGGCAAAAAGAAGGTCATGTACACGTCGCTCAGGTCCACCAGCTGCAGCACGCGCGCACCTGCGCCCACCACCTCGCCGGGCTGCACCACGCGGAACTGCACGCGGCCATCGCGCGGGGCCTTGAGCTCGCTGTCGGCCAGCTCCACATCAATGCGTGCCAGCGTGGCCTGCAGCGCGCGCACGTTGGCCTCGGCACTGGTCACCTGCGTGCGCGACGCGCCAATGCCCGCCTGTGCGGCCTTGGCCTGGGCCTTGGCAGCGGTCACGGCGGCCTGCTGGCTGCGCACCTTGGCGCGGTCGTCATCGAGCAACTGGCTGGAGAAAAAACCTTCGCGCGCCAGCTGCTCAGAGCGTGGCAGGCGGCGGCGGGCAGTGTCGAGGTCGCTTTCGCGCTGCGCCACCACAGCCAGGGCGGCCTGGTGGTCGCTCTCGCGCTGGGCCACCTGCACCTGTGCGCTGCTGATGGCCAGCTGCGCCTGCTGCAGCCGGGCCACCGCCTCTTCGCGCTGGGCCTGCAGGCTGTCAATCTGCATGCGGGCCAAGGGCTGGCCGGCCAAGACGAACGCCCCCTCGTCCACCAGCACCTCCAGCACCCGCCCCGCCAGCTTGGTGGCAACGGCCACCTCCGTGGCTTCGATGCGGCCATTGCCGCTGACAAAGCCGGGCCCTGGGCCTTGGGGCTGCCAGGGCGCCCAGCGCAGCAGCACGGCGCTACCAGCCAGCGCGACAGCCAGCGCAGCAACTATCGTCCATCGCTTGGTCATGGGTCATCCTTGCGGGGGTGTTGGCGGGACCTCGCGCTCCCTGCGGGGCCGTAAACACCGACCCCTGCAGGGATAGTAGCTTTGTCCACGGCAGCCCCATGCCCGGCCACGCGGTCTCTTGACCTGCATCAACCCCTGCCATCCGGGGCCCACAGTGCCGCCGCTCAGGTCCGCAGGCAGTCTGGCTTAGGCGCGCCCCGGGCTACCGCCGCTTGGGCGACAAGGCCCAGGATGAACAACCTGGCGAAAAACACAAGAAAAAATGGCTTCTTCGCCTGTCTGATAAGCACTTTTAGCTATAAATAATATAGCTAATTCATCACATCAAATGCCGACAGATGGTTGGCAAGATGCATGGCGTGGGCCTGTTCGTATTGCGCCTTGTCGAGTGCGCCATAGGCAAAGTGTGGGTGCAAGGGCCCTGTGTGGGTGGAAAAGTCCTGAGCTGCCTTGCGCAGGCGCGCCAGAGCGGCCAGGGCCTGGGCGGATGCTTCCAGCACCGGTGCGCCAGGAATGGGTTCGGCCAAGTTGTGACTCATGCGCCCGCGCAGTGCAAACAGGTTGAATGCCGCCCTGCCCAGCGTGTTCTGGAACAAGGCCGACTTGGGCGCCGGAAAACCCATCAGCGAATACTCGATGCTCTGTGCGCAATGAACCAGCGTTTGCGACCAGCTCCAGGCCGTTGCGGGGGGCAGCGGGCCCACGGCGGCGCTGGCCAGGCGCTCCACCTCCCGCATGGCATCGGCCACGGTGGCAAAAACCAGTTGCCGGTCATTGGCAGGCCGGTAGAGGACGTACCCGCCCCCCACGGCCGCCCCCACGGTGGCCAGACCTGCGCCAAAACGCAGGAAGGCGCGGCGAGGCTGGGCAATGGGGCCAGTAGAAACGCTGCTGCTGCGAGAGGAAGTGGCTGCCATGGCGTGTGCTTGTCAATGACGTGGGGTGACCTGGGAGCCTGCAATTTTGCGGCAGGCACATGCCATGCACCCACAGCGCACGCCCCTCTGAAGGTCGGGCAGCCGACATTGGGCAGCTAAGCCGCTAAGCGCTCAACGATGCGCAAGTGCCTCTGCGGCCTCTGTGGCCTCTGTACAAAGGCCACGCGGGCCCCGACGATCCCCCTGCCGCTCAGGCCACAGTTGCCACCGCTGCAGAGCCCGACATCTCCACCCTGTTGCGGCCGCGCTGCTTGGCAAGGTACATGGCCTCATCAGCCCGCTGCAGGGCGGCACTCGCCGCATCCCCTGGGCCACACAGGGCAATGCCGATGCTCACCGTGAGTGGTATGGACCGCGCACCCGCTACGGCGGGGTGGGACTCGACCAGCCGCCGCAGGCGTTCTGCCACGGCGCGAGCGCCCTGCGCCCCGGCATTGGGCAAGAAGATGGCGAACTCCTCGCCACCCAGCCGGCCCATCACGTCCTCTTTGCGCAGGCAGCGCAGGGCCAAGTCCACAAAGTGGCGCAACACATCATCACCCGCACGATGCCCCCAGGTATCGTTGATGGTCTTGAAGTGGTCCAGGTCCAGCACCAGCACAGGCAGGGGCATATGGGTGCGCTGGGTACTGCTCACGGCCTTGTCGAGCAATGTGAAAAACGCGCGGCGGTTGAATACGCTGGTGAGCGGGTCCACCTCGGCCAGGTGCCGCAGCTCGCTGGTGATGAACTCATTTGTCAGGATCAGCGCTCCAAAGCTCAACAGCACGGTAGCAACGATGGCCTCTAAAAGAACGAACTGGGACACAGACGCCATCAGTCCACCTTCCAGCACCCCATCGGGCACCGCGCCACCCAAAGCGAACAAGGCGGGCCTCAGCAAAACGAACAGGCCGTGCAGACATAGCACGCCTGCCAACAAATAACGCGCCGGCACGCGGTGAATGCCACCCACGGCCAGGGTGCGTGCCGTCAGCAAGTAGCAAACGCCGGATCCCACACCCATCAGAACAAAGCGCATGCCCAAGTGCGGATACACCAGCGTGAACACCACCGACAGCGCCAGCAGTGCCCCAATACCCGCCACCGCGTACAGGTGAGAAAACGGTCGCAGCCCCATGTAGGAGCGGCCCGCCAAAAGGCACAGATAGGCACCCAGCGCCACAACCCCCTGCGAAATGACCACCCCTACCACCTCAGGCAGCCAACCGCGCAAGAGCAGGCTCACGGTAAAAACCAAGCTGCACAAAAAGGACAGCATCCACAGACGCAGGCCAGGGATGTTCTTGTTGAAATGCCACACGGCGTAGAGCACCGCGGTGACAAGTGCGGTCAAAAGTGCCGCAAGGATGGTGAGTGTGGGGGTGTGCACGGGAGGATGGGCATGCCGGTGCCCCAAATGTTAACCGCCTCACCCTCCCGCACGGCACCCGGCAGATGCACAGGAAGACACCTCTTGATCCCGATCAAGACCGGAAAGCAGACCGGTGGCCAACCCGCCATCGTGGCGGGTACAGGCTACCCCACCACATTGCACTCGCGGCGCAGCAGCGCCAGCGCGTCATGCAACTGGTAGTCCATGTCGCTGAGCAAGGTTTTCTCGGCGTCCTGCACAAAGCTGCTCCAGAGCGCGAGGTAGTCCTGCTGGTGTACGCCGGGCGCATGGCCGCGGATGAAGTCGGCGGCCAGCGTGGGCTGTAGACCGGATTTGCGTGCCTTGCGCACCAGGCTGGCGGCGGTTTTCTCTGTCAGCAGGGTCTTCTTGGGCACACCGGCTGCCAGGCACAGGAACAGCGTGAGCAGCGAATGTTCGTCGTCGTTGCCGTCGGTGGTCTTGGTCCAGGTTTTGCTGGCGGGTTGTGGGGGTTCGGCGTCGTCTTCCAGCGCGTCCAGGCTGTGGTGCAGGGCCTCCACCTCGGCCAGCGGATCGTCCAGCAGGAAGTAGCGCGCACGAAATGCCGCCATGGGCCGCAGCAGGGTGCGCAGCGGCGTGGTGGACTGCAGCAGCTTGGGCAAATCGGCCAGCACGGAACTGCAGTGCGCCGCCACGGCATCGTGCAGCGGCTGGGGCAGCCCGGGGGGCAGGCGCAGTGCCGTGGGCACGGGCAGCTTTTTCTTGCGCAGGCCCGTCACCAGCTTTTCAAACGCCGGTGCACTGGGCCATTCGCCCGCCGCCATGGCCTGCGGGGCCAGGGCCTGCATCAGCAGGCCCGTACGGATGACGGCCTCGGCATCGGCCCCGGCGGACTCCAGCTCGTCGGTGTCCAGGTCGTACTGCGCGGCCAGCCACTCAGCGGCGGCGATGGCCTGGGCAATCTGGCTGCGCCGGGCCAGCTCGGCACGGTAGTCGGCATGGCTGCGCAGCGACCAGGCGGCCAGCAATGGTGTTTCGGCATCGGCATAACCGGCCATGCCGAAGTTGCTGCTCTCGGGCATGGCGATCAGGCGCTTGAGCATGTCCGAGCCGCCCTTGGAGCGCGACAAAAAGGAGTTATCGCGCAGCGAGACTGCGGCCTCGGCCAGGTCGCCGCCGGTCGTCTCCAGCAGATACAGGCTGATGAGGTTGACCATGCGGTCGCGCGCTTTTTCCAGCTCGGGCCGCAAGAATTCGCTGCCAAAGTAGCGCGCAATCTGCACCATGCCCTTGGGCGCATCGGTGTGGATGGCCGCCAGCCGTTCCGCATCGAGGATGCCGTGCTGCACGCCGTACACCAGCGCCTTTTCAAAGAAAGGGCGCGCGTCGTGCAGTTGCAGGGCATTGGCGCTCGTCGGCGAATCAGAAGCAGTCGTAGGGGGCAAGGTCATGCAGGTACTCCATCGCGTTGCTCACGCTCTTTGCAACTGTCGCGGCCCAAGCCTGGACCGCCGAGCAAGGGCCGCCCCGCAGCAAGGGCGGTGTCCCCCTTCCCGAATCACGCAGTGATTCGGGAAGGGGGAAGGCGCGCAGCGCCAAAGGGGGATGTTCTCTAGATCGCGGACTCTTCGTCAGAGGCACGCGCTGCGGGCGTGGCCTTGCCCCGGTCGGTCTCGCTGGTCTCGAACTTGCCGTCGTCCTCTTCGGCGGGCGCGTCGTCGCCCTCCTCCAGGCCCAGGTCAAAGGCACGCGCCTTGGCGCGCAGCACCAGCAGCATTTCGATGAACAGGTCGCGGCATTCATAGCGCAGCAGCCAGGCCATCTGCATCCAGTCGCGGTCGGCCACTTCGTCCTGGTCTACACGCGGCTGCACGTAGCCAGAGGCCAGCAGCTCGTCGTCGCTCAGCGTGAGGCCGTAGTCTTCGGTCGCGTCAAAGGTACCGGTGCGGGCAAACGCCTCCACACGGCTCCACTTTTCAGCAAAGTAGTTGGCCAGGGCCTCGGCACCGCCTTCCAGGTCGCCGATGGCGGTAAGGAACTCCACCGGGTCTGCGTCGTCGCGGAAGACCACGGCGTTGACCATGTTGCGCAGGTGCGTGTGGGTGAGGTCCTTGTACTGCTTCTCCAGCACCATGGCGCGCGCAAACTGCTCAGGCGTGACCAGCATGTTGACCACGGACGCCTTGGAGTCGTCGTATTCGCGCATCACGGCCAGGATGTCCTTGGGTGCCAACTGGTCCAGCACCACCATCAGCGCGCCGTCGCCGTCGGTGTCGGCCAGCTCGGCCAGGGCCGATTCGGCACCCACGATGTCACCGGCCGCAATCAGGCTGGTGGTTTTGGTGATCAGGGCCAGGTGTTGGTTGGTGCTGCTCATGGTCATTCTTTCCGGTCGAAGCCTGCGTCGGCCAGCCAGTTGGCGCTGGATTCTTCGCGCGTACGGCTGTTTTGCGGGTCCACCGCATCGTCGGCGCTCAACGCGTTGTAGTCGTCGTCGTGTTCGGCGGCGTCTTCACCATCGTCCTCGGCATCGCTGTCGCCATGCACCGCAGATGCGGGCGCCAGGCGCGCGTGTTGCTGCAGGTATTCCAGCCCCGCCGCCACCGCCAGAAAACGCGCGCCCTGGGGCTCGCGCAGCACGGTCTGCGCCAGGCTCTGCGCCCAGGGCTCGAGCGCCACGGCGTGGGTCAGGCTGTGCCAGTCGGGCAGGCTGTCGGCGGGCTGGCCCAGCAGGTGCTCGACCGCAGCGGGCTTGGAAAAGCGAAACCCCTGGTGAAACACGACGGCCACCATCTCGGGGGCCAGCTCCATCATCTGCACCAAAAAGGCAATTTCGTTGCGCTTTTCTGCCAGGCGCTTGCGCAGCACATCGTTGCCTTCGGAGTCGGAAACCAGGTCGTCCAGCTCGGCCTGGTAGGCGGAGCGCAGGTCATGGAAATAAGGAGAAAGTTTCACAGAGGCGATGATGAAGAAGAGGAAGAAGAAAGAACGCGCGACGCATACGCCTGCCAGATCTCTTGCGCAGTCTGCAGCGGGTCGTCCAGCAGATTGCGGCGGCGGTTGTCGTCGTAGGCCTGGCGTGCTTCGTCGTCCGACAGCACCTCGTAGGCCTTTTGCACCTGGGCAAAACGCTGCGCAGCGTCGGGCGCGTCGTTGCGGTCGGGGTGGTAGAACGAGGCCTTTTGCCGGAAAGCCTTCTTGATGTCGGCCAGCGACGCATTGGCCGCCAGCCCGAGGGCGGCGTAGTGGTCTGCAGTCATTGAAAGGTGGGTGGTGTGGAAGCCGGTTGCGATGGCGCAGGCCGCAGGGGCCTGTGGCCGTGCATCAGCCGTGTATCAGCTGCCCAGGCTCACAAACACGTTTTGCACGTCGTCGTTGCCATCAATGGCCGCAAGGAAGGCCTCGACCTCTTCAAGCTGCTCAGCCGTGAGGTTGGCAGGGTTCACGGGGTTCTTGGGTTTGTAGCCGAGCTTGACCGACAGCACGTTGAACCCATGGGCGGGCAAGGCGCGGCTGACCAGATCGAGGTCGGTGGGGTCGGTCCAGAAGGTGGTGGTGCCTTCTTCATCGCCCGCTTCAAAATCCTGCGCACCGGCTTCAATCGCGGCCAGCTCGGGGTCGGCACCAGGCTGGGCGGGTTCGGCTTCGATCATGCCCACATGGTCGAAATCCCACGCCACCGAGCCGGACGTGCCCAGTTGACCCTTGCGGAACAGCACGCGCATCTCGGGCGCCGTGCGGTTGACGTTGTCAGTCAGGCATTCGACCATCACGGCGACCTGGTGGGGCGCAAAGCCTTCGTAGATCACGCGCTCGTAGTTGACGGCGTCGGCCCCGGTGCCCGAGCCCTTCTTGATGGCGCGTTCCAGCGTGTCCTTGGGCATCGAGGCCTTGCGGGCCTGTTCGACCACCAGGCGCAGGCGCGAGTTGCTGGCAGGGTCGGCACCGCCGCGTGCGGCCACGGTGATTTCCTTGACCAGCTTGCCAAACAGCTTGCCCTTGGCATCGGCCACCAGTGCCTTGCCTTTTGCTTTCCACTGCGCGCCCATGGGGGTTACCTTTAAATGTGGGAATTGAGAGAGTGTTTGCCGCCGGTCGCCCAACGCGGCAAAACCCTATAGTTTACCCGCTGCCATGCCTCTACCCCATTCCGGCACTTGTGGCGCTGTCGTGGCGGTGCCAAACCGATTGCAACCCGCCAAGCCCCCATCGGCCAGCGTGTAACCTCTCCCCATGTCCAAACTCACCGGCCTCAGCACCTGAACCTATCCCATGCTCAACACTCTGTGGCTCGGCTTTTTCATCACGGCGGCGGTGGCTGCGCTGGCCCAGTGGCTGGTGGGTGGCAACGCCGAGATCTTCTCAGCCATGGTGCAGGCGCTGTTCCAGATGGCCAAGCTCTCCGTCGAGGTGATGGTACTGTTGTTTGGCACGCTCACACTGTGGCTTGGCTTTTTGCGCATCGCAGAAAAGGCGGGCTTGGTAGACGCCCTGGCCCGCTGGCTGGCGCCGCTGTTTGCCAAGCTCATGCCCGAGGTGCCGCGCGGGCACCCCTCGCTCGGGCTGATCACGATGAACTTTGCCGCCAATGCACTGGGGCTGGACAACGCCGCCACGCCCATGGGCCTCAAGGCCATGAAGGCACTGCAAGAGTTGAACCCCCAGCCCGACACCGCCACCAACGCGCAAATCCTGTTTCTGGTGCTCAACGCGTCCTCGCTCACGCTGCTGCCGGTCACCATCTTCATGTACCGCATGCAACAGGGCGCGCCCGACCCGACGCTGGTCTTCCTGCCCATTTTGCTGGCCACCTCCGCATCCACCCTTGCGGGGTTGCTGAGCGTGGCGGTGGTGCAGCGCCTGCCGCTGTGGAGCCCCGCAGTGCTGGCCTACCTGCTGCCGGTGGCGCTGGTGCTGGGCGGCTTCATGGCGCTGCTCACCACGCTCAGCGCCGCCGCCCTCGCGTCGCTGTCGTCGCTGCTGGGCAATCTCACGCTGTTTGCGCTGGTGGTGGCTTTTGTGGCGATGGGCGCCTGGCGCAAAGTGCCCGTGTACGAAGCCTTCATCGACGGCGCCCGCGAAGGCTTTGACGTGGCCAAGGGACTGCTGCCCTACCTGGTGGCCATGCTGTGCGCGGTGGGCGTGTTCCGCGCCTCGGGGGCGCTGGGCTATGTGCTGGACGGCATCCGCTGGTGCGTGAGCGCGCTGGGCGCCGACGCCCGGTTTGTGGACGCGCTGCCCACCGCCCTGGTCAAGCCGTTCTCGGGCAGCGCCGCGCGCGCCATGCTGATCGAGACCATGCAGACCCAGGGCGTGGACAGCTTTGCCGCCCTGGCCGCCGCCACCATCCAGGGCAGCACCGAAACCACCTTTTATGTGCTGGCCGTGTACTTCGGGGCCGTGGGCATTCAGCGGGCACGGCACGCCGTGGGCTGCGCGCTGCTGGCCGAACTGGCGGGCGTGGTGGCCGCCATTGCCGTGTGCTACCAGTTCTTTGGGTAGCAGCAGAAAATTCAAACAAAAAAAGGCCTCTGCGCGCGACCATCATTCCTTTATAGCTATCAAATACATAGCAATCAATCAACCCAGCGCGGTATCCAACAGCATCATCAACACAAAGCCCACCATCAGCCCGCCCGTGGCCCAGGCCTCGTGGCCCTTGCGGTGCGATTCGGGGATGATCTCGTGGCTGATCACAAACAGCATGGCCCCGGCCGCAAACCCCAGGCCCCAGGGCAGCAGGCTGGCCGATGCACTGACCACCGCCGCCCCCAGCACGGCGCCCAGGGGCTCGACCAGGCCAGAGGCCATGCCCAGCCCCACCGCCAGCGCACGCCGGTAGCCCGCCGCCAGCAGTGCCATCGCTACGACCAGGCCCTCGGGCACATCCTGGATGGCGATGCCGGTGGCCAGCGCATTGGCCCGCAAGGGGTCGCCGCCCGCATGCGCCACGCCAATGGCCAGCCCCTCGGGCAGGTTGTGCAGGGCAATCGCAAACACAAACAGCCAGGTGCGCTGCAGCGTGCGCGATGCCGGGGCGCCCTCCACGCCCTTGATGAAATGCTCGTGCGGCAGCAAGC
>NZ_QAIH01000004.1 GCF_003060895.1 Acidovorax sp. HMWF029 | reverse complement strand
GATCGCCGCCGGTGAGGTGGTGGAGCGCCCCGCCTCGGTGGTGCGCGAGCTGGTGGACAACGCACTGGACGCCGGGGCCACGCAGATCACCCTGCGCCTGTCGGCCGGGGGCGTGCGGCTGATTACCGTGGAAGACGACGGCGGCGGCATCCCGCAAGAAGAACTGCCCGTGGCCCTGCGCCGCCATGCCACCAGCAAGATCACCAACCTGGACGACCTGGAAACCGTGGCCACCATGGGCTTTCGGGGCGAGGCGCTGGCGGCCATTGCCTCGGTGTCCGAAATGTCGCTGCTCTCGCGCCCTGCACACCAAGCCAGCGCCTTCTTGCTCGACGCCCGCAGCGGTGAGCTGCGCCCCGCCGCCCGCAGCACCGGCACCACGGTGGAGGTGAAGGAGCTGTTCTTCTCCACCCCCGCGCGCCGCAAGTTCCTGAAGACTGACGCCACCGAACTGGCGCACTGCATCGAATCCGTGCGCCGCCACGCGCTGGCCCGGCCCGACGTGGGCTTTGCCATCTGGCACGAAGGCAAGCTGGTGGAGCAATGGCGCGCCACCTTCGTGCCCGGGCAGGAGGATGCACAAGACGCGCTGGCCCGCCGCCTGTCGGACGTGCTGGGCGAAGACTTCGTCACCCAATCGGTGGCCGTGCAGCACCGCGTGGGCCCAGTTACCGTCACCGGCCGCGCAGGCCTGCCCGACGCGGCCCGCTCGCGCCCCGACCACCAATATTGCTACGTGAACGGCCGCTTCGTGCGCGACAAGGTGCTCACCCACGCCGCGCGCAGCGCCTACGAAGACGTGCTGCACGGCCACAAGCAGCCTATCTATGCGCTGTATGTCGAAATCGACCCGGCGCGCGTGGACGTGAACGTGCACCCCACCAAGATCGAGGTGCGCTTTCGCGACAGCCGCGAAGTGCACCAGGCCGTGCGCCACGCGGTAGAAAACGCGCTGGCCGCACCCCGTGCCGCCGCGCTGGCGGCAGCCAACACGGCCACCCCAGCGCCTGCGGCTGAAAATTTCGATAAAAACCAGCCCCTACCGCCTGCCTGGCAAGCCCAGGCTGCTATCAAATTTGAAGAACGTGGCCACCGCGTGCAAGACCTGCAGGCGCTGTGGGCGCCCAGCAGTAGTGCCAGCAGCAACGGCAGCGGTCCCGGCCACGGAGCCCCCGCAGCATCGCCCGCCAGCCTGGGGGGCCTGTGGGCAACCTCCGCCCAGCCCTCCCAACCTACCGAGCCCCAGACAGCGCCCGACGGCCCGCCGACCGCCCCCGAAGCCGCTGAAACCTTCGCCACACCCGACACCACCGCCTGGCCCACCGGCCGCGACAGCACCACCGCCCACTGGCCCCTGGGCCGCGCCGTGGCACAGCTGCACGGCGTCTACATCCTGGCCGAAAACGCCCAGGGCATGGTCATCGTGGACATGCACGCCGCCCACGAACGCATCGTGTACGAACGCCTCAAAGCCCAGGTGGATACCGGCGCCCGCATTGCCAGCCAGCCCCTGCTGATCCCCGCCACCTTCGCCGCCACGCCGCAAGAGGTGGCCACCGCCGAAGAGTCCATCGAAGTGCTGGCCACACTGGGCCTGGAGATCGTGCCCTTCTCCCCCAAAACCCTGGCCGTGCGCGCCGTGCCCACCACCCTGGCCCAGGGCGATCCCGTGGAACTGGCCCGCAGCGTGCTGGCCGAGCTGGCCCAGCACGACGCCACCACCGTGGTGCAACGCGCCCGCAACGAAATTCTGGGCACCATGGCCTGCCACGGCGCCGTGCGCGCCAACCGCAAGCTCACCATCGACGAGATGAACGCGCTGCTGCGGCAGATGGAGACGACGGACCGCAGCGACCAGTGCAACCACGGACGGCCGACATGGCGGCAGCTCAGCATGAAGGAGCTGGACGGGCTGTTCCTGCGGGGGCGGTAAGGCAACCGTAGGCACAAAAAATCGGCCTCGCGGGCCGATGAACTACCTTCCAATCAAGCCCGAGGGCTGCCGCAACCGGCGCGCCCTCAGGCCAGTGCACCCGAGGAACCGGCTTTGCCGGGCCACACCGGGTGCGTCCCCCTCCGGGGGATGGCGCGCAGCGCCTCAGGGGGACTTCAATTGTCCCGTGCTGCCTTCGCCGTATCCGGGAAGTCGCTGAACACCCCATCCACACCCAGGTTGTAGAACAGCTTGTACTCGGCCTTGGGGTCGCCCTTGTAATCCGATGCCAGGCGCCGGGCCTCGCTGCGGAAGGTGTAGGGGTGCACCATCAGGCCTTCGGCGTGGGCGTTTTTCACCACGTCGGTGGCGGGCATCATCACGCGGTCGCGGTCGTCGATCTTGCCGTCGCCGTTCAGGTCGTCGGGCTTGCCGTCCTTGTTGGCATCCACCTGCTTGGAGGGGATGAGATACGGCTTCCAGGGACCAATGCCGTCAGCGTAGGTCTTGACTTCCTTGAGGCCTGCGGGGGTGAGCAGGCTGGCAAAGGTGCGCTTATCACCGGCCACGGCAAAGTCGTACGGCTTGTCGTAGGGCGCCACCAGCGACATGGTGCCATCCGGGTTCACGTCGTCCGCGTCCACCAGTTGCACCAGGCGGATTTGCGTCTTGGTGCGCAGGTATTTGAGGTTGGACACTTCAAACGACTGCACGATGACGGGCGAGGTCTTGCTGGTGTAGCCGTACTTGGCCAGCACAGCCAGCAACCGGTCTTCCAGCTGCAGGCCCAGGTTGACGTGGTAGGTGGGGTGCTTGGTTTCAGGGTATACACCCACCGTGCGGCCAGCCTTGGTGCCTTCGCTCTTGGCCAGGTCCAGCACTTCTTCCAGCGTGGGGATCTGGTACTTGCCGTTGTGCGACTGGTCGCGCTCGGCCATGGGCTGGATGGCGCGCAGGGTCTTGATTTCGGCCAGGGTGAAGTCCGAGGCGAACCAGCCTTCGTCTTCCACGCCGTCCACCATCTTCTTGGTCTTGCGGCTGGCAAATTCAGCGCGGGTGGAGACATCGGTGGTGCCGGTGATGTTGGGCTCGTGGCGGGCAATCAGCACGCCGTCCTTGGTCGCCACCAGGTCGGGTTCGATGAAGTCGGCACCCAGCTCCACCGCACGCTTGTAGCTCTCCAGCGTGTGCTCGGGCAGGTAGCCGCTGGCGCCACGGTGGCCAATCACCAGGGGCTTGTCGCCGTTCAATGTGGGGTAGGGGCTGTTGTCGCTGCCGCCGCAGGCTGCCAGCATGGCCGCCACGGCCAGAAGTCCCCACTTTGCACCAGGAATGTGCATTTTTTTCTCCTCGTTATGTATGAAACCATCGAACTCTGGGCCCACCTTGTGACAAGGTTGTGACGCCCTTCTTGCGAACCGGTGACGGTTTTATGCCGCCCACCAGATGCACCAACATGTGGCAATTCAAGTGCCACAATCACCATCATTGTGCAGAGACATCTGCGTGAAAGCATCACTTTTGAACATCATTCGATGCTGCAGCGCGGCATTACCTGCTTTTTAGAGACAGGGGGTACAAGCTGTGCATGAAGGAAGAACAGAACTTTCCGGCATCGCGCCGATCATGTCCTCTTCATGAAACGCACCCCTGTCCTGATCTCCCTGGCGCTGGCCCTCGCCGTCCTGGCGGGCTGCGCCACCCTCGACGCCAAGCAGCGGGAGTGGATTTTCCAGCCCAGCGACCGCAGCTGGGGCGGCGCCCCCTCCACCAAGGGCATGGAGGATGTCTGGATCGACTTCCAGTCTGACGCCAGCGGCAAGGCCGAGCGCCTGCACGGCCTGTGGCTGCCCCACGAGCGCAAGGATGCCCCGGTGCTTCTGTACCTGCATGGCGCGCGCTGGAACGTGGCGGGCTCATCCAACCGCATCCGGCGCATGCAGGAGCTGGGGTTCTCGGTGCTGGCCATCGACTACCGGGGGTTTGGCCGCAGCAGCCCAGGCCTGCCGTCTGAAGCCACCGCCGCCGAGGATGCCCGCGCCGCATGGGCCTGGCTTGAACAGCACAAGCCGAACAAACCCCGCTATATCTTTGGCCATTCGCTTGGCGGCGCCATTGCCATTGACCTGGCGCGCCAGGTGCAGGACGAGCAGGGCACCATTGTCGAAGGCACCTTCACCAGCATCCCCGAGGTGGTGAGCACGTTCAAATGGGGCTGGCTGCCAGTGTCGGGCCTGATCACCCAGCGGTTTGAATCTGTGCGCAAGGTGGCAGAGATCGGCTCGCCCCTGCTGGTGGTGCATGGCAGCGAGGACCGCCTGATCCCGCCCCGCCTGGGCCGCAAGCTGTACGAGGCGGCAGCGGAGCCCAAGCGCTTTGTGCTGGTGGAGGGCGGATCGCACCACAACACCAACGCCGTGGGCCATGGCCTCTACCGAGAAGCCATGGTGGCGTTGTTCAAGCTGAAGTAAGCGCCCGGGCCAAAGCCCAGGCGCTGCAACCTCAACGCAGACACCTCAGCGCCGCACCGCCTGCGCCAGCGCTGCCCATGCCTTGAGCGTGAGCGGGTGGGTGAAGGCTGCGCCCGCCACAGGGTGCGACGAGAGCTTGATCACCACCATCTCGGCAGCCGGGTTCACGTGGATGAACTGGCCGTGGATGCCTGCAGCCTCCCAGGCGCCGTCGGCGTTGTGCAGCACCCACCACTGGTTGCGGTAGCTGTAGCCGGGGCGGAACGCCATGCCGCCCATCTTGAACTTCTCGCGGTCGCCGCCCTTGGCGGTGTCGTCGATCACGGCCCTGTCAAAAATCTTCTGGCCGTTGTAGCTGCCGCCCAGGCGCAGCATTTCGCCAAACCGCGCCAGGTCGCGCGCGGTGGCATTGAGCCCCGCGCCCTGCAGCGGCGTGCCCACGCTGTCCACCATCACATGGGCGTCTTCCTCCGTGCCCAGCTTCTGCCAGATGTTGTCACTCATCAGATCGGCCCAGTGTTTGCCGGTGGCGCGCGAAACGACCCAGCCCAGCACCTCGGAATGCACGGTGCGGTACACAAAACCTGCGCCGTGTTCGCCCTCTTTCTTCAGGGTCTTGAGGAAGTCATACACATGGGTCGGCCCCTGGTAACCCGGCGGGCGCGGCAGCATGCCGCTGGACCAGCTGTAGCCAAAAATCTCGGTAGTAGGGTCGGTGTAGACCTCACGGAAGCGCACGGCACCCGTCATGTCCATCACCTCACGCACCTTCATGTCGCCCCAGGCCGAGTCGGCCAGCTCAGGCACATATTTGGTGACCAGCGCATTGGGGTCGATCTTGCCCTCGTGTGCCAGCTGTGCGGCCATCAGGCCGGTGAACGACTTGGTGACCGAGAACAGCAGGTGCGGCGTGTGCGGCTTCATCTGGTTGTCGTAGCGCTCGAACACCACGCGGCCTTTGTGCATCACGACCAGCGCATCGGTATAGGTGCGGGTGAGCCACTGGTCCACCGTGATCGGCTGGCCCTTGTCGTCGTCAAACACCACACCGCCCAGAGGCTTGGGGTCTGCGGGCAGGGGCGATGGTGCTGCGCCGCCCCGGCGAATGTTGCGCGTGGGCTGCAGCTCGCGCAAGTGCTGCAACGCCCAGCGCATCTGCGGGTATTTGAAGGAATTGCTCAAGTCCACGCGCTGCGCACCCTCGGGCGGGAAGGTGCTCATGTAGCCCAGTTTGTCGAGTGTCACGCTCTCCGGCGCAGGCAGGGCCGGAGCCTGGGCCTGGGCGGCCAGGGCAGTGCCCAGGGCGGCCAGCGCCAGCGCGCTGCGCAGCCTGGTGGCCACGGCAGGGCGCCAGCCCTGGGGCTCCCGGGGGGTTGTGATCTTGTGCATGGGATGTTGTCTCCTGGTTCGTTGTGTTGTGTGTTGTTGTGCGGCGGCCTGGGCCCGGCCAGCCGCACCAGCATGGTGCTGCGCCGCCGGCCCCGCCCCCTGTCACCCGCGCGACGCAGGTCACACACCAGTTCTCACCACTACTCACAAGCCCCGCCCGGCACGGCGCCCATGCCCCATCTGGTACCCTCAGACAGATATGTCTGCCCCCTCCGCCACCGCTGTGCCTGCGGCCCACGCCCCCGTCTCGATCCATCCCGGCCTGGCCATTCTGGTGCTGGCCCTGCTGCTGTCCATCCAGCCCGTCACCACCGACCTGTACCTGCCCGCCCTGCCCGCGCTCACACGCAGTCTGGGCGCCCCCCTATCGGCAGCGCAGCTCACCCTGAGCGGTCTGCTCCTGGCGTTTGGCTGCTCGCAAATGGTGTGGGGCCCGCTGTCCGACCGGTTTGGCCGCCGCCCCGTGCTGCTGGCGGGCCTGTCCATCTACACCGTGGCCTCGGTGGGCAGCGCGCTGGCACCCAGCATGGCCCTGCTCATCCTGTGGCGCATTGCCCAGGGCGCCGCCATGGGCGCGGTGGTGATGTGCGCACGCGCCATCGTGCGTGACCTGTATACGCCGCTGGAGGGCGCACGCGCCATGTCCAAGGCACTCACGGGTCTGGGCGTCGTGGCCTGCATCTGCGCGCCTTTGGGCGGGCTGCTGAGCGAATGGCTGGGCTGGCGCGCCGCGCTTTCTGCATTGACGGTGTACGCGGTCATCACCCTGGCCCTGGTGGCCCTGCGCATGCCCGAGACGCTGGCAAAACCCAACCCCCAGGCCCTGCAGCCGCGTGCACTGGCCAGCACCTGGCTAAATGTGCTGAAGAGCCCCACCTTCTGGGCGTTTTCGCTGCAGACCACGGCCACCTACGGCGGTCTGTTCACCTTTCTGGCGGCGTCATCGTTTGTGTACATCGACGTGCTGGGCCTCACACGCACGCAGTACGGCTGGACCATGGCCTCGGCCTGCGCGGCCTACCTGGGCGGCACCTTCTTGTGCCGCCGCCTGCTGGCCCGCCATGGGCTGCAGCGCACGGTGGCCATTGCCGGGGGCCTGAGCGTGGCGGGCGGCACGCTGATGGCGCTGGTGGCCTGGATGGGCTGGCACCACCCGTGGGCCCTGCTGCTGCCGTTTTACCTGTTCATGGTGGGCCATGGCATCCACCAGCCCTGCGGACAAAGCGGGGCCGTGGGGCCGTTTCCGCAGGCGGCGGGCGTGGCGTCGGCCCTCAACGGTTTCATGATGATGCTGGCAGCCTTTGCAATTGGCGGCTGGCTGGGCCAGCGGCTTGACGGCACGGTATGGCCGCTGGTCAACGGCATCTGGTTCTGGTCGGTGGTGCTGGCCATCATCTCGTGGACGCTGGTGCAAAAATTTGGAGCCGCCCGTGACCGTGCCTGAGACCCAAGATGGCCTGCCCGTGATCGCCCTGGCGGGCCCCACCGCATCCGGCAAGACTGCTGGCGCCCTGGCCCTGGCCGCCGTGCTGGGCAAGCAGGGGCAGCCGGTCGAGATCATCAGCGTGGATTCGGCCCTGGTGTACCAGGGCATGGACATTGGCACCGCCAAGCCCACGACCGAAGAACGCGCCTTTGTCCCGCACCACCTCATCGACATCCGCGACCCGCTGCAGGCCTACAGCGCCGCCGAGTTTGTGCAGGACGCGACCCGGCTCATCGCCGAGATACGCGCCCGTGGCGCACTGCCGCTGCTGGTGGGCGGCACCATGCTGTACTTCAAGGCGCTGTTCGACGGCATTGACGACATGCCCGCCGCCGACCCCGAGGTGCGCGCAAAAATCGAAGCCCAAGCCGCCGAGCAGGGCTGGCCCGCGCTGCACGCCGAGCTGGCGCGCGTGGACCCCGTCACCGCAGCGCGCCTGGCGCCCGGCGACAGCCAGCGCATCCAGCGCGCACTGGAGGTGTGGCATGTGTCGGGTCAACCTCTGTCGAGCTTCCATACTACAAAAAAGATAGCTGAAAATGCTTTACCAACGCGCGGAAACGCCCTTTTTTCTTTAGAACCCGGCGACCGCGCCTGGCTGCACGCACGCATCGCCCAGCGTTTTGACGCCATGCTGGCAGGCGGCTTCATCGACGAAGTTCAGGCGCTGCGCGCACGCGGCGACCTGCACCCCGATTTGCCCTCCATGCGCTGCGTGGGTTACCGCCAGGTGTGGGACGAGCTGGACTTCATCGCCGCGCAAGCGCCCGGCCGCGCCATCAACATGGGCCTGCTGCGCGAACGCGGCATCGCCGCCACGCGCCAGCTGGCCAAGCGCCAGATCACCTGGCTGCGCAGCATGCCGCAGCGCCACGCGATTGCCTGCGACCACCCCCACGCCGTGGCCGAGCTGGTGCAAGCCGTGCTGCAGCGGCTGGCACAGCGCACCCCTTCATGACCTTGCTGCACGTAGACGGCCTGGGCAAGCACTACGGCAGCACGCCGGTGTTTTCCAACGTGCACTTCAGCGTGGCGCCGGGCGAGTTTGTGGCCATCGTGGGCGACTCGGGCGTGGGCAAATCCACCCTGCTCAACTGCCTGGCGGGCCTGGACACCTGGGACACCGGCCACATCACCCACGGCACTACCGACCTCGGTCAGCTCGACGACACACAGCGCGCGCTGTGGCGGCGCGCCCATGTAGGCTTTGTGTTCCAGGCCTTCCACGTGCTGCCGCACCTGGACGTGGCGCAAAACGTGGCCCTGCCGCTGATGCTGCTGGGGCAAACCGAGACCGAACGCGTACAGCACATGCTGGCCGCCGTGGGCCTGGACGGCTTGGGCGTGCGGCTGCCGCAGCAGCTCAGCGGCGGCCAACTGCAGCGCGTGGCCATCGCCCGCGCGCTGGTGCACCGCCCCGCCCTGCTGCTGGCCGACGAGCCCACCGGCAACCTCGACCCCTCCACCGCCACCCGCGTGATGGACCTGCTGCTCGCGCAGACACGCGAGCACGGCGCATCGCTGGTGCTGGTCACGCATTCAGACGCTGCGGCGGCACGGGCGGATAGGGTGCTGCGGCTCACGGCGGGTGGCATCGCCGGATAGCCCGAACTCCCCTTTGCAGCCCATGCACGCCCTGCTGCGCACCTTCTCCTGGCAAGACCTGCGCCACCACCCCTGGCGCAGCGCCGCAGCCGTGGCGGCAGTGATGCTGGGCGTGGCGCTGGCGTTTGCGGTGCATGTGATCAATGCATCGGCACTGGACGAGTTCTCGCAGGCCGTGCGCGCCGTCAACGGCCAGCCCGACCTGGAGTTGCGCGCCATGCAGGGCCACCTGCCCGAGGCGTTTTACGAAAGACTGGCGACCGACCCACAGGTGGCGCGCGCCAGCCCGCTGCTGGAGCTTTCGGCTGTTGCACAGGCGGCGGACGCCAGCGCTGCAGCCAACCCGGCCCGCACCCCGCTGCGCGTGCTGGGTGCCGACGCCCTGCTGCTGCCCCCCATGGCCCCCGCGCTCATGCCGCGCCCGTGGGATGGTGCCGACCGCTTTGCCCTGTTCGCCCCCGCCACCGTGTTCCTCAACACCGCCGCGCTGCAGGCTTTGGGCCTGCCCACCAGCGGCCTGCAAAGTGGCAGCCCGTCGCCCACCGTGCTGCTGATCACCGGCCTGCAGCAGCG
>NZ_QAIH01000045.1 GCF_003060895.1 Acidovorax sp. HMWF029 | reverse complement strand
GCCTCGCACTCTTCCTCGTAGGTCGAGTACATGTAGGCGGTGTGGGTGGCGAACTCGGCAGCGCAGGTGTCCACACGCTTGTAGACAGGGCGCACGTTGAGGGCGCGACGCGCTTCGCGCACCGACTTCTCGGTGGTCTTGAGCAGCTTGGCCAGGCGACGGTCTGAGAAGCCCTTCTTCTTGAGCGTGCGCAGCGTGTCCGCATCCAGGGTGGCCAATGCACTTTCACCCTTGTCGGCGGCCAGTTGGTCGAGTTCGAGTTCGATCTTCACGATCTCTTCGATCTGCACCAGGAACCACTTGTCGATCTTGGTGAGGTCATACACCTCGTCCACCGACAGGCCCATGGCGAACGCATCGCCCACGTACCAGATGCGCTCGGGGCCGGGCTCGCCCAGTTCCTTTTCGAGCGTCTCGCGGTCCTGGGTCTTTTCGTTCATGCCGTCCACGCCCACTTCCAGGCCGCGCAGGGCTTTCTGGAAGGATTCCTGGAAGGTGCGGCCCATGGCCATCACCTCACCCACAGACTTCATCTGCGTGGTCAGGCGGCTGTCGGCCGTGGGGAATTTTTCAAACGCAAAGCGCGGGATCTTGGTGACCACGTAGTCGATCGAAGGCTCGAACGACGCGGGCGTGGCACCACCCGTGATTTCGTTCTTCAGCTCATCGAGCGTATAGCCCACAGCCAGCTTGGCAGCGACCTTGGCAATCGGGAAGCCCGTGGCCTTGGACGCCAGCGCGGACGAACGCGACACGCGCGGGTTCATCTCGATGACGATCATGCGGCCGTCCTTCGGGTTCACCGAGAACTGCACGTTGGAGCCGCCCGTGTCCACGCCGATCTCGCGCAGAACCGCGAGCGACGCATTGCGCATGATCTGGTATTCCTTGTCTGTCAGCGTCTGGGCAGGTGCCACGGTGATCGAGTCACCGGTGTGCACGCCCATCGGGTCCAGGTTCTCGATGGAGCAGATGATGATGCAGTTGTCCGCCTTGTCGCGGACCACTTCCATCTCGTACTCCTTCCAGCCGAGCAGCGACTCTTCGATCAGCAGCTCGTTGGTAGGCGAGGCTTCCAGGCCGCGCTTGCAGATGGTCTCGAATTCTTCAGGGTTGTAGGCAATGCCGCCGCCGGTGCCGCCGAGCGTGAAGCTGGGGCGGATCACGGTGGGGAAACCCACACTCTTTTGTACCGCCCAGGCTTCCTCCATGCTGTGGGCGATGCCGGAGCGCGCGGAGCCCAGACCGATCTTGGTCATGGCGTCCTTGAACTTCAGGCGATCTTCGGCCTTGTCGATGGCCTCAGGCGTAGCACCGATCAACTCGACCTTGTACTTGTCGAGCACGCCGTTGCGCCACAGGTCCAGCGCGCAGTTGAGCGCAGTCTGGCCGCCCATGGTGGGCAGGATGGCGTCGGGGCGTTCCTTGGCAATGATTTTTTCGACCGTCTGCCAGGTGATGGGCTCGATGTAGGTGACGTCGGCGGTGGCCGGGTCGGTCATGATCGTTGCGGGGTTGCTGTTGATCAGGATGACCTTGTAGCCTTCTTCGCGCAGGGCCTTGCAGGCTTGCACGCCGGAGTAGTCAAACTCGCAGGCCTGGCCGATGATGATCGGGCCGGCGCCGATGATGAGGATCGATTTGAGGTCTGTGCGCTTTGGCATTATTTCTTCTCCATCAGCGCGGTGAAGCGGTCAAACAGGTAGGCGATATCGTGCGGGCCTGGCGATGCTTCGGGGTGGCCCTGGAAGCAGAACGCGGGCTTGTCGGTGCGGGCAAGGCCTTGCAGCGTGCCGTCGAACAGACTGATGTGCGTGGCACGCAGCGTGGCGGGCAGCGAGGCCATGTCCACCGCAAAGCCGTGGTTCTGGCTGGTGATGCTCACACGGCCGTTGTCCAGGTCCTTCACGGGGTGGTTGGCGCCGTGGTGGCTGTTGTCCATCTTGAAGGTGGTCGCGCCGCTGGCCAGGGCCATGATCTGGTGGCCCAGGCAGATGCCGAAGGTGGGCACGCCCGCGTCGATGATCTGGCGCGTGGCTTCGATGGCGTAGTCGCAGGGCGCCGGGTCGCCAGGGCCGTTAGACAGGAAGACCCCATCAGGATTCATGGCCAGCACATCGGCGGCAGGGGTTTGCGCGGGCACCACGGTGACCTTGCAGCCCCGTTCGGCAAGCATGCGCAGAATGTTCTTCTTCACGCCGAAGTCGTAAGCCACGACATGAAAGCGGGGCTGCGCGAGAACACCGTATCCAGAACCCAGTTGCCACTCGGTCTGCGTCCACTCGTAGCGCGATGCTGTGGTCACCACCTTGGCCAGATCCAGCCCAGCCATGTTGGGAGCGGCCTTGGCTTTGGCGATGGCTTCATCGATGAGGCCCTGCGTCACCACCTGCCCTGCGGCCAGGCCCACGATGGCGCCATTCTGGGCACCCCGGGTGCGCAGCAGGCGGGTCAGCTTGCGGGTGTCAATGTTGGCTATGGCCACCGTCTTTTCGCGCACGAGGTACTGCGAAAGCGTTTCCGTGGATCGGAAGTTGCTAGCCAGAAGAGGCAGGTCTTTGATGATCAGACCTGCGGCATGGACCTTGTCAGCTTCGATGTCTTCCGCATTGACGCCGTAGTTGCCAATGTGCGGATACGTGAGCGTCACGATCTGCTGGCAATAGCTGGGGTCGGTGAGGATTTCCTGGTAGCCGGTGATGGCGGTGTTGAACACCACTTCGCCGACTGTGGTGCCGGTGGCACCAATCGAATTGCCGATAAAGACCGTGCCGTCTGCGAGCGCCAGAATGGCGGGCGGGAAACTTCCCTGTAGAGACAAAAGCACTGGGTTCTCCGGATGGTTACGGTCGCCCGGCGCCTGCAGGCCACTCGCACACACAAGGTGCGATAGTGCCAGTGGCTGCTCTCAGATGGGTTGTTGCTTTGGGTGCGGTCGGGCGACGCTGTTGCGAGAAAAGCTCCCGATTATACCCTTGCACCCGCACCTCGTACCAAATGCGCGTCTTGCATGACCTTGTTGCCTCGGAGTTTGTCGGGCTTTCCAGCCTTGCAGTGGCGATTGCTCAATTTATAAGCAGAATCGATGTGCAACAAGGCAAAAGTCTGCTTGCAAAAGGCGCGAGACACCTGATTTTCGTCTTGTGACACGCTGCTGCGACTCAAGTCCTACAGACTCCCAGCACACACCAAACGGGCCTACCAAGATGGACCTGGCAAAGGCCCTTCCCCACCCATTTGCACGAGCACTGTGTACTGGTATCGGTGCTCAGC
>NZ_QAIH01000044.1 GCF_003060895.1 Acidovorax sp. HMWF029 | reverse complement strand
GTCCAATCCATCATCGGGGCAACGGACATGCGCCAGGGGCTGTGGGGCGGAGAGGGGGGAGCGGGCTGCACTTTGTCGAAGGCTTGCAAGAGAAGGTTCTTTGGGCGCCGCCACAGATTCGTTCACGCAGGAATGCGCCGCGAAGCCCGGCGGTTTGAACGGGCGAGGGGCCGAATTGTCGCAGCGATTTACCCGCCAGGCATTGCACCTGAAGGCAGCAAGCTTGCCCTGGGCGCTTGGCGCCGCAGCAAATTTTGTGTCAGGGAAGTGCCAAATGTGTCGAAATATGCAGGCGGGACGTTATTTCGCAACGCTTGTTTGCTATCAATATCGCTATAGTCGCCTCAGAACCTTACAGACTGTTGCGAACGACAAGAATTCAATCATGTGGAGCAATCCCGGAACCCCCGTAGCCATCCACCCCAGCCAGCTGGTGCCTGGCCTCTACATTTGGCTCAATGTGCGCTGGGATGAGCACCCGTTTATTTCTAACCGTTTTTTGATCAAGCACCTCAAGGATATTGCTGTCATTCAGTCGCTCGGAATCGACGATCGGGTGCTGTACTTTCCAGACAAGAGCTCGGTAGTTCCTCCGGAGTACGTCCCTCCGCCGCCCACCACGGCCGAATTGGAGGCGCAGCGCCTGGCCCAGTTGGCTGCCGAAAGGGCTGCGCTGCAGGCAGAAATCAAGCTGAAAGAAGAGCAAAAGCGACTCAAACGCCAGCGTCAGCAGGACGCAGCTGCGCGTGCTGAACGGGCATGGGAGGATGCGGCCCGCAAAACCCGCGAAGCCTTGCTGACACTGCAGCGTTCTCCCAAAGCTGCCGGACAGATGATTTCAGACCTGTCAAATGACACGGCTTCGGCCATTGCACGCAGCAAAGAAGTGCTCCTGCATTTGCTGGGGGACAAGAAGGATCAGGGGCCGCAATTCCATGCGCTCAACGTGTTGACGCTGTGCATGCTTCTGGGAAAAAAGGCCGGTCTGACCGAGCGTGAGCTCTCTGACTTGGCGATGGCGGCTCTGGTGCACGACGCGGGCAAGGTCAAAGTGCCCGCACAGCTGTTCAAGACCATCAAGCGCAAGAAGCACGAAGAAGCCTTTGTGCAGCAGCATGTGATGTTCTCCTTCCAGCTGGCAAATGAGTCGGGCGCCTTCAGCAAGGACGCACTCGCCGCCATTGCTGACCACCATGAAGCGCTGGATGGCTCTGGCTTCCCGAGGGCCAGGAAAGAGATGAGCCGACAAGCATCCATCCTGGCGTTGGTCAACCGCTATGACAACCTGTGCACCCCAGAGGCTCTGGATCAAGAACCGCTGATGCCTGCAGAGGCGTTGTCACACATGTTCCGCACCGAGGCGAGCCGCTATGACGCTTCGCTGCTTGGCGCTTTGGTCAAGTTGCTGGGTGTGTATCCTCCAGGCACCGTGGTGCATTTGTCGGATGGCTCGCTGGCGTTGGTGGTGGCGCCCGGGCCTGAAAGCTTGCGCCCGCAGGTACTGGTTTACTCGCCGGAACTGCCCAAGGACGAGGCGCCTGTGGTGGAGCTGCATACCGAACCCGAGCTGAAAATCACCGAAGCCCTGCGCCCATCGACGCTGCCGCTGGATGTCCTCAAGTGGCTGAATCCGCAGCAGCGGCTGTCTTACTATTTTTCGGTGGAGCCTGCCAACTGACTCAGCCTTTGGCGCTGGTTTCCGATTGATTCCGCCGCGCCCATGTCATTGAGCGGGCTGCGTGACCTGCACCCCCCGCATGGGTGGTGCCTTTGTTCGTGTCAATTCAGGAGGTTGCCGCGTCGACAAGTGCAACGCCGACCAAGTTCCTCCTGTGCGCCTCATTTTTTTCCTGTATATGCAACACACTATTTTCGACACCCCGGGTGTCAACACCGTATTGCGTCTTTTGTCGATCGGTTTCTTGCGTCTGACGGGTTGGCGTGTCGAAGGCCAACTGCCTGCAGGGGCTAGCAAGTGTGTGCTGATCGCTGCCCCTCACACCAGCAACTGGGATCTGCCCTACACGCTGATGCTGGCGTTTTCGCTGCGTCTGCGCGTGTACTGGATGGGCAAGCACAGCCTGTTCAAGGCGCCATTTGGCGGGGTGATGCGCTGGCTCGGCGGCATCCCGGTGAACCGAGCGCAAGCAAACAACCTGGTGGCCAACTCGGCCCAGGCCATGCGTGATGCTCAGGGCCCCATGCAGCTCATCGTGCCGCCAGAGGGCACACGCGGCAAGACGCGGCACTGGAAGACGGGCTTTTACTACATCGCCCAGCAGGCTGGCGTGCCCATCGTGCTGGCCTTTGTGGACTACGACCGCAAGGTCGGTGGCCTGGGTCCGGTGTTTGAACCCACGGGCGATGTGGATCGCGACATGGCCGCCATCAAGGCGTTCTATGCGCCCATCCGGGGCAAGAATCCGGCCCAGTTTGATGCCTGAGACAAGGAGATTCTCATAAAAAATGCCTTCTCCGCGCGTCCATTATGGGTTTTAAGCTATCAAAATCGTAGTGACTCACCCACGCTGCGCCGGTCGATCTTGCGGCTGAGCACGATGCTGGTCTGTGTCTGGTGCACGCCGTCAAGCTGGCCCACCTTGTCGAGCAGGGTGTCGAGCTGTTCGTGGCTGGTGCAGCGCAAGAACACCAGGTAGTCAAACGGCCCGCTCACGGCCGAGACTTCTTCGACCTCGGGCATGGCCTCCAGCGCGCGCAGCACGGCGGGCGCTGTTTTGGGCAACACGCTGATGCTGCACCAGGCCCGCACCGTGGTGGCATCGAGCCGCGTGCCCAGCCGTACGCCATAGCCTGCGACCACGCCAGAGCGCTCCAGCCGCGCAATGCGCGCCACCACCGTCGTGCGGGCCAGCCCCAGCTTGCGTGCCAGTGTGGCGGTGCCTTCGCGGGCGTTGGCCTGCAGCAGGCTGAGCAATTGGCGGTCGGTGTCGTCCGGGGCCTGGGTCATGGGGATTTTCTCAAAAAGTCGTAACGCCCATGATATTCGCCGTTATGACAAAACAAAGCGCGTTTTTCGACGTTCTAGCCTCTACACATTGACAGCACGCATGCCTAGCATCAAGGCATCAACAACCCCCTCACCGCTGCACGCGGTGAATACCACCGGGAGCGCTGCCATGACCGTCCTTTCCACCCAATCCCACACGACTGCCCGCCGCGCCATCACCATCTTGGGGTCGGGCCACATTGGCTTTGCCATGGCGCTGCTGCTGCAGCAGCAGGCCGGCGACTACGACATCCTGGTGGTAGACCGCGACCCGGCGCGCCTGGCCGAAGTGGCTGCTCTTGGTGTTTCCACCCAATGGGCGACGGACGATGCGAGCCTGCAGTCCGCCGTTGACGGCCGTTTTGCCGTGCTGAACGCGCTGCCGTTTCACTGCGCCGTGCCGGTTGCAACACTTTGCGCCACAGCCGGAGTGCACTACTTTGACCTGACCGAAGACGTTGCCAGCACCCAGGCCATTCGCGCCCTGGCAGCCAACGCCCACAGCGTGCTCATGCCCCAATGTGGCCTTGCACCCGGGTTCATCGGCATCGTGGGCCACGACCTAGCACGGCGTTTTGACACCCTGCACACCCTGCGCATGCGTGTGGGGGCGCTGCCCCGCTACCCGCAGGGCGCCCTGCGCTACAACCTGACTTGGAGCACCGAAGGCTTGATCAACGAATACTGCAACCCCTGCGAGGCCATCGTGGACGGCGTGCGCACCACGGCGCCCGCACTGGAGGGGTTGGAGACCTTTGCACTTGACGGTGTGGAGTACGAGGCCTTCAACACCTCGGGCGGGCTGGGCACGTTGACGGAAACGTTGGCGGGCAAGGCGCGGCAGGTGGACTACCAGTCCATCCGCTACCCGGGCCACAACGCCATCCTCAAGCTGTTGCTCAACGACCTGCGCTTGCGTGATCGGCGCGATCTGCTCCGGGACATTCTGGAAACCGCCATCCCCACCACCGACCAGGACGTGATCGTGGTGTTTGCCACCGCGTCGGGCCTCAAGGGAGGACGGCTGGTGCAGGACTCGTACTCGGCCCACATCGTGGGCAGGCCAGTGGCGGGGCATACGCTCAGCGCCATCCAGCTCACCACGGCGGCGGGTATCTGCACGGCGCTCGATCTGGTGGCGCAGGGGCGGCTGCCGCAGCGCGGCTTTGTGGGCCAGGAGTCCGTGGCGCTGTCGGACTTTCTGGCGAACCGGTTCGGGGTGGCCTACGCCGGGGAGGGGGCGTTGGTGCTTTGAGGGCGTATGGGCTCAGCGCCCCGGCTTTTGGTACATGTCTTCGATCGCCTGCGCAAAGTGCGCCATCAGGTTGATGCGCTTGAGCTTGAGCGTCGGTGTCATGAAGGTGTTTTCAATCGTCCATGGCGCCAGCGTCAGGTGCACGGCGCGCGGCACGGCATAGCGCGCAAAGCTGGAGGTGTTCTTTTCGATGCGCGCCAGCACCGCGCGGTGCACGCTGGGGTGGTTCAGGCTGGCCGCGTCTTGTGCAGGCAGGCCCAGGTCGGCCGCCAGGCGCTGCCACTCGTCGGCCTTGAGCACGGCCACACAGGCAATGAACGGGCGGTTCTCGCCCACCACAAAGGCCTGTTCCAACAGCGGGTCTGCCAGCATGGCCAGCTCCAGGTCGCCCGGGGGCACTTTTTCGCCGGTGGAGGTGACGATGATTTCCTTGATGCGGCCTTTGATATAGATGCGGCCGTTCACGATCTCGGCCTGGTCGCCCGTGCCCAGCCAACCGTCGGTGCTCAGGATCTTGGCCGTGTCTTCTGGTCGCTTCCAGTAGCCTTTCATCACAATGGGGCCACGCACCTGCAGCTCGCGGTTGTCGCCAATGCGCACTTCCACACCGGGCAGGGCCTTGCCCACGCACGCGGGGTCGTTGTCGTCCAGCGAATTCACCGACACCACGGGCGCGGTCTCGGTCATGCCGTAGCCCTGCACCAGCGGCAGGCCCAGGCCCAAAAAGCATTTGGCGATGGTGGGCGACAGCGGCGCGCCGCCGCTCACCGCCACGCGCACGCGGCCGCCAAACTGGGCCAGCAGCGGCTTGGCGACCAGCGCCTGCAGCAGGGGCCAGGGCAGGGCGGACATCCAGCCTGCGGCCTGGCCTTCGCTGACTGCCGGGGCGGGCAGGCCTTGCGCGTCACAAAAGCGTGCCCAGCCCTTGTTCTGCGCGGCCTCGTACAGCTGCATCTTCCAGGGCGTGGGCGAGAGTTTTTCGAGCAGCTTGGCGTGGATGCGCTCGTAGATGCGCGGCACCGACACCAGCACGGTGGGGCGCACGGTCTTCAGGTCCTCTGCCAGTTGCGCCACCGAGCGGGCATAGGCCACGCAGCTGCCCGCTGCAATCGGCAGGTAGTAGCCGCCTGTGCGTTCAAAGGTGTGGGACAGCGGCAGGAACGACAGGAACACGTCGTCCACCGTGGGCGCAATGCGGTCGAGCACCGCCTTCACGTCGCTGACCACGTTGCGGTGCGTGAGCATCACGCCCTTGGGCTTGCCCGTGGTGCCCGAGGTGTAGACGATGGCCGCCAAGTCGTCCGCCACTGGCGGTGTAGGGGCAGGGGCCGCACCAGCCCCTGCCAGCCACTGCGCCAGCGAGCCCACAGCGGGGCCATCGACCGAAGCGGCGGTGGGCGCGAAGGTCGAAGTGTCGTCGTCGGTGATCACCACCGCCCGCAGGGCAGGGAACGGCGTGCCCACGGCGCGGATTTTTTCCCACTGCTCCGCGTGGCCCACGATGAGCATGGACGCCTCGCAGTCGGCCAGGATGTAGGCGATGCTGCCCGGGTTGTCGATGGCATGAAGCGGCACGGGCACACAGCCCGTGGCCAGCGTGGCCTGGTCGGCGCACATGGCGTGCAGGCCGTTGGGCAGCAGGATGGCCACGCGCGCGGCCTGGGGCAGCTGGAGCGCTGCCATCGCCTGCGTCCAGGTGGCGATGCGCCCAGCGGCCTGCTCCCAGTTCAGGCTTTGCCAGGATTGGCTGGCGGTGTCATATGCGCGGAAGGCATCGCCCAGAGGGGTCTGGCCCACCCGGAAAGCCAGCAATTGGGGCAGTGTCTGAACGTCGGAAATTCGGGTGGGGGTCGTGGCGGAGGTCATCTGGCTCGCGAAAAGGGCCCGCAGCGGGGCTTTCAGTCGGACGAGCGCTCGTCATGGAGCGCATTTCCTGGAGGCGTGGGCCCTGATCAGGGCAAACCCGGAGATCATAGCCAGCGCCGGTGCCTGGGCTGCCCATACGGGAGGGCGCATTGTGAGAAATGGTGCATTCCTAAAGATGGAATACCGGGGACTTGCGCTGCGGGCTGCCGCCACATGGCGACCCGGGTACCGCAGGCTCCATGGGCACAATAGGCGTTGATACACAGCCACGCGAACGCCGCTTCTGCACAACCCATGGATCCCATCACCATCTTTTTTATTGCCACACTCATGATGCTGGCAAACGGTGGGGTTCTTGGCCTGATGCACAAGGACCTGCCTTTACCCATGCGGCCCGCTGCGGCCAGCTGGCGGATTGCAACGCTGCTGTTTGCAGGAGGCTCCATCCTTTTTGCTGTACAGGGCCTGAACCCGCCGACCTACACCCTGGCGCTGGCCAACGCGTTGGTGATGTTCGGATTTTCCGGGTACCTGCGTGCTTTGCGGCAGTTCTACGGCCTCAAAGACCAGCTGTGGGTGATGGTGCCTGCGGTACTTGGCACGGCGGTCGTATCTTGGCTCACGCTGGGCAAGGCGGATGTGGGGGGGCGCATTCTGAC
>NZ_QAIH01000329.1:2373-2631 GCF_003060895.1 Acidovorax sp. HMWF029 | reverse complement strand
GTGATGCGGTGGTCCCAGCGCCGCATCAGCATGCCTTCGCCGTTGTCGCGCAGTGTGGGCCAGCCGCCGGCCTGCGCAGGCGCCTCAATGGAAATGCGCACGGTTTGTGGGCCCATGGGCAGCAGGCCCAGCAGCCACATCTGCACGCGCAGGTTGCCGGGGGACCAGTGGGTGGGCCAGGGCGCGCCGCCGGGGCGCTTGAACCGCACCAGCGGCGCCGTGATATGGCGGAACACGGCGGTGCTTTGCAGCTGCGCC
>NZ_QAIH01000329.1:0-2355 GCF_003060895.1 Acidovorax sp. HMWF029 | reverse complement strand
GTGGAGAGGTGCACGCGCACGGTTCATTGCCCCTGCCGTGGTGCGCCTGCGGCGGTGCTGGCCAGCTCCTGCCGGGCATGGCGAATCACGCTCCAGCCCCCGCTGATGGCCAAGCCCGCCATGATGGCGGCCACCACCAGATCCGGCCACACGGTGCCCGTGCCCAGCACGCCCAGGGCCGCGCCCATCACGGCCAGGTTGCCCAGCGCGTCGTTGCGGGTGCACAGCCACACGCCGCGCATGTTGGCGTCACCTTCACGGTAGGCATACAGCAGCACGGCTACGCCGAGGTTGGCGGCCAGCGCCAGCAGGCCCACGCTGCCCATGGTGAAGGGCTCGGGCGCAATGCCTTGCCACGCGCCCCAGGCCACGCGGCCGATCACAAACACACCAAAGGCCAACATGCTGGCGCCCTTGACCAGCGCGGCCCGGGCGCGCCAGGCGAGGGCCATGGCCAGCACCCACAGCGACAGGCCGTAGTTGGCCGCGTCGCCCAGAAAGTCGATGGAATCTGCCAGCAGCGATGCCGAGCCCGAGCGCATGCCCGCGCCCAGCTCCAGAACAAACATCGCTGCGTTGACGAGGAGTGCAATCCACAGAATGCGGCGGTAGCGCGGGTCGGCGCCAGCGGGCGCGCCGTGGCTGTGGCCGGGGGCGCCGTGGTCGTGTTGGTCGTGATTGCATTGGGCAGACATGGATTTCTTCTCCTGACGGTTGTTGAGGTCGATGGCATGATTGGAAACCTTGAAGTCACTTGAAGGTCAAGCCCATGGATCAACATGCCGCGCAGTTCCGCATCGGCGAGGCCGCCCAGCAGTCCGGGGTGTCGGCCGCCAACATCCGCTACTACGAAAAAGAGGGCCTCTTGCCCCCGGGCGCACGCGAGGGCAACAGCTACCGCCTGTACAGCGGCGCCGATGTGCACCAGCTGCGCTTTATCCGCCTGTGCCGGGCCATGGACATGTCGCTGGACGAGGTGCGTACCCTGCTGGCGCTGGACTGGGGCCGCAAGGCCGATTGCGACGCCGCGCGCGACACGTTGGATGCCCACTTGCTGCATGTGCGCACCCGCCTGGCTGAGCTGCAGGCGCTGGAGTCCGACCTGCTGGCGCTGCGCAGCCGCTGTGACGGCTCGGACGCCACCTGCCACATCATCGAAGCCCTGCACGAGCGGGCCGACGCGCAGCAGGCGGCCGAGTCCACCCCGGCAGGGCTGGGCAAGCGCCATGTGTGAGTGCATGTTTCTTGGGGATGTTGATTGCTATTGTTTTGATAGCTTAAAAGGTATATCCATCAGGCGGAGGAGCCCAAAAAAGCTTGAATTCCAGTGTCTGCAGGCATGCAAGGCCCACGTCTGCAGGCCACCGCTATGATCCGGCCATGATCTCGCGCCTGCCCGGCCTCTCCCTGCCCGAACGTGTGTGGAACACCGCGCGGCGCTGGGCGGTGGCCTGGTGGCGCATCCTGTACCTGGGGGCGGTGGTGCTGGTGCTGGTGTTGTCGCCGTCCAGCTACGGCAAGGGCACCCGCCGGGCCCTGGCCCGCCATCTGTATCTGGACACGGCGCCCGTGCTGCTGGGCTTCACGGTGCTGGCGGCGCTGATCAGCCTGGTGCTTACGCGCATCGTGGTGGTCACGGCGCTGAGCTACGGGTTGTCGCGCTACGCACTGGAGATGGTGATCCGCGTGCTGGTGCTGGAGCTCATCCCGCTCACGGCGGCCCTGTTTGTGGCCATGCGCTGCACCATCCCCAACGGCGCCCAGCTGTCGCGCCTGCGGCAGGCGGGGCGGTTCGATGCGCTGCGCAGCCAGGGCTCTGACCCCGTGCGCATCGAACTGCTGCCGCGTGTGATTGCGGGCGTGTTTGCCTGCATTACCTTGGCCGCGCTCAGCTGCGTGGTGGCGCTGGTGCTGGCCTACCTGGGCGTGTATGGTTTCAGCATGGCCGGGCTGTCTGGCTACACACGCATGTTTGGCCAGGTGTTCTCGCCCAGCGTGACCATGGTGTTTGTGCTCAAGACCCTGTTCTTCAGCCTGGCCGTGGCGCTGATCCCCATGGCCGCAGGCCTGTACGACAGCGGCGAGCGCACCCAGCCCGACTCGGAACTGGGCGGCCTGGCCCGCATGTTTGCGGTGTTGCTGCTGATCGAGACCGCCTCGCTCATGGGCAACTATTACTGACGGACTGACTCGCTTGCTCCAACCGACTCGATGAACGCTCCCACCCCGACGCCCCCCTCCGTAGCCGATGGCGCGCCGCCCGTCGAAACCCTGCGCCCGGTGGCATACTTGGAACTCAAGGCCGCCGCGCTGCTGTTGTTCACGCTGGCGCTCATCGTGGGCTCGGGCCTGTAC
>NZ_QAIH01000043.1 GCF_003060895.1 Acidovorax sp. HMWF029 | reverse complement strand
CGCCCCACCCGCACGCCCCGCTACATCTGGCAGATGCCCGATTGGCCGCACCTGGCTTTTGACGCTGCTGCCCTGGCCGCGCCACTGGCGCAGGTGCACCGCGCACAGGGCATGCTGGCCGGGCGCATGGCAGAGCTGGGGCTGGCGCAGCGCGACCAGGCCACCCTGCAGGTGCTGACGCAAGAGGTCATCACCACTAGCGCCATTGAGGGCGAGCGGCTGGACCTGGACGCCGTGCGCTCCTCCGTGGCCCGCAAGCTAGGCCTGGATATTGGGGCCCTGGCACCCAGCGACCGGCATGTGGACGGCGTGGTGGACGTGGTGCTGGACGCCACCCGCAACTTTGACCAGCCCCTCACCCCCGAGCGCCTGTTTGGCTGGCACGCCGCCCTGTTCCCCACCGGCTACAGCGGGCGCACACGCATCACCGTAGCCGCGTGGCGCACCGATGCCAGCGGCCCCATGCAAGTGGTGTCTGGCCCTGTGGGGAGGGAGAAAGTGCACTTTGAAGCCCCGCCCGCAGCCACCCTGCCAGCGCAAACCCAGGCCTTTTTTGACTGGTTTGAAGCCGCCCCGGTGGGAGACCCCCTCATCAAAGCCGGGCTGGCCCACCTGTGGCTGGTCACCCTGCACCCGTTTGACGACGGCAACGGCCGCCTGAGCCGCGCCGTGGGCGATATGGCCCTGGCACGCGCCGAAGGCACGCACCAACGCTTTTACAGCTTCAGCGCCCAGATTCAGCGCGAGCGCAAAGACTATTACGACCAGCTAGAAGCCACCCAAAAAGGCCCGCTGGACGTGACCCCGTGGCTGCACTGGTTTCTAGGCTGCCTGCTGCGCGCCGTGCAGGGCACAGACGCCACACTGGCGGGCGTGCTGGACAAAGCCCAGTTCTGGCAGCGCTGGGCAGGCACACCCATGAACGCCCGCCAAACGCTGGTGCTGAACCGCGTGCTGGACGGCATGGAGGGCAAGCTGACCAACGCCAAGTGGGCGGCGATGGCCAAATGCTCGCCCGATACTGCCCTGCGCGACATCAACGACCTGTTGGCCCTGGGCGTACTGGCGCGGCTGGAAGGTGGCGGGCGGAATACCGCCTACATCTTGGTCAAGTAGGCTGCTAGCGCTTTAGCAATAAGCGCCAGCAGCTATCAAATCAGAAGCAATTCACGGCATAGCGACGCCGCAATCCCCTCCGCCCTACCCCTGCGCATACCGCGCCAACCGCTGCGCCAGCGTGCCGGTGTGCAGCTCAAACAGGTGGTTGTCAAAGTCGTAAAAGTACAGCGACTGCCCCTCGCCCTCCACCCGGGGTCGGGGCGGCTTCACCTCCGCCCCCAGCGCCCGCAGCCGCGCCTCGCAAGCGGGCAAGTCCTCGTCAGCCACAGCAAAGGCAACATGGCGGTAGGTGCGCTCTGCCAGTGGATCACCCTCCATGAACGCCAGCCACAGGCCGCCCAGCAGCACAAACTTTTCGCGCGAGAGGGAGAAGTTGCAGCCCTGGCTGTCGTACACCTCTTGCGCACCCAAGCCTTCGCAGAACAGGCGGGCGGTGCGGTCTACGTTGCGAACGATGAAGGTGAGGTGGCTGAGGCCGAGGATGGGAGCGGTTGCCATGGGGAGAGCCTGTGCTCATCAAGGTGGAAGGGATGGGTTGTAGTGCACTCGCGCTGTGTTGAGCCGCAGGCATGCTTCGCACTACAAAAAGCAGGCTTCACAAAGAATTTAACCCATTGTTTTTATTCATTTTTCGGTAAAAAATAGAAAAAGTACAAAACATACCGAAATGCTCGAACTCAGTCCCGCTATCACCCGCCAGTACATCGACGCTGTTGCCGTGTTCGACGCGCTGGCCGAAGCCACCGAAGAAGCCGCCCAGGTGCGCGGCGGCATGTACTGGCACGCGGGGCCAGCGTCCGCGCCCGAATCGAAATACCTGGTGCGCACATCCCCCGCCGGGGCAGAAACCAGCCTGGGCCCCCGCACCCCCGAGACGCAGGCCATCTACGACAAATTCACCCAAAGAAAGCAGGCCAGCGCTGAACGGCTCACCGGCCTGAAAGCCGCGCTAGACCAGCAACAGCGCATGAACCGCGCCCTGCGGGTGGGCAGGGTGGACCCGCTGGTGGTGGCGCTGCTCAACCGCCTGGCCAGCACCCGCCTGAGCGAGCACTTTCGGGTGGTGGGCACCCACGCCCTCTACGCCTACGAGGCCGCCGCCGGGGTGCGGCTAGAAGCCGATGCACTCGCCACCCGCGACATTGATTTGCTGTGGGACACCCGCAAACGCATCATTTTTTCTACCCAGCTTGCACGGGTAGACAGCTCCATGCTGGGCGTGCTGAAAAAGGTAGACCCCACGTTCCGCATCAGGCAAAGCCAAAAGTACACCGCCGTGAACAAAGACGGCTTTGAGGTGGACATCATCCGCCGCGAGCGCACCGACGACGATCCCCACCCCATCAAGCTAAGCGACGCCGACGAAGACTTCTGGGTGGCCCAGGCCCGCCGCGCCAGCGTGCTGCTGGACTCACCGGGCTTCTCTGCCGTCATAGTCGCCACCAACGGCACCATGGCCCGCATGCACACGGTGCACCCTGCCACGTTTGTGGCGTTCAAGCGGTGGATGGCAGGGCAGCCAGACCGCGACCCGCTCAAGCGGCGGCGGGATGTGTTGCAGGCCGATGCGGTGCAGGTGCTGTTGGAGCAGTATTTGCCGCAGGTTTAAGCATCAAATCAGCCTCTAGCGCAATCTGAACAAGCGCTAGTAGCTATCAAAAGCGCAGCAAAAATGCTTGTACATCCGCGTTTGACTCGTTTTGCGGCGTTATTCACCGCAAAAAATACGGCGAATAACGCCGCACACCCAAGCCAACCCACTGCTGCACCGCCCCACATCTACCCCTGCGCATACTGCGCCAGCGTGCCGATGTGCAGCTCAAACAGGTGATCAAAGTACAGCGTTGCCCCTCCCGGTTGACTCCTCTCGCAAGTCTAAAGCCCACTGCTCTTTCGAAATCAATGAACATCAGGCCTTGATTCCTAAGGATGGAAACCTTAAATACTATTTACCCAGCTTCGGATTTGGACTGCCTTCTAGAAAATATCAAACTTTTCTTATTTTCTTTTCCAACAATTTCATTTGCCTCATCAGCCAATTTATCCAGTTTATTTTTATACAAATCAAAAGCTTTTCTAACTTCGATAGTTCCGTATGCGCGCAGCAACGCTTCACCAGGAACATGCACGCCTAAATCATCTATAGCGTGCTCTGGGTGAGCATTAAATTGAGATTTAAGCTCTTCAATTGTATTTACATTTATTGTCATCTCCGCTAGCGCATCCATCAACAGGAAGCCGAGCCCCGTTAAATGATCCGCTGATCTTTCAATTATTGATCCATAAGCACTCACTTTAACAGCACCTGTGGTCTCGGCATCCATTCTGAAATACACCCCCAAACCGGGATATAGACGCTTGAAAGTGGATATTATTGATTCATTCGAATTATCGACAATGCTAGCAAGGACTTCCGTGCGCTCAGCATTGACAATCGGGATAACATAGTCCCTAAAGTAGCGAAAAGAATCGATTGATCGCAAAAATCTCAGTGTCTCTTCCCAGCCTGAGCTTTTTTCTATAGTCGACGAGTAGAACATTTTCGCATTATTATCCCCTAGCGAACGAACAAATGCAGCCGCATAGTATTCCACTATACTTTTATGCAGAAATGTATACGAATCAACTCCATCTTCAAGCATTAGACATGCAACTTGCACAATATCTTGTTTGAATTTCATGCTATCGCAGTACGATTGATCTGCATATTCACATGCATGATCAAAAATTTCATCAAACTGAGATTGACTAATAGTTCTTCCATGACCGCTTTGCAGATTCATGAAGCAAAAAGCTTCAAATAATCTCTGCAGAGATTTTTCCGAAAGACCACTATAGTGTTTTCTTGTGAATGCCGCCTTTATTCGATCATGGCGCGAAAACACCGTCTGAAATAAACGATCAAAAAATTCTGGAAGAGTTTCTGGTATCTGCGATTCCGCCTCGTAAACTATCACCACCAGCGTAAGCATAAGTGGCGTAGTGATTAGACTGCTAATTTTGCTTGGACTATTTTTAATAGCCTGCCTTATTGAAATGGATTTTTCAGCCCCCCACACCGAGTTTCGTCAAAAACGCCGAAAACTCCGACTGAGTTAATTGCGCTATAGGTAAATTTCTAAAATTTGACGACTTTTGAATTTTCCGCCCAGGTCTTGAAGAAACGATTATTTGAAGATCAGGAAATCGTAATCCCAGATGCTCAATTTCTAGATAGACTGATTTGACGGAGTTTTCTTCGAGTTCATCGAATCCGTCTAGCAACAACGTGACTTTCCCACTTCGATAGAGGTAGTTGAGAGTGTCATCATCGACATCAATATCATAACTTTCCAGCTGGCGAAGAACTGCTTGCCGCAGATCCAGCTTAGAACTTAAATCCTTTAAATCAATAAGCACAGGCAGTCTTTTGGCCTCATTACTTCTAATCTCTTGAATGGCTAGGCTTCTTAGGAAAACAGATTTCCCCTGACCTACTATTCCCTCAATTACCACCAAATTTGCCGGAAGCTCACTCAATCGACCTACAAAACTAGGCTTACCATTAATAATCAATTTCGGCGGATGAAAAAATCCATCAAAGATATCGCCTCAGGCTTCCAAAGTGTTCTCACGCTTTCAAGAGCTTTTATCCGCCGACCCATTTTTGCAGCGAATCCTTTTGCCTCCCATCGATGTAGCCCTCGCACACCAAATTTTTTAGCCCCTTCATAAATATCTTTGATAATGGGCGTAGCCAATCTGCCAAATGCGGCTGCTTCCAAAGCCACAAAATCTCCCAACGTATATATTGTTAATACTCAAATAAATTAACCAAATTACTAACGCATGGCGCGGCATTCTTAATACAGTGAGATTGCCTCTGCTTTAGTTGGGCAATTGTGAGTGCTGCAGCACAGACATAGCGTTGCACGCGAGAACCAACCTCTGCGTAGCCCGAGTCGCCGCCACATACAACACCCGCGCCGCCTCCCTGCGCGCCTGGGCCTCGGCCTCTGACAGCGCCTGCGCGCCCTCTTCCGGCTCGGCAGCCTCTGTCCCCATGCGCTCCAGCCGCTCCACCCCTGGTATCGCCACCACGGGGAATTCCAGCCCCTTGCTGACCTTCATGGTCATCACCTTCAAGCTGTTGGCCAGCGGGTCATAGTCGCCCGGCCCCAGGCGGTTTTGCACAGGCACGCCGCGTTTGGCGAGGGTGCTGGCGCACAGGTCGCGGGCTTTGGTGTCTCGGCACAGCACGGCCATGTCGCCCCAGGCAAAGCCGTCCGCATGTGCGCCCTGCAGCAGCTCGGCGATCTTGGCGGCCTGTTCGGGCAGGGTGGGCAGGTTGATGACGATGGGCTCGGGGCCGTCGCGGCCGCAGCTGACGGGTTTGACGAGGGGGATGCCGTCGTCGTCGCGGTCTTCGGCGGTGAGCAGGTCGCCTGCGATGGCGTTGGCGGTTTGCAAAATCTGCCGCGTGTTGCGGTAGTTGATCTTGAGGATGGTGGTGCGGCCCTGCGCCTGGATGCCCACGCTTTTGAAGCTGAAGTTCTTTTTCCGGCCCCGCTCGTAGATGCTTTGCGCGTCGTCGTACAGCACCAGCAGGCTGTTGGTGGTGGGGTCCACCATTTGGGTGACGAGCTTGAGCCATTCGGGCGCAAAGTCGTGGCCTTCGTCGATGAGCACGGCCAGGTATTGGCCGGTGGGTATGTGGCCCCGGTCCACGCCGTTGATGACGCGCTGGACCATGTCGGCCATCTTGGCGTCCACGCTCTGGTTGTCTGCAGGTAAGGCTTGCCCGTAGGCCACCAGCTGGGCGCGCGCCCATTTGTGGAAGTGGACGCAGTGCACGCGATCGCTCAGGCCCTTGGCGGCCATGGTGGCGGCGAGCTTAACGGCCAGCGGCTCGTTGTAGCAGAGCACCAGCACGGGCTTGCCTGCGGCGTGGGCGCGTGCCAGGTATTCGGCGCGGTAGCCCAGCACCATGGTTTTGCCGGAGCCCGCCACGCCGTGGATGACGCGGTGGCCGTCGCCCAGGCTGCGGGCTAACTGCTCCTGCTGCAGGTCCATCACGCGCAGCATGTCGGGCACTTCGGCCTGCATGTCGGCCTCGTCGAACAGGCTGGCTTGTTCGGGGATGCGCACCTGCGGAAAGAGAATCCAGCGCACGCGGTCGATCTGCGGCAGGGTCAGGGTCTGATAGCGCTCGTAGGGGAACATCTCCCACAGGCGGCTTTGGAAGGCCTCGGCTTCCACGCTGTCAGTCATTTCGTCGCTGCAGATAACGCGGTGGGCGGCAATGGCTTGATCCAACTGCGAATCGGTGAACTGCTTGCGCGTGATGTTGGGCAGCACCACGCCGTAGCTCCAGGCAAACACCACCTCGCCCTGGCGGCGGCCATCGGGGTGCACCAGGCGCTTGTCGGCACGCAGCGCGCCGAGCACGGCATGGGCGTAATTGCGGGCCTGGGCGAAGGGCGACTGGATGTGTTTAGGCTCGCCGCTGGCGTTGTCCAGAATGGTCCACTCGTCTTTGCTGGCCTGCACGATGGTGCCTAGGCGGAAGTCTTTGACTTCCAGAATCAGCAAACCCCGGCTGGGGTGCAGCACGATGAAATCAGGGTGCAGTTGCTGGGGGCCTACGGGCACGTCGTACCAAAGCAGGTAGTCGTCGTCGAGCTTGTGCTCCAACCGCTCTGCCAGGCGCCGCTCGCCGCTTGTCATGCGCGATGTACATGCGCCCAATGCCGGTATCAATATCGCCATGCCGCCAGTTGCCTCCCTTGCTGGTGTGCTGCCCACGTGTGTTTTTGTAAATGCACTGTAGGGGGAGCCAGGGTGGTGTGCAACCTTTGAATGTCAAAGAACGAAGTCAAAGGCGTGCGGCGAACGCCTTCGCCCCGAGACTGCGCCAAGGCAAGAACTCAAGATAGATCGACCAACGCCAATTGCAAGCAGAGCCCAGCAGCGCCTGGCGGCATGGGCTTGCCCGGCCCGCTGAGCCTGTCTGCTCAGGTGTGGGGTGCTATCGCGCAGCGTGGGTTCGGCCCCACCGAGCCCCCTCGCTTGTCGCCAATCACAACCCGCCAGAAGACTGCGACTGCAGCTCCCGGATGCGCAGGCCGCCAGGGGTGCGGGCCAGCACCACTGCGTCTTCGCTGACCACCGTCATGCTGGGCAGGCCGCCTGCCTGCACCGTGGTGCGTTGGGTGTACTGCAGCCGGGCCGTGGTCCACGGAAAGCCGCCGCGTGTGATGCGCACGTTGTCAAACTCGGTCTGCGTGCTGGCCTGCAGCACCGTCAACGCGGCGGCCGATTGCTTGAGGTAGCCACACATCTCTGCCTTGCCGCCCTCGACCTCCCAGCGCCCGCGCTGGCCCTTGGCGGTCAGCTCGACCTTGAGGTCGTCGGCGTAGTCGTCACAGGCCACGCTGTCGCCCTGCATGCTGCGCGCGGCATGTTGTGTCATCCAGCCCATCACGCGCGGCTCGGAGAACGTCAAACGGCCATGCGCATAAAAGCCACCCAGCAACACCAGAGCGATCAGTACCAGTCGGATCATGAGAGCAAGGGCGCAGCAAAGCGCCATGGAAAAGTGAAGCTGGGCATGCTACCAACGCGGACCCACTGAATCCGGGGCATCGGCCCTACGCCGCAGAAAAAACGGGGGCGCTGCAAGCGCACAAGCAACAGTGCGCCGTGGACGGGGGCTGTGCACACGCCAACCAACAAGGCCCGCCGGGGCGTTACACCGCCTGCAGATACCGCCCCTCCAGCTCTTTCTGCGCGGCGGCATCCACGCCCAGCACGTCCACCAGATACGCCTGCACGCCGCCAAAGTCGTTGTCTACCATGTGCAGGGCGGCGTCCAGAAACTCCTCTTGCACGCGCCACAGTACGGCCAGCACTTCTTCAGGCGCGTGGCTGCCCATGCCTTCGGGGCGGCGGCAAAGCCGGTGCGGTCCTTGCCTGCGGTGCAGTGGAACACCAGGGGCGCATCGCTGGCCAGCAGCAATTTGAAAAGCTCGGCGAAACGTGCGGCGTTGTCGTGCACAAAACCCCGGTAGGCGTCCTGCATCAGGCCCACGGCGTCTTGGGCGGTGAGCTGGCGTGGGTGCGAGCGGTCGGAGTCCGACGAGGAGGACCGCCTCTATTGCGGCGCTGGCGGCAGCGGCAAGGTGCGTGCCGTGCGGCGGCCCGGCGCCCGCAGCATTGTGTGAACCCGCATCACTTGGGCGGGCGGTGCAGCGCGCAAAGCTTGTTGCCGTCCGGGTCGCGCACGTAGGCCAGGTACAGCCTGCCGCCAGGGCCTTCACGCCAGCCTGGAGGGTCTTCGCAGGTGGTGCCGCCATTCGCCACCCCGGCCGCATGGAAGGCGTCGGCCTGCTCGGGCGACTGCATCGCAAACCCAATGGTGCCGCCATTGGCAAACGTGGCGGGCTCGCCATTGATAGGCGTGGTGATGCCAAAGGTACCGTGGGGGCCTCGGTAGAAGTAGCGGTTCTTGTTGGCCACACCGGCGGGCACACCCAGCGTGCCGAGCAGCGCGTCGTAAAACACCTTCGACACCTCCAGGTCGTTCACGCCGACCATCACATGACTGAACATCGTGTTGTCTCCATAGAGCCCCGAGGGGCGGTTGATAGAAGCTGAGAAGCAGGTGCATGTTACTTGCTGGTAGCACCGGGCGGCGCGGCTCCAAGGTGCGCGGCTTTCTCCAAAACCCTGCAGCCGTCTCGCCCCGGTTTTTCAAGCCAAAATGGCCGTCTGCGCGCAATCATCATGCGCTAACAGCTATCAAATGTATAGCATACGGACTCCATCCACAGCGCCCATCGCCCAGCCCTCATGCCAACCCCTCCCCACGCCTGCCCCGTCTCCCTCGACAAAGCCTACCGCCTGCTCAACCACGGTCCCACCGTGCTGGTGTCGGCCGCGCACGCGGGCCAGCACAACGTGATGGCGGCATCGTGGGCCTGCGCGCTCGACTTTGCGCCGCCCAAGGTCACGGTGGTGCTCGACAAGACCACGCGCACGCGCGAGCTGGTGGAGGCCAGCGGCCAGTTCGCCCTGCAACTACCCACCGTGCCCATGGCCGCCCTCACAGTGGCCCTGGGCACTGACAGCGCCAAGACCCAGCCCGACAAGCTCCAGCGCCATGGCGTGGAACTGTTCAGCGCCCCCGGCCACCCCGCGCACACCACGCCCCCGCTGGTGCAAGGCTGCGCGGCCTGGCTGCTGTGCCGCGTGCTGCCCGAGCCCCACAACCAACAGGCCTACGACCTGTTCATCGGCGAAGTGGTGGCCGCTTGGGCGGACGAGCGCGTGTTCCGCGAGGGGCACTGGGAGTTCGACACCGCGCCGGATGCCCTGCGCACGCTGCACTACGTGGCGGGGGGGCAGTTTTATGCGACGGGGAAATCGGTACCGGTGTGAGCCGTATTTGCGCAATATGCGCACATCCATCAACTGATGCTGCGTTGTTCCCCGCGCCAAGGGGCCAACTTCAGTTTGGCGTCTGACGACAATTCCTGTCGGGCCGCCGAAATCAAGCATGCCCAAAGAAGGCGAGTGCCTTTGAGTCGAGCTTCTGGGGGCAACTCAAACCCACGGCGATTCAAGGCTCAGTTGGGGCGCTTCATGACCACCTGGCGCAACTCCTCATACTCGCTGCGCGTCAGTGCCTGGGCCTCGTAAGCCTTCACCAAATCATCCAATTCCCTGCCTTTGGAAAACTTGACACCCTCCTGGACAGTCACCCGCGAGGTACTGCTGCTGACGCAACCGGAGAGAGCCAACAGGCCTGCGCAAGCGAGCGCCAATCCGAAAAGTCTTTGATGATCTTTCATGGCCACCTCTCACTTCACGCTGTTGATGAGTTTGCGACGTTGTTCGTCGTACTCGCGGCGGTTCAATGCGCCATTGTCAAAGGCCGTCTTCAGGTCGATCAATTGCTGGCCTATCGTTGCTTCCACAGGCGCCCGAACGACCTCAGTGGAGCTGCACGCAGGCAACGCCAGCAGAGGAACGACAAGCAGAATCGAATGAAATCTCATGCGCTCTCCTAAGTGTTTTGTGATCCAGATGCTAGCCGAATTCTGTTGCTTTAAAGGCCGAGTCCGAGGTCAGGACGGCGAGAGGGCTCCAAGAATGGGTCTTGTGGTTTTTCGTGATCTTGGCCTTGGTCTTGCCTGTCAAACAACAGGTTCCAAAACACTTATTCTTTGTTGGCATCCCTGATCCAAACCTAGTACCCTCCTATCTCCGGAGAGATTGGAGTTGCTCGCTCAGGTGAGCGAATAACAACATGCAAGAAGGAGTAGCCGATGGTCATTTCCAGGGTGTTCGGGTTGGTCGCAGGGGTGCTGTTTTTTTTGGCCTCTCCGTCCAGCGTTCTGGGACAAATCTCCCTCCTGGATGAGGTCGGTGCACAAATCGAGCGCGTTGACGTTGTGCTGACGAATCCCTCTCCAGATCCAGCTGTGAATGCACGGGTCACGGATCTGGTGAGGCGCAACCTTCGACTTTTCCCATCGGACCGTTTTTCGCGCAACACCGCCGAGATCGGCCTTGCCCAGGCCCGGCGCGTCGGGCCAATCGACGAAACCACGCTATCGGTGGCTCCAGGTAGCGGCGGAGCGTTGGTGTTGACGGTAGAAGTCAAACTCCGGGCGGCGAGTACCAATGCATCAGAGCGCGGCGCCCTCATCACCGGCAACGCCACCGACCTTCCAGTGCTGTTCGACCGGGGGGGCACACTGCTCACCACCAAGCTCGAAGCGCTGCCCATGATCTATTCGAATGCGAATGCATGGTACGGGCGGCCGCAGGAATTCCTTGCCGGGAACCCGCTGGTTGCGGGCGAGCCCGCAGGTCGCCATACCACTGGCTGGGCTGAAGGGTTCTTGCATGCCGGGGTCTACGGCATGACCCCCCTCTCGGACGCGACCTTCGCCTATGGGGGCCTGAGCGGCATCTTGTCGGCATCCTCAGGCAGGGAGCTCTTCACCGATGAGACACGAAAGCACTTCGGGGCTGAAGATGCATACGTCGGGCTCGTCGGCGGGCAAACCTCGGAACAAGGCCAGCGACTCGTATGGAACGTTTCGATGGGACGCAAGCGCTTTGCCATAGGCGACGGTTTTCTGATCGCGAATACGGCCTCGAACGGCAGCACGCGTGGTGCGCTGCAATCCAATCCCCGATGGGCGGCCGACATGCTTGTGCTTGGACAGGTGCGCTACAACAAATCGTTGGTCGAAGCGTTCTATATTGACCCTGACGAGCTTCCCGTCGTGGACTCGAAGACCAAGATCGCTGGGCTCAACGTCGAAACCAGCCCGGTGCCAGGGCTGGACGTTGGCGCAACTTACCTGAAAGTTCTCGACTCGACTTTTGGCTACTTCGCCACGAAGCCGCCGCCAGGCACTTCCATGGGTCGCGACGGGCTTTCGGTTTTTGATGCGCGCGCGCGGTGGCAGCCAGGCCACTCCGGAATACACGTAGCGGCTGAAGCAGCCCTTCAGCGCAATGATCGCTTTGCCATGCGGGCAACGGGCGTGTCCGCTGAGTTGGGTTACAAGTTTTCCGAGGCGACGTGGCGGCCTGAAGTCAGCTACCGCATTGCCAAGTTTTCAGGCGACGATGGTTCCACTGAGCGTTTCGAGCGTTGGGACCCTCTCCTGTCTGGTGGCAACGGAGAGCAGTGGGTGCAAGGCATCAACCACTTCAAGATATTCCAGAACAGCAATCTGGTTGCACACCGCCTGCAGTTCCGCCTGCGACCAAGCCCCCGCTTTGAACTGGTGCCCCAGATCTGGGTGTTCCAGGCTGACAGTACGACCAACCTGGGGGGCAATCCCGCACTGTCTTTCCTGGGTGGGAAACGCCTGGGCCACGAGGCAAACATCACCGGGAAGTGGTTCATCTCCAAGAGCGTCTTTGTTCAAGGCCATCTGGCCGCAACTTTTCCTGGTTCAGGTGTGCGCAACGCACCTGGAGTCAGCGGTAATCTGCATCCATGGCTGAGCGCCATGGTGTTTGTTCGAGTAGCTTTCTGATTGAGCAACACTGAAAGGAAAAATCATGGAACGACGCGACCTACTGAAGAGCATGGCGGCCTCTGCCAGTGCTGTCACTGCAGCTGCAGCAGTGCACGGCCTGACGGCATCCCAGGCCCACGCACAAATGGGCGGTGGAAGGCCTGATGGCAATGCTGTTGTGCAGGTCAAGCCGGTTGACCCAAAGCTGTTTACGCCCAACCGATTCGCTGGCAAGACGGTGCTGGTGACCGGTTCCGCAAGAGGCATGGGAGCCGCAGCAGCGAAACGGCTGTCGCGCGAAGGGGCGAATCTCGTTTGTGTGGACTGGATCAAAGACCAAGGCGAAGCAACCAATGCAGAGATCACTGCAGCAGGTGGAAAGTCGGTTTTCATTCATGGCGACATCGCGGACTCAGCCGTCATGAAAGAAGCCGTGGACAGGGCGGTGCGCAGTTTTGGCGGACTCGATGCGGCGCTGAACAATGCTGGCGTGATGGATGGCGTCCATTCTGGCGCACCGATTGATTTCGAGAAGCAGCGCTCGCTGGTCTTCGCCAGCATCCATGAAGCGAGCGATGAGTATTGGAACAACGTGTTCCGAACCAATGCCTACGGGATGTTTGTGTGCATGCGCGCAGAACTGCGGCAGATGATGGCACAAGGCCGCGGCGGATCGATCGTCAACGTCGGATCCATCGCCGGCATGACCGGCCTGTCCGGTAACCCCGCTTATGTTGCGAGCAAACACGCCGTCAACGGCATGACAAAAAACGCTGCGATCGACTACGCGCCCTACGGCATTCGCGTCAATTCGGTCAACATGGCTGCCACGGACACGCCGATGGTCGCTCGGGCGGGACAGCTGGTCGCTGCCGCCTCGGCGCAGGCCAAGGGCCCAACCATGGGAAGAATCAAGATCGACAGCATCCTTGCGTACACCGACAAGAACCATCGTCCCTCAACGGTCTGGGAGCAGGTGGCGATGATGGCCTTTTTATTGTCCGATGAAGCATCTAACTTCACAGGAGGCATCTACGCCACCGATGGGGGATGGACCGCCTATTGAGACACGGCCTGTTTGCCACCCGTTAGACAACGCGGATTTCAGGCACGGGCCCAAACCTGCACAGTGGCGCGCTCGCGTGCAAGCGCGGGGGTCTTGTACCAAAAGACGACTCGGTCGATGAAGCGCCGCTCGCCTGGCAGGTCGATGATGCGCGTTGCGCCACCGCGCTCGATAAGCTGGCGGACCTCAATCTTGCGTGATCCGCCGTTGCGAAAATGGATTTGCACGTCCAAAAATTCGACCGGGGCGTGGAGCACCCGGAGCCGGATCGCGCTGTAGGCGCGATCCGCGTTGACACGCACGACATCGCGGTCCACCGAGCGCCGCGCCTGCGCCTCGCCAACCATGCTCCATCTGCGGCTTGGCCGACCACCGATACGGAAACCCTCTTCGTCAGGATCGGCACGAACAGGCAATGCGGTTGTTCCGCCGACCACGCCCAAAAGAGCGGCAAATGCAGCTTGCAGTGACCGACGCCGCTGCAAGTCTGTGCGTTCAAGAACTGTCAAGGGTTGTGGATTGATGTTCAGCATGTGAACTCGGGCGCTTCGTTGTCTTTTTTGTAAGCATTACATGGAGGCGAAATCGGCGACAGCGCACAACTCAGCGGCGGTATGTGACCGGACTACTCCCACATCACCCATCTAGTGCTGCCAGCATATGATGACCGGCACACTCTTGTTGAACCACAGCCTCAGGCCCACCGGCAACAGAACGCATGTCATGTCTTACAACTCGGTAAGAAAGACGGTATCACGCAAGTCAGCACGTGGCAACTTTCGCTTCCTTCATCGTTTGCGGTATTGAGTAAGACGGCCTCTATTCCAAAGATGGAATCATCTGTGATGACCTACCTGAGGCGCATGTGTTGCACTTCGGAACAACGACACCACAGAGCCTTTGGCCTGCTGCCGATGGCGCACAACGATATGGACATGTTGTGCCGCCTTGCCTGACCCCGTGTGGGTGCTGGCACTCCGCCACCTCAGCACGCGCGTAGCCGAACAAGTGCAGGACGAAAATGGCGATCCGAACCCACCTGCTCTTCGCCCCTTGCACCCAATCGCTTCTCTTAATGTGTGCAGGCCTTGCCTAATTCGATGTTTAAGAGAAACATATGCTGCGGCTTCGCCTCAGCCCCTTCCGAACGAAGGGCAGGTGAAGGCACCTGCCCGTAGAACGCTTTGGACCAGAATGCGCCCCCAACTCCAATACCCATGCAGAGACTTGTCACGATCCTGGCTTGTATTCTGCTCAGCGCTAGCCACAAGAACCCTGCTCATGCTTCTGGCCGTTTGGCTTCTAGGTCAGACTCCCCCAGTTCAAGCACAGGTGCAAGCCCCAACAAACGCCGAACGCCTTGAGTGGTGGAACAGGGAGATCGTGACTTTCAGGGCGACGGTGGCTGACGCAGCACCTCGGGCCAGGGCTGAGCGAGCCCGACAGCATCTGCTGACAGTCCCCGAGTTGGAAATGGACGGCGATATCCACTTCGAGCGATTCACCTACCAGGGACAGGCCGGTGTCCAGTTCTTGATTGGCGATCGGCCTCTGTTTCCCATCGTGGAATCTGATATGACTGTTGACCAGCAATTCAAAGGACTGGATGCGATAGCGAACGACGTCGTTACGCGTCTGGAATTGGCACGCTCGGCATGGCAAGAAAGCCGCAACGCAAACGTACTCATGACTGGGGTGGCAAAGACGCTGGTCAGCCTTACGGTTGGCATCCTCTTGATCAGCGCAATCGGTCGGGCCAGGCGGTACTTTTCTGGTTTTCTGGAGCGTCGCCGCAGCATGAGGGTGCAGCAATCGTCACAAATGGATTGGATTGAACTGCTGGATCGACTGGCCAGCCGACTGCTAATAATTGTCCAATGGGGCTTTTCTCTGTTGATCGCCTATGGGGTCTATGAGCTTGTTTTCTCCTCATTTCCTTTGACGATACCCATTGCACAGAAGTCACGCCAATGGCTTCAAGAACAACTGTTATTGGTCGGCAACGGGATCCTTATGGGTCTGCCCGATCTGGTCACGGTCACGATCATCATTGTTGTCTCCAGAGCACTATCCGACTTGTTGGGTTACTTCTTTGACGCCGTCAGATCCGGACGCTTCTACATTCCTTTTCTCCACCCAGAAACAATCACAGCAACTCGAAGAATTGTGCTCGTGATTCTCTGGCTGGTAACTGTCGCCATTTGTTATCCCTACCTCCCTGGCTCTGACACTGAGGCATTTCGGGGATTGTCTGTTCTCGCTGGGCTCATGTTGACCGTGGGAGCTTCAGGCATCGTCAACCAGGGCATCAGCGGGCTCGTTCTTATCTATTCCCGCGCATTGCGTCAGGGTGACTTCGTGACCGCAGGCGGTACAGAGGGTGTTGTCATAGAAGTGGGAACACTGGCAGTGAAGATACTGAACTATCGCAACGAAGAAATCACTGTACCGAATGCGGTTCTGCTGAGCAGCCCGATTCACAACTACACCCGCATGGCGGCAACCCAGGGTACGTTAATTAGCTCCAAGGTGACTATTGGGTATGACGCACCCTGGCGGGTAGTGCATGAACTGTTGACGTCGGCGGCTGTCGCCTCAGGGCGATTCAGATCAGACCCTGCGCCCAAGGTTTTTCAGCGATCCCTGTCTGACTTCTATGTTGAGTATGAGTTGGTGCTAGCCATCGATGACCCCATGAACCGGATCGATGCACTGTCCGATCTTCACAGGCACATCCAAGATGCATTCAACAGGGCAGGACTGCAGATCATGTCGCCGCATTTCGCTTTTCAGCCTCAGGAGCCGGTGGTCATTCCAGAGTCCCATTGGAAGCGGGAGACGGACAGCACATTGAAGCCTGGTGTGCGCTCGACGCGCTAGCACCATGCTGTCTTGCTGCCAATGTGATCGCGCTCAGTGCTACCCCAACCTGAAGCGATGGCGTGCAGTTTTCTGTGCAAACAGACCAACTGATAAACAGGGCCCCTGCAGTACTCGCAGCCCAGAGTTGATCAGGGCGTCCCTAGGGATCCTCTGAAATCACGGGTGCCTTCATTTGGTTTGTGCGTTGAGCTCAAGCCATCCTGCCCAGATGATCTCAATGCCTATGCACAAGAGAATGAAAGCCATTAGCCTCGCCATCACCATGGCACCTATCGTTCCAAGTCGGTCCAGCAATTGCACCGAATGACGATAGACAAGGTAGATGACATACGACGTGATGGCGGCTCCTAAGGCCGCAGTCAGAAAGCCTAAGACATACACAGCGGGCTGGCTGGGCAACTTGGCCCCCAGGGCAATCGACGCGGCTATCGTTCCCGGGCCGGTGGTCAGCGGAAAGGTGATGGGGAAAAAGCTTTGACTTATGACGTCTTTCTCTGACAGCCTTTGAGCTTGGCTGTTCGCAACCGCCCTCTTTACATCATCTTCACCGTCGCTATGGAGCATCTTCCAGCCCGTTGCAGCGACCAGCAATCCCCCGCTGATACGGACGATGGGCAAAGAGATACCGAAGAAATCAAGAACATAGGTCCCCATCAACATGGACACGACAAGAACGACCCAAGAGTTGACGGCGATTTGCCTGGCAAGCCTGCGAACCAGTACGGGGTCATTCCCAGTGGTAGACATGAAAACCGGTGCACCGCTCAGGGGGTTGATGATGGGGAGCAATGTCAGCGGAACGAGCACTAGGTTTTGCAGCAGAGAGGTTGTAGCGTCCATGGAAAACCAGTGAATGAGGAACGGACTCCGATGCTTTGGACATCGGCGCAAACGGCTGTACCGACTCAAGAGACGGTCAAGTGCCTAGCCAGTGATTTGGCTATCGACTGCAGGCGTACAACATCAATGGGCGGCCAATCACTCCCAGCCGACATGAGTAGTGCTGTGGCGTCGGTGCCAAGGAGACTCTCTCTGCGAAACTCAATCTGTATCGCACCGCTGCCGGAGGGAAGGCCAGCTTGGGCAAGGCTGGCACCAAAAACCTGTGTCTCGCGGGCGCCTTTGTAGGGTTGGTTCAATGTCACTTCAGGCGCCGCGCCAGGCTCGATGGCTGTCAGCGCCTTCAAGAAAGTTGATGCCATCTGGCGGGCTGCGCCGGTATCCATGGACAACGCTGAATCTGGCAACGCCCCGCCATCCGGATCCCCGAGGTTGCCCACGTTGACCCAAAAGGGAAGTCGATCAGCGACCGGCCTCTCGATGTTGATCGCACCATCCGGCCCCATTTTGTGGTTCATGGTGTCGTGCAAGCTGAACACGACCAGTCGCCGCTGAACTGAGGCGCAACGTCGCGCGCAGGCCTCCACAATCTGTGCTGACAACCTCAGGTACTCCATCGCCCCCAGGGCAGCAGCACTCGACCACGCCTCCTCCAGCGCCTGCCAACCCTGAGCCGATTTGGGCTCGAGCAGCACAGGCCAGCCTCCGAAAGTCACCGGCCGAATGAAGTCCACACCACCCAGTGGCGCGTTCGGTCCAGCGTCCCGAAGCCGTTGAAAACACAACTTGAGTGTTTCCATAGGGCAATCGCTCGGTGCACGGTTGGGGTCCAGAACGACCCTTGAGTGCGGGTTCTCAATGAAGATGACTTGGTCCGAAGCCTCTGCCCAGCACCTCCCCAAATACCCTGTAAGCCAGTCGGAGTAATCCAACTGACGCCTGAGAGTGAGGTCCGGGTTGATGAACGGTTTGAGCTCTTGCGGAAAAGCCGCCGACGCATGCGGGCCCAGAACCACGATGCTGGCGTCATCGATAGCGGCCTCCAGCGATCGATCTTTCCTGCGGCGCCAATGAACCAGGTCCTCCGCACCGAATCTGCGACCAGCATGCGTCCACATCAGATCCATTGCTGCCCTTCAAAAAAAGCGCGAGATGACCAAGCCAGCGCCCACGGCCACTGCTGCGTACACCAGTACCGGAATCATGAAGGAGTGGTTAATGATGGCCGCTCCGATGGACGTGGATCCCGTCTGGTCAATCTCAACGGTGGCTATCTGGGAGCCGTTGGTAGGGAGAAAAAAAACGCCCACCACCGCAGGCCACATGGCCGCTAGGGTGCCAGGCTCCAACCCCAGCGCGATACCAATCGGGATGATGGAGAACGTCGCGCTGGACTGACTTGTCGTCATGGCCGCAACGGCAAACAGAGCGAGCGCAATCATCAAAGGGGCTTGCCTGGCCAGATCGCCGAGACCACCTACGACCAGTGCCTCATTGGCAGCGATGAATGTATTGGCCATCCAGGCAACGCCAAAAAGGGCCACAACAGCCACCATGCCTGAATCGAACAACGGGCTCTTGACGATATCGCCAGCCTTGATTCCGCATGTCAAAACAATCGCTGCGGCCACGCTAAACATGGTGATCTGGATCAGCAGCGACAGATCGATATGCTGCATCTGGTCCTTGCTCTGCACCATCGGCCTCAGTTCCTCGAAGATACCCGAGGCGATGATGAAGACGACACCCGCGAGGAACAGCATGGCAGATCGCCTCCCCGAAGCCGGTATCGGAGCGGGATCACCGCCGGCAAACCTTTCCTTGATCTCGCCCGATGCCAGGCGACGCAGGTACTCAGGGTCTTCTTTCAGGTCTTTGCCGCGTCGATTCATGACAAATGCGCCGACCAGTATTGCCAGCAAGGATGCTGGCACCGTTATCAAGAGTATGTCGGTAATCTTGTAGCCGAGCGGACTCAGCAGCCCCACCATCGCCGCCATGGCTGCAGATACCGGACTCGAAGTAATTGCCAGCTGCCCGGCTGTTGCCGATAGGGCCAGTGGACGTTCTGGCCGCACTCCGTTGGCATGTGCGACTTCATAAATCACGGGCATGAGTGAGTAGTAGATATTCCCTGTGCCCGCACCCGCGCAAAACCCGAAGGTGGTCAAGGGTGCCACATAGGTTATCTGGTTGGGAAAACGCTTGATGACCTTCTGTGCCTTGGTCACAAGATAGTCGATGCCACCTGCCAACTGCATCGCTCCTGCAGCAGTGACCACGGTCATGATGATCAACATGGCCGAGACCGGCACGGAACCGGGAGCGACCTTGAAAACAAGGGCAAAAGCCAAGACACCAACCGCCCCGAACAGGCCGATGGCCATGCCCTTGAAATGCACGCCAAGTGCAATGAGCGCAAGCACCATCGCCCCCTGTAGCCCCACCACGAAGAAGTCCATGAGTTCTCCTCGATCCCGCTTAACTTGGGCAGGGGCACTATGCAAAAGCCTGCACGCACCGGAGCCCCAAACATCTTCAAAACCACTCTAACACAGCAAAAGCGCCTTGAAGTCACGCCTACAGTGCGCGAACTCTGCCAGGTCGACAACGTTGAACAGGCACGGGGATCGACAGTTTTCCACCTCTTGGAAATGACCTTCTCCCATCGTGTGCGCCGTTGTCACTGCGGTGCGGGAGCACACTGCACTCGAAACAAGTGCGCGGCTTTGACAAGAATGCTGGCTCTGGCTTTCTGCCGCACCCCACCAAAAAAAGCGATGCGCCATGGAAATGCAGGGTGACTGCAGCGCTGCGCAAGCAAGGCAGCGCGTGCAAGCAGGCACACTGCGGCATCACACCGACTGCAAGTACCGCCCCTCCAGCTCTTTCTGCGCGGCGACATCCACGCCCAGCACGTCCACCAGATACGCCTGCACGCCGCCAAAGTCGTTGTCTACCATGTGCAGGGCGGCGTCCAGAAACTCCTCCTGCACGCGCCACAGTACGGCCAGCACTTCTTCAGGCGCGTGGCTGCCCATGCCTTCGGGGCGGCGGTAGAGGCTGTTGGTCAGCAGGTAGTCATGCATGACCACGTCGCGCGGCACGCCCAGGGTGAGCAGGATGAGGGCGGCGGCAAAGCCGGTGCGGTCCTTGCCTGCGGTGCAGTGGAACACCAGGGGCGCATCGCTGGCCAGCAGCAACTTGAAAAGCTCGGCAAAACGTGCGGCATTGTCGTGCACAAAGCCGCGGTAGGTGTCTTGCATCAGCCCCACGGCGTCTTGCGCGGTGAGCTGGCGGCCGGTGCGCTGCAGGTCGAGTGCGCGCTGCACTACGGTGGGTTCGATGGCGAGCGGGTGGTATGCAATGCCGGGCAGTGCGTAGGCATAGGCGGCGCTTTCGGCCTGGCCGCGAAAGTCCACCGCGCGGGCCACGCCCAGTTGGGCGAGCAGGGCCTGGTCCTCGGCGGTCAGGGCAGCGAGATGGTCCGAGCGGAAGATGCGCCGCCATTTGACTTGCCGCCCGCCGTGGCCGGTGTAGCCGCCCAGGTCGCGAAAGTTGGAGGCACCTGCGAGTGGGAGGGATCTGGTGGGGGCGGGCGGTTGCTGCATGGTGCGGGCTCGGATGTGCGG
>NZ_QAIH01000042.1 GCF_003060895.1 Acidovorax sp. HMWF029 | reverse complement strand
TTGTCCATCTGCGCCCAGCGCAGGCGTTCGATGCCGCCCACCCACTGGTTCACAAATTCGCTAATGGCCTGGGTGGACTGCTCCTGCTCGTCCTCGGCGCCCCAATCGGTGGTCGCCGCGTCGGCATAGGCCTTGGCGAGCGCAGTGGATTCACGCGCCACGTCCTGGGCCACTTCGTGTGCGTAGCTGCACGCGGGGCTGCCGGGCTGGGCCGGGCGCGTCCACAGCAGCCACTCCAGCGCAGGCAGGCCCTTGGCGGGCGTGCCGATGCGCTCGAAGGCTTTGGCGCCCTGGGGCTGGGCGGCGATGGCTTTCTCGATCAGGGCAGGGCGCGTGGGCGCAAAGTCGATGGCGCGCTGGCTGCGGCGGGCGATGACGGGGCCTACGGACACGGCCGCCAACTGTTCCCACGCACGGGTTGTGGCCAGCCAGGCGGTGCGTGCGGATTCGAGCGCCGCCTTGCCGCTTGCTGTAGGCGCCTGGCACAGCGCCGCCACGGCGGGCACCATGGCGCGTGCGCTGCGGTCAAAGTCCTGTGCGCGCGGCAGCGCCCAGTGGCCGTAGATGCCTTGCAGTGCGTGCACGGTGTCGTAGAACGGCACGGCGTTGCGCTGCCAAGCGGGGGAGGCTGTTTGTGCCGGGGCTGCCAGGGGCAGGACCAGTAGCAGCGCGGCAAGGGTTCTCATGGTCATAGAGACTCCACGAATTTCACCAGCGCATCCCGGTCGGTCTTCTTCATTTTCAGCACCTGGTCCTTGGCTGCCTCGGCCTCGCCACCGTGCCATAGCACGGCTTCGAGCACGCCACGCGCGCGGCCATCGTGCAGCAGGCGGGTGTGGCCGTTCACGTCCTTGATCAGGCCCGTGCCCCACAGCGGCGGGGTCTTCCACTGGCGGCCGTTGGCTCCAAAGTCGGGGCGGTTGTCGGCCAGGCGCTCGCCCATGTCGTGCAGCAGCAGGTCGGTGTAGGGCCAGATGCGCTGGCCGTTCAGCGCCTTGCTTGTCAGCTGCGGGAAGGGGCCGCCTTGGGTGACGTAGCTCGGGCGGTGGCAGGTGGCGCACTGGGCCTGGCTGAACAGCGCCTGGCCGCGCAGCACCTGTGCATCGTTGATGTTGCGGCGCGCGGGCGGGGCCAGCGTGGCCTGGTAGAAGACCACGTCGGCCAGGGTCTTGTCGTCGATCTCCACGCCGGGCTGGCCCTGCTCGCCGCCACTTTGGCCGCTGGGCGCGGCCAGGCAGTCCTTCTGCGCGGGCGTGCAGGCCTCCTGCGCAAAGTGGCGGGATGTGATGCCCATGTCGCCCAGGAAGGCGCCGCCCGTCTGGTGTGCAATGGTGGCCACATTGGCCTTCCAGCCAAAGCGCCCGACCATCATGCGGCCTGATGGCGCATCCCACACCTGGTTGGGCACGCCCTTGATGGGGCCGGGGGCGGCGGCCTGGTCGGCGGCGTTGGCCAGGATGTCGGCCTCGGCAATGGCTTCGAGCAGGCCCACGCCGATGATCTGCGGCGCAATGCGCGGGCTGGTCATCACGCCCGGGTGCATCGGGCCATAGCCGAGGTCGGCAAAGCCGTACACGGGCTTGTGCAGGCTGTACGGCGTGCCATCGGCAAACCTGCCTTGGATGGTGTCGTAGCGCAGGGTCACGCGGCCTTCTGGCTTGACGCCCTGAATGGCCGCGTTGTTGAACTGGTCTCCATACACCGGGTCGGGCCGGGGCCCGCCGTGCGCGTCGGTGCCCGGGATGGACAAGCGGATCAGCAAGGCCACGGTCGGGTCTTTGGTCTCGCCCAAGCGGTTGAAGATGGCTGGCGGTTCGCCGCGCCCGTCCTGCACATGGCAGCCGCCGCAGGACCGTGCGATGAAATGCGGGCCCAGCCCGTCGCGCGCTTTGGTGGAGGCGGGCGCCTCCACCCAGTTGCGCCGGAAGAACGAGTTGCCGATGACAAAACGCGTGCGTTCCTCATCGCTGAGGTTGGCGGCGGGGAACGAGAAGGCATTGCGCCCGGTGGCGAAAACCGTGGTTTCGCCGCCGGATTTTTCGCCCTGCAGGTCGGGCTGGGGCGCTGCGGTCAAGGCGCCTACACCCAGGCTGCCCAAGGCAATGGCGCCGATGCTGGCTACAGCCATGCGCAGGGCGCGCTGGCGGCGAATGGCGGGCCGGAGCAACATGATCAGGGCTGCACCAGCGTGAGTTTGGTGATACCAATCGCGTTGGCTGCGGCCACCAGGTCCTTGCTTTGCTGCGTGAGGCTGTCGATGGTTTTCTGGATGCGCTGGCGGCCTGGAGCATCCTTGCCGCCGATGATCTCGCGGTCAAACGGCGCCTGGATGCCTTCGGCGGCGGCCACCGACGCGGCGATCTGCTGCGTGGTTTTGGCGGCCAGCGCCGCGTCCTTGGCGGCCACCAGATCGCGCAACGACGGGCCTTGCAGCATGCTGCCGTCCGCGCGCTTGTACTGGCCCAGCCACACGTTCTTGATGCCCTGGGCGTTGGTCACCGCGTCGCGGTGTGTGTTGTCGGAGAAGCACGAGTGTTCGTCCTCCTGGTCCTGGCTGTTCAGGGCCACCTCCAGTCGCTCGCCCGCCAGCTCACCGCGTGAGAGCGAGCCCAGGCCCACGAGCATTTTGCGGATCGATTCGTTGCCGCCGCGCACGAACCTGGCGCGGTAGTTGTTCTTCGCATCGGGCGCCCAGGCCTTCACCAGCGTGGTGAGGTCGTCTATCAGCAGGTCGGTCACCACGGTCAGGTACTGGCGGCGGCGGTCGGCGTTGGGGGCCTTGCCGTCCACGAAGTCTTCAAAGTTGCGGTTGCCTGGACCCGTCTCGGACAGGTCTTGCCCCCACAGAAAGAACTCGATGGCGTGCCAGCCGGTGGCAATGTTTTCTTCGCCGCCGCGCTCGTTTTGCGCCGAGAGGTTCTTCTTGTTGATGACGAACTTGCGGTTGTTCACCAACCCTGCGCTGGGTTTGCCCTGCACGCTGTCCACAAAGGACTCGTCCATGGGCCAGGCGTTGATGCGGCCTTCGGGGCCGTTGTCGTTGTCGATGGGGCCGCCGTAAAAGCGGAAGGCCTCGGTCTGGCCATAGAACTCGCGCGCAGCCAGCCACTTCGTGCGTGCTTCGGCCAGGGTCTCGGCCGAAGGCTTGGCGGTGAACGCCAACACCGCCTCGCGCAGCGCCTGGGCACTGGCCAGGGTGTCGGCGTAGTTGGCGTGCACCAGGGTGGCGTAGTGTGCTACCACTGCCTGGGCGGTCCCGGCCTGCAGGGCCTGGGCCTGGGGTGCGGCTGTGGGCGGGAGCTGTTGTGCGGCTGTGCTGGTGCTGTAGGCGATGGTGGTGGCACACAGGGCCGCTGCCAGGAGCGATGTCTTCAGGGAGGGCGAGGTCATGCAGGAGTCTCCAAGGGGTCGCGCAGGTTGCCGCACGGACAGCCGGGGGCTGGGCAGGGCGGCGCGAGATAAAGGTGGGAACGGAGGGGCCGCACTGGCTGGTGGGTGCCGCGCGCCAGGTCGTGTCAGGGCGGGCGCGGGAATTGGCTGAGCGGTCTGGGACGGTGGAGATTATACAAATGATAGTTATTCGTATTTGTATGACTCCTTGGGTGCCGCATTGATCGCTTGTCACGAAATCGACGCAAAAGCTTCATGGTGGTGTCACCCTGTGTTTCTACGCTCCACAGGCTTTGTAACCAACAACACCCGAGGAACCCCATGACCCACCGTGTGGATGCGCCCGAGCAGGCCATCGATTTCAACAACGAAAACGCCAACACCTCCGCCAACCCCACGTTTGACGCGGTGCTGGGCGCTCGCCTGTCGCGCCGTGGCCTGCTGCGTGGTAGCGTGGGCACGGTGGGCACGGCTGTGATGGCCGGTTTTGGCGTGAGCGCCTGTGGTGGTGGCAGTGACGACCCTGTGGCGCCACCCCCTGCTGCCCCCAAGTTGCTGGGTTTCAATGCTGTGCCAAAGAGCCTTGCAGACGTGGTGGCCGTGCCCGCAGGCTATACCGCCAGCGTGCTGTTTGCGCTGGGCGACCCCATCGCTGCTGGCGTGGCTGCCTACAAGAACGACGGCACCGACGGTGACTTCGACAAGCGCGGCGGCGACCACCATGACGGCATGGAGTGGTTTGGCCTGGGTACCGACGGCAAGCGCAACGACAACGCCATCGACCGCGGACTGCTGGCCATCAACCACGAAGCCACGACCGACGAGAAGCTGTCGTCGCACTTCCTGCATGCCAATGGCGGCACCACCACCTTGCCCCGCCCCGCTGCCGAAATCGACAAGGAAACGGCGATCCACGGTATTGCCGTGATCGAAGTCGCCAAGTCGGGTGGCAAGTGGGCCTATGTGCAGAACTCTGCGCTCAACTTCCGCCTGACTTCACTGAGCCCCATCGAGATCTCGGGCCCCGCGCGTGGCAATGCGCAACTGGTCACCAAGTATTCGCCCACCGGCACCACCACGCGTGGCACGCTGAACAATTGCGGCACGGGCAAGACGCCCTGGGGCACCTTCCTGACCGGCGAAGAAAACTGGTTTGGCTACTTCACGCGCGGCGCCGCCGACGATGCTGCACGCGGCAACGACAAGAGCGTGACGGCCCTCAAGCGCTATGGCCGCAACCAGGGCGCCGCATCGCGCCACGGCTGGGAAAGCGGTGGCACAGCCGACCAGTACCAGCGCTGGAACAACAGCAAGACCGGCACTTCGGCCGACGGCAGCGATGACTACCGCAACGAGATGAATGGCATGGGCTACATCGTCGAAATCGATGCCTATGACAAGTCCCGCATGGCCAAGAAGCGCACCGGCCTGGGCCGCTTCGCGCACGAAAGCGCGGCGTTTGGCAAGGTTGAAGCGGGCAAGCCGCTGAGCGTGTACATGGGCGACGATTCGCGCGGCGAATACATCTACAAGTTTGTGTCCACCGCGCTGTGGAACGCTGCCGATGCCAACGCTGCCGATCGCTTGGCCGTGGGTGACAAGTACCTGGACAGCGGCAAACTCTATGTGGCCAAATTCAACGCCGATGGCACGGGTAGCTGGGTCGAACTCTCGCTGACCGACCCCGTCATCAGCGGCTATGCCGCATACAAGTTTGCCGACGCGGCCGACATCGCCATCAACACCCGCCTGGCCGCTGACGCCGTGGGTGCCACCAAGATGGACCGCCCTGAGTGGAACGCGGTGAACCCGGCCAACGGCGAAATCTACTTCACGCTGACCAACAACAGCAACCGCAGCGTGAACCCCTCCAGCAGCCAGTACCTGCCCGACGCAGCCAATCCGCGTGCGTACACCGACATGAAGGGCACAACCGCACAGAACGGCAACCCCAACGGCCATCTGGTGCGCATGAAGGAAGGCGCCTCCGTGTCGGCCTTCACGTGGGACGTCTATCTGTTCGGCGCTGAAGCGGGTGCCGACAAGGCGATGGTCAACATCTCGTCGCTCACGGCCGATCAGGACTTCTCCAGCCCCGACGGCCTGGCGTTCAGCAAGGCCACCGGCATCTGCTGGATCCAGACCGACGACGGTGCATACACTGATGTGACCAACTGCATGATGCTGGCAGCAGTGCCCGGCCAAGTGGGTGACGGTGGCAAGAAGACGCTGAGCTACACCAAGGCCGATGGCTCCAAGATGGACATCGTGACCCCTGTGGGCAAGGCAGCAACCGAGAGCACGCTCAAGCGCTTCCTGGTGGGGCCTAGTGGTAGCGAAATCACCGGTGTGGCTGAAACGCCTGACGGCAAGGCCATCTTCGTGAACATCCAGCACCCAGGCGAAACCACGGCGCTGGCCAACGTGGGTGACCCGACCAAGTACACCAGCCAGTGGCCTTCCAATGCTGGCTACGGCGCGGGCAAGCGCCCCCGTTCAGCCACGATCGTGATCACCAAGAACGACGGCGGCGTGATCGGTACCTGATCGATCGTTGGGCCCGGTGCAGGGCGGTGTAGCGCTAGCAGCTTTGGCGTCCCTCCCTGCACAAGGCCGCCAGAAACAAGCAGCCCTGCTGCCCTTTATGGGGGAGCAGGGCTGCTTTCGTTCCGATTCGTGGGTCAGTCCTTGGAGCCGGGTGGGCCGTAGGCTGCGCCAGTGGCCTGCCCCCCGCTGCCATCCTTGGTGCCCTTGCGTCCTGTGACTTGCCAGGCCGTGCGCTGGTTGACCAGGCCCGCCAGAAACTCAAGCTCGTCGTCCGTGTGGTTGATGGCGCCAGCAGGTGTCAGAAGTCGGCCATTGCGGGGCGCTGGTTCGGCCCAGAACGCCTGGTGGTAGGACGATTGGCTCACCATGCTCTCGTTGCCTGCAGCCAGGTCCACCGTGCCATAGCAGTTGCAGAAATAGCCGCGCATGCCCTGCTCCGGGAAAACCTCGGCATAGACCCCGGTGCCCCGGATCCCCGCCGTGGCGGTGGGCAGAACGATCTGGCGGTCGGTGCCTTTGCCCCACACGCTGGCGACTGCGCCGCTCAGCACACGCAGCACCCGGGCGGCGGTGGGGGTCTCGCTCTCCAGCGCGACGCGCGAGTTCTGCCGCACCATGAAGGCGCTGTTGCCCACGGTGAACACGGCGGTGGAGCCGGGGCCGGTCTCGATGCGGTCGTTGGCGGTGATCGTGTGTTGGGCCGTCAGCGGTTCTCCATTGCGCAGCACGTCACCGCGTAGCTCCACGATGTTGCTGCGGGCTTGTGCATGGGCCGCCGTCCAGCCGCCGGATGCGATCCACAGCGCGGCCGCCTGCATGAGGCTGCGCCGCTGGAACCAGGCCAGCTCTTGGTCAGAGCGGCCCAGGAGTTGATGGGGGTGGTGGCGTTGGCTCGTCATGGGGCGCCTCGTGCACGGTGGTCGTGGATGGGGGGTCGAAGCAATCACGAAAGGTGAACACCACCGACGTGAAGAACATGGCCGCCAACATCATGGCCGCCCCCACCATGATGCCACCGGCCGCCGCGCCGGCAAGACCCACAACCGCCAGCAGCACTGAAGCAATGCTGACCACCAGGCCCCCCAGCAGGAACACCCCCAGCCATCCCAGCCCATAGACCAAAAACGCACCGAAGTTGCGCACACAGGCCACGATGCTGAAGAAGAGCGCCTTCACGGGCGGCACACCATGCCAGTGCACCAGCCCCGGCGCATGCCAGAACAGCAGCGATAGCGGCAAATACAGCACCATGGACAGCCACATGGCGCTCTGAAAGGCCGGGTCCTGTGCCACCTCTTGCGTCAGCTTGGCACCCCCCAGGTAGACCTTGGCAAACTGCCCTCCGTCGATCAGGGCCGACAGGCCCATGACGCCCAGGAAACCCGCCGCGTAGAGTGCACCGAGCACCAGCATGTCGCGCAGCCGCTGGCGGCCGGTGCGAAACGCCACCAGCAGCACCGTGGGCATCGGAAACCGGCCTTGCGTGGCCTCGGCCGCTGCCACCATCATGGCCAGTGTGGCCGAAGGCAGCAGTGCAAGCGCGATGGCCGGACCCACCAGGGGCACCATGGTGGCCACCGACATGGAGGCCATGGTCATGAAGAACAGCGCTGCCAGCGCCATGGGCTGCCGCCAGAACGCCCGGATACCAAGCTTGACCCAGGCCATGCCAGTGCGGGCGGGGACGATGTGGAGTTTCATTGAGTGGGGTGCAGGAGAGGATGGGCCGGTTCACGCCGCCTTCGCCGCGTTGCGCTGGGGCGCTGGCTTGGCGCAGGGAGCTGCGGGCAATAGGCACGAATTTACCCCAGTGGCCCATTCCAGCCACGGCGCAGGGGTAGCACCAGGGCCATGCCCCATTGCCTGGTGCGAGTGAGGTCAGGCGTGTACGGGGTGCGCCACGCGATGGCGCAGCACACGCTCAAAGTGCGTGGGGTCGTGCGGCGTGAGCATGGAGGCTTCGCGCGGCAGGTAAAAGTCCCACAGCCGCGAGATCCAGAACCGCAGGGCGCCCGCGCGCAGCATGGCGGGCAGCAGCTCGCGCTCGGCGCCCGTGAGAGGGCGTACCGCCTGGTAGGCGTCCAGCATGCGGGTAGCGCGTTCGGCATCGTGCGCGCCGGTGGCCAGGTCTATGCACCAGTCGTTCAGGCACACGGCCAGGTCAAACAGCCAGGTGTCCACGCCCGCAAAGTAAAAATCGAAGAAGCCGGTCAGCTCTTCGCCGTCAAACATCACGTTGTCGCGGAACAGGTCGGCATGAACGGGGCCGCAGGGCAGTGCGGCATACGCTGCGCTGGCAGCTACATGGTTCTGGTAAGCCAGCTCGGACCTCAGCAGCGCCGCCTGTGCCTCGTCAATGTGGGGCAGCACCACGGGCACGGTTTCGTTCCACCAGGGCAAGCCGCGCAGGTTGGGCTGACGGCGGTCAAAATCGCGCCCTGCCAGATGCATGCGGGCCAGCATGGTGCCCACGGCGGCGCAGTGCACGCCTTGGGGCGCCAGCTGGCTCTTGCCACGCAGCTTGTTCACCACTGCAGCGGGCTTGCCACACACTGTATGCAGGATGTCGCCATTCTTGTCGGCGCGTGGGTCGGGCACGGGCACGCCGCCATGCGCCAGGTGCTTCATCAGGTACAGGTAGAACGGCAGTTGCTCAGCCGTGAGGCGTTCGAACAGCGTGAGAACGAACTCGCCCTGGTCGCTGGTGAGAAAGTAATTGGTGTTCTCGATGCCGCCCTCAATCCCGCGCAGCGCCACCAGCTCACCCAGTTGCAAACGGCGCAGCAACTCGCGCGCCTCGGTGTTGGAGACTTCGGTAAAAACAGCCATCGCTCGGAAAGTATCGAAAAAGAGGGGGAGGGAGAGTGCAGGTCGGCATGTCGCCGCTGCAGGCAGACGGCAAAGCCGACGCAGACTTAGAACTTCAGCACGTTCCAGACACGTGGAGCGGTGGTGGTCTCTGCGCCACTGTTGCTGCCTGCGCGGCTGCGGGCGCCATCAGGCGACTGCACTTCGTAGCCAGGCATGTTGCCTGCCTTGGGTTGCACAGCGATCGTCTGTGTTTGTCCGCCCACTCGCAGCTCATCCACACGGCTGCCAGCGTCTTCGACCTGGATGCGCTCGGTGCGCTGATTGGTACGGCCTGCAGATTGCTCTTGATTTGAGAGCGCTTCGAGCTTATCTGTTGCGCCCAAAGGGGCATTTGGGCTTGTATTCTGGGCCAGGGCGGTGCTGCAGGCCATGCCCAGCAGCAAAAGGAGGTGAAAAGCGCGCATCGGGCGATTGTAGAGCGGGGCCTGGCATGCGCTGTGGCGCGGCCTGCCCGTGCACAATTGCCGCATGACTGACAAAAAAACCTTGGTGCTGGTGGACGGCTCCAGCTACCTCTACCGTGCCTTCCACGCCATGCCCGACCTGCGGGCGGTGCCGGGCGACCCCACAAGCCCTGCCACCGGTGCCATCCGCGGCATGATCAACATGATGCAGGCCCTGCGCAAAGAGGTGACTGCCGACTATGCCGTCTGCGTGTTCGACGCCAGCGGCCCCACCTTCCGCGACGCCCTGTACACCGAATACAAGGCCACGCGCTCGCCCATGCCTGACGACCTGCGCAGCCAGATCGAGCCCATCCACCAGGTGGTGGACCTGCTGGGCTGGAAGGTGGTGGCCGTGCCCGGCGTGGAGGCCGACGACGTGATCGCCACCCTGGCCAACCTGGCCGCAGCACAGGGCATTGAGGTCATTGTGTCCAGCGGCGACAAAGACCTGAGCCAACTGGTCAACGAGCACATCACCATCATCGACACCATGAGCGGCAAGCGCCGCGACGTGGCGGGCGTGACTGCCGAGTTTGGCGTGCCCCCCGCGCTGATGGTGGACTACCAGGCCCTGGTGGGCGACACCGTGGACAACGTGCCCGGCGTGACCAAGGTGGGCCCCAAGACCGCCGCCAAGTGGCTGGAAGAATATGGCTCGCTCGACAACCTGATTGCCAACGCCGACGCCATCAAGGGCGTGGCGGGCAACAACCTGCGCGAAGCCATTGCCAGCGGCCAGCTGGCCTTAAGCCGCCAGCTCGTCACCATGAAGACCGACTGCGCACTGGCCGACTACATCCCCGGCCTGCCTGCGTTTGACGACATCACGCTGGATGCGCCCGACAACGAGGGCCTGCTGCCGTTTTACGAACAATACGGCTTCAAGGGCCTGGCTGCCGCCATCAAGGGCGCTACTGCTTCTGCCACCACGGCCCCCACCGTTGCCATGCCCGGCCAAAGCGGCGATTTGTTTGCCGACCATTCCGCCAGCACCGTGGCCGAAGAAGCCCAGCACCGCACGGTGGTGTACGACACCATCCTGAACTGGACCGACTTTGACCAGTGGCTGGAGCGCCTGCACAAAGCCCCGCTCACCGCCATCGACACCGAGACCGACTCGCTCGACGAAATGCGCGCGCAAATCGTCGGCATCTCTTTCAGCGTGCAGCCCGGCGAGGCCGCCTACATCCCCCTGCGGCACGAAGGGCCCGATGCGCCCGCGCAGTTGCCGATGGATGAAGTGCTCGCCCGCCTCAAGCCCTGGCTGCAAGACCCCAAGCACCCCAAGCTGGGCCAGCACATCAAGTACGACCGCCATGTGTTCGCCAACCACGGCATCGAGGTGCAGGGCTATGCGCACGACACCATGCTGCAAAGCTACGTGCTCGAAGTGCACAAGCCCCACAACCTGACCAGCCTGGCCGAGCGCCACACCGGACGCAAAGGCATTACCTACGAAGACCTGTGCGGCAAAGGCGCGCACCAGATCCCGTTTGCGCAAGTGCCGGTGGACAAGGCCGCCGCCTACTCGTGTGAAGACTCCGACCAGACCCTGGACGTGCACAACGCCCTGTGGCCCCTACTGCAGGCCGATGACAAACTGCGCTTCATCTACGAGCTGGAGATGCAAAGCAGCGAGGCCCTGTACCGCATCGAACGCAACGGCGTGCTCATCGACGCGCCCACACTGGCCAACCAGAGCCACGAGCTGGGCCAGCGCATCCTGCAGCTCGAAACCGAGGCGTACGAGATTGCAGGCCAGCCCTTCAACCTGAGCAGCCCCAAGCAACTGGGCGAAATCTTCTTCGACAAACTGGGCATGCCTGTGGTCAAAAAGACCGCCACGGGTGCCCGCAGCACCGACGAAGAAGTGCTGGAGAAGCTGGCCGAGGACTACCCCCTGCCCGCTAAGCTGCTGGAGCACCGGGGCCTGGTCAAGCTCAAAGGCACCTACACCGACAAGCTCGCGCAGCTTGCCCTGCCACGCACCGGCCGCGTGCACACGCACTACGCGCAGGCCGTGGCCGTCACAGGCCGCTTGTCCAGCAACGACCCCAACCTGCAAAACATCCCCATCCGCACCCCCGAAGGCCGCCGCGTGCGCGAGGCCTTTGTGGCCCCCGCAGGCCGCGTGATTGCCAGTGCCGACTACTCGCAAATCGAGCTGCGCATCATGGCCCACCTGAGTGGCGACCACTCGCTGCTGCACGCCTTCCACGCCGGGCTGGACGTGCACCGCGCCACCGCTGCCGAAGTGTTTGGGGTGGAGGTCGATCAGGTCACCAGTGAGCAACGCCGCTACGCCAAGGTCATCAACTTTGGCCTGATCTACGGCATGAGCAGCTTTGGCCTGGCCAAGAACTTAGGGATAGAAACAAAGGCCGCTGCCGCCTACATCGACAAGTACTTCCAGCGCTACCCCGGCGTGAAGCAGTACATGGACGACACCAAGGCCGCCGCCAAATCCATGGGCTATGTCGAAACAGTGTTTGGCCGACGCCTGTACCTGCCCGAAATCAACTCCCCCAACGGCCCCCGCCGCGCCGGGGCCGAACGCGCCGCCATCAACGCGCCCATGCAGGGCACGGCGGCAGACCTCATCAAGCTGGCGATGGTGGCAGTTCAGAAGGAGCTGGATGCACACAAACCCGGCATCCAGATGATCATGCAGGTGCACGACGAACTGGTGTTCGAACTGCCCGAGGGTGAGGTGGACTGGCTCAAGACCCACATCCCGCGCCTGATGGCGGACGTGGCGGCGCTGAAGGTGCCGTTATTGGCTGAGGTGGGAGTGGGGCCGAACTGGGATAAGGCGCATTGAGGTTGCGATGGCAAGCAGGGGTGGCAAGCGACTGCAAGCGCTATTTACGAGCGCAGTCACTTATTCACAAACTGGCGGCTTCCGTCTCGGAACAAATGTGTGGCGCTAACGAAGGGATAAGTAGGAGGAATCAGTGTCAGGAATACTTTGCTCGGGGCGGTTTATCCCGCAGGTTGTGCTGCGCACATTACGTTGGGCGTCATGATTTCGTCTCAGTACGTCAGTCGCATCACCTTGCGCCGAGACAAGGTCGATTCATTTGATCGATATCCGTTCTGTCTGCCAGCAGTGCACTCGCTTGAGAGCATTGATCTCCATCCGAAGGTGACCTACTTCGTTGGCGAAAACGGTTCTGGCAAATCAACTCTGCTTGAAGCTATTGCCGTGTCTCTCGGCTTCAATGCAGAAGGCGGAACCAAAAATTTCCGCTTCGGCACAAGACGGTCGCATTCGGAACTTCATGAGTTTCTGCGCATCGCGAAGGGGTTTAGGCGACCTCGCGATGGGTTCTTCCTGCGGGCAGAAAGCTTCTTCAATGTCGCAACGGAAATCGAAAATCTCGATGCTGAGCCAGCACCCGCGCCCCCAATAATCAACTCTTATGGTGGTCGGTCCTTGCATGAGCAATCGCACGGCGAGTCATTCCTGGCGCTCATGACTCAGCGCTTTGGAGGCCAGGGCATCTACATCCTTGACGAACCGGAAGCAGCCTTGTCTCCGCAGCGACAGCTGACTGTTTTGGCACGAATACATGATCTCGTCCTGGACCACTCTCAGTTCATCATTGCCACCCATTCGCCTATTCTCATGGCGTACCCAGACTCGGTCATCTATCTCTGTAGCAAAGAAGGTGTCTCACAGGTTGCATACGAAGACACCGAGCATTTCCAAGTCACTAGAAACTTTCTTGCAGACCCAAAACGCGTGCTGCGCACGCTGATGGAGCGCTGAGCGCGATGAGGCCCAGTCATCTCAGGGTTGGAGACAGGCATCTCAGCAGGACATCTACTTCAGCCCTGCAGCGAATTAGCCGCATCGCTAGACTCATGTGGTAAGTGCTAGCCACTCCGCTAGTTTCCATCCATCAGCCTGAAGCCCGCATGTCCAATCCCACCCCCTACACCCC
>NZ_QAIH01000328.1:83137-92319 GCF_003060895.1 Acidovorax sp. HMWF029 | reverse complement strand
GCTGCTGTAGAGGGCGGGCCGGGGCATCCTGTCACCTTTGCTCTGGGAGCCTGCGGAGGGTCTCGGGACAGCCCGGGAAGATCATTCGCAGGTTCATTGGCGCCAAGGGCTGGCGCACGCAGATGACGGTAGCACGGTTTGCCCGCAAATGCACACACAGGGCCACTGAGCGTGGTGTGGTTCGGGTCCTATGGGGCATCATCGGCGCATGACTGCCTGGATTGACACCCATTGCCACCTGGATGCTCCCGAATTCGATGCCGACCGCAGCGCGGTGCGCCACGAGGCGACCGCACAGGGGGTGGGCCATTGCGTTATCCCTGCTGTGGAGCGCAGCAACTGGGACACCGTGCGCCTGCTGGCGCACCAGCATGGGGACAGCTATGCGCTGGGTATTCACCCGCTCTACACCGGGCGCGCGGGCGACGGGGATGTGGTGCTTCTGGAGCAGATGCTGGCGCAGCACCACGCCGATCCGCGCCTGGTGGCGATAGGCGAGATCGGCCTCGACTACTTCGTTCCAGGGCTGGACCCTGTGCGGCAGGAGCGGTTTTACCGGGCCCAGCTGCAGTTGGCCCGCCGGTTCGATCTGCCCGTGATCCTGCACGTGCGCCGGTCGGCCGACAAACTGCTCAAGGGCCTGCGGGATCTGCCTGTGCGTGGCGGCATTGCGCATGCCTTCAATGGCAGCCTGCAGCAGGCGCAAGCCTTTGTCGGGCTGGGCTTCAAGCTCGGTTTTGGCGGCGCCATGACCTATGACCGCGCCCTGCAGCTGCGGCGCCTGGCTGCCGATCTGCCCGAGGAAGCGCTGGTTCTGGAGACCGACGCCCCCGACATCCCTCCGCACTGGCTCTACACCCCGGCCGCGCAGCGGGCCGAGGGCCAGCAGCAGGGGCGCAACGCACCGGCCGAGTTGCCGCGCATTGCCGAGATGTTGGCGCAGCTGCGTGGACTGCCCTTGGCGGCGCTGGCCCAGGCCACCACGGCCAACGCTTTAGCGGCACTGCCCCGGCTGGCGCCTTTGGTAGCCCAGGGGCGTAAATGAGTAGTAATTTGGGAGTTTTGGGCCGTGTGGCAAACGGTTTACAGCTATCTTTTTTTGAGGACTCCCCAAAGCGTTTGCGCGGTTTCGGTCCAGAATCGGTCCATGCCTGATCTCTGCACCCCCGGCCCTGCGCCTGTTCCTGCTACCGTTCGGTGGCAGGGCTTGCCACCTGTGGCATCCGAGCGCACGGTGGTGCTTGTGCTGGGCAGCTTTCCGGGCGCGGCCTCTTTGCGGGCGCAGCAGTACTATGCCCACCCGCAAAATCACTTCTGGAAGATCTTGCAGGCGCTCTGGCCCCATGATCCGCTGCCCGCAGCCGGGCCGGAGCACTACGCGCTGCGCTGCGATTGGCTGCTGGCGCGTGGGCTGGGACTTTGGGATGTCTATGCCAGCTGCGAGCGCGAAGGCAGTCTGGACACCAGCATCCGCAACCCCCAGGTCAACGACTTTGCCGCTTTGCTCGGGCGCTGTCCCCGCCTTGTGGCCGTGGCCCACAACGGGGCCGAGAGCTTTCGGCATGCCCCGGCGGTGCTGGCCAGCCTGGGGGCACAGCACAGGCTACCGCTGCAGGCCGTGCGACTCCCATCGACCAGCCCGGCCAACGCCTCCTGGAGTTTTGACCGTAAATTGGCGGCCTGGGCGGCATTGCTGTCGGACCACCACCTGCTTTGAACGCTTTGAATGACCCGCAAAAAAGAAAAACAGCAAGAGTTGCCCGAAGTCAGTGTGTCGGACGACGGTGAGGTGCGCCATCTGCACTTGGGCACGCCCTGGATCCAGGGCTCCATGCGTATCGATGAACCCTTTGCGCTCGAGCTGGAATATGTGCAGCGCATGATGGCCTGGCTGCTATTTGCCGACCTGGCACAGGTGTCCAAGGGCCACGCCATGCAGTTGGGTCTGGGGGCCGGCGCCATCACCAAGTTCTGTCACAAGAAGCTGCGTATTTGCACCACTGCGGTTGAGCTGAACCCCCAGGTCCTGGCGGTGTGCCGCCAGTGGTTCAAACTGCCCCCCGATGGCCCCAAACTGCGCGTAGTGTTGGCCGATGCGGCCAAGGAGATCCAGAACCCAATGTGGCAGGGCACGGTCGATGCGCTGGCAGTGGATCTTTACGACCACGAGGCGGCGGCGCCGGTGCTGGATAGCCCGGATTTTTATGCCGATTGCCGGGCGCTGCTGACCGAGACGGGCTCCATGACGGTCAACCTGTTCGGCCGCGCGTCGAGTTTTGATCGCAGCCTCCAAAGCATGGCCCAGGCGTTTGGCAACGACGCGCTGTGGGCATTCAAGCCCACGCGCGAGGGCAACACGGTGGTGCTGGCACAGCGCACGCCCTCCCGGCCCAAACGTGCGGAGCTGGCCGAACAAGCCGAGGCAATCCAGGCACGCTGGGATCTGCCCACTACCAAATGGCTGCGGGCGTTCAAGCCGGTGGCGCCTTGAAAGGTTTTGACATGAATGCCTCCGTGGACATCCCCGGCCGTCTGAAGGCTGCAACCCACATCGGCCCAGTGGACTGGCGCCGCATGGTGCAGTGGCTCAGCGACGATCATGTGATCTCGCGCGAGGAAGCGCAGCGCACCATTGCCCGCTGCTCGCAAGCAGAAAGCTCCCAGCATGCGCTGGTGCGTCTGGCCAGCGTGGCCATGGAGCGCGCAAGCGATGGCAGGCCGCTCGATATCGAGGCGTTGTCCGAGTACCTGGCCGCGCGGGCGGGCCTGAGCTACATGCGTATTGATCCGCTCAAGGTGGATGTGGGCCGGGTGGCAGACACCATGAGTGCCACCTACGCCGAGCGCCACAAGGTACTGCCGGTGCAGGTCACGGCAAAAGAAGTGGTGGTGGCCACGGCCGAGCCCTTCATCGACGACTGGGTGGCCGAGGTGGAGCGCCAGTCGCACCGCACGGTGCGCCGTGTGGTGGCCAATCCGCAGGACATCCATCGGTTCACTGCGGAGTTTTTTGCTCTTGCCAAATCTGTGCGGGCGGCGCAGAAGGCGGGTGGGAACTCGGGTGGTAGCAGTTTTGAACAGCTCGTTGAGCTTGGAAAAAGCAACAAGCAGCTCGACGCCAACGATCAGGGCGTGGTCAAGGTGGTGGACTGGCTGTGGCAGTACGCTTTTGACCAGCGTGCGAGCGATATTCATCTGGAGCCGCGCCGCGAGCAAGGCGTGATCCGCTTTCGCATCGATGGTGTGCTGCACCCGGTCTACCAGATGCCCATGGGGGTGCACAACGCCATGGTGTCGCGCATCAAACTTCTGGGTCGCATCGACGTGGTGGAAAAACGCCGTCCGCAGGATGGCCGCATCAAGACGCGCAACCAGCGGGGTGATGAGGTAGAAATGCGCTTGTCCACGCTGCCCACCGCATTCGGCGAAAAGATGGTGATGCGTATCTTTGACCCGGACAACGCGGTCAAGGACCTGGATGCCCTGGGTTTTGCACAGCACGATGCACAGCGCTGGGAGTCGCTGGTCAAGCGACCGCACGGAATCATCCTTGTCACAGGGCCCACGGGCTCGGGCAAGACCACCACGTTGTACTCCACGCTCAAGCGTGTGGCGACTGAAGAGGTCAACGTGAGCACGGTGGAAGACCCGATCGAAATGATCGAGCCGAGCTTCAACCAGACCCAGGTTCAGCCTCAGCTCGATTTCAACTTCGCCGAAGGCCTGCGCGCCCTGATGCGCCAGGACCCGGACATCATCATGGTGGGCGAAATCCGCGACTTGGAAACCGCAGAGATGGCCATCCAGGCCGCGCTCACAGGGCATCTCGTCTTCTCGACGCTCCACACCAACGATGCTCCCAGCGCCATCACCCGCATGATGGAGCTGGGGGTGCCGCCCTACCTGCTCAATGCCACCTTGCTGGGCGTGCTGGCGCAGCGGCTGGTGCGCACGTTGTGCAAGCAGTGCAAGCAACCTGATGAGACGGCATCACGCGATACATTGGCAGAGATCGTCAAGCCATGGAAGATCAATGGTGCCTACCAGCCCTACAAACCCGTGGGCTGCGTGGATTGCCGCATGGGTGGCTACCGTGGTCGCATGGGGCTGTATGAACTACTCACCGTGAGCGAGGCGCTCAAAGACCGGATCACCCAGGCACCATCGATCGATACCTTGCGCCGCCAGGCTGTGCAGGATGGCATGCGCCCGCTGCGCTTGGCGGGGGCGCTGCGGGTGGCTGAGGGCCTGACCACCATGGACGAGGTGATCGCGGCCACTCCCCCGCTGGAGTAACGCGCCCCGCGCCGTTCAGGCGTCTCCCTGGGGCGCGCTTCGTGGTTCGCGCGCGATGCTTTGCTCACGCGATGCGGCCATGGGGCGTTACCGGATGTAGGTGGAATCCACATTCGCGTGGGCCGTGCTTGCACTCACAATCGCGCAGTCAAGATTTCCGCTTAGGAGACAATTCGTGAAAATCAAGAGTCAAAAAGACTTTTTTTCCGGCCTCATGTTCATGGGTGTCGGAGTGGCGTTTGCGTGGGGAGCAACCACGTACAACGTTGGGAGTGGTGCCCGCATGGGGCCGGGCTACTTTCCCCTGTTGCTGGGTATCTTGCTCGCCATCATCGGCAGCGTGATCACCTTCAAGGCTGTCACGGTGGAAACCCAGGATGGCGACAAGATTGGCAAGTGGGCCTGGAAGCCGCTGTTTTTCATCCTGGCTGCCAACTTTGCGTTCGGTATCCTGCTGGGTGGGCTGCCAAGTCTCGGGGTTCCGGCCATGGGGCTCATCGTGGGCATCTATGCGCTGACTTTCATCGCCAGCCTTGCCGGGCAGGAATTCAACGCCAAGGCCGTGTTCATTCTCGCTACTGTGTTGGCTATTGGCAGTTATGTGGCATTCGTCTGGGCGCTCAAGCTGCAGTTCCCCGTGTGGCCCAGTTTCATCACGGGTTGAGCAGGAGCACCGACCATGGATTTGATTAACAACCTCTCGATGGGTTTTGGCGTGGCTTTCACGTTCCAGAACCTAATTTACTGTTTTGTCGGCTGCCTGCTGGGCACGCTGATTGGTGTTTTGCCAGGCATTGGCCCCGTGGCGACCATCGCCATGCTGCTGCCTGCCACCTACGCGCTGCCCCCCGTGGCCGCGCTCATCATGCTGGCGGGTATTTACTACGGCGCGCAGTACGGTGGTTCGACCACAGCTATTTTGGTGAATTTGCCCGGTGAATCGTCCTCGGTAGTGACGGTGATCGACGGCTACCAGATGGCGCGCAAGGGCCGTGCAGGCCCTGCGCTGGCGGCTGCTGGCCTGGGTTCGTTCTTTGCTGGCTGTGTGGGCACGCTGATCCTGGCGGCCTTTGCACCTCCGCTGACCGAAGTCGCCTTCAAGTTTGGCCCGGCCGAGTATTTCTCGCTGATGGTGCTGGGCCTGATTGGCGCCGTGGTGCTGGCCTCTGGCTCCCTGCTCAAGGCGGTGGGCATGATCGTGTTGGGCCTGCTGATGGGCCTGGTGGGTACGGACGTCAACTCGGGTGTGGCGCGCTTCAGCTTCGACATCCCTGAACTGACCGACGGTATTGGCTTTGTGACCATTGCCATGGGCGTGTTCGGCTACGGTGAAATCATTGCCAATCTGTCGCGTCCCGACGAAGACCGCGAGGTGTTCACTGCCAAGGTGGAAGGCCTGTTTCCCACCAAGGACGACTTCAAGCGCATGATTCCTGCCGTGCTGCGTGGCACCTCGCTGGGTGCTGCCCTGGGCATCTTGCCCGGTGGAGGTGCTCTGCTGGCCGCTTTTGCCGCTTACACGGTGGAGAAGAAGACCAAGCTGCAACCTGGCGAAGTGCCTTTTGGCCAAGGCAATATCCGTGGCGTGGCGGCTCCTGAGTCGGCCAACAATGCGGGCTCGCAGACCTCGTTCATCCCGCTGCTGACGCTGGGCATCCCCCCCAACGCCGTGATGGCGCTGATGGTGGGGGCCATGACAATCCACAACATCCAGCCTGGCCCCCAGGTGATGACCAGCAACCCCGAACTTTTCTGGGGTCTGATCGCTTCGATGTGGATTGGCAATGCCATGCTGATCGTTCTGAATCTGCCGTTGATCGGTATCTGGATCAAGCTGCTCACCGTGCCTTACCGCTGGCTGTTCCCATCGATTGTGTTGTTCTGTGCAGTGGGTGTGTACTCCACCAACAACAACACCTTCGACATCTGGATGGTGGGTATCTTCGGTCTGATTGGCTATATCTTTCACAAGCTGGGTACCGAGCCAGCGCCTTTGCTGCTCGGCTTTATCCTCGGCCCGATGATGGAAGAAAACCTGCGCCGCGCGCTGCTGCTCTCGCGTGGTGACTGGAGCGTGTTTGTGACGCGTCCGCTGTCGGCGGGCCTGCTGGCGGCCGCAGCCCTGCTGCTCATCATCGTGCTGTTGCCTGCAGTGAAGAACAAGCGCGAAGAAGCTTTCGTGGAAGATTGATCGCCTTCGGGCTTCCTGTTTTCCCTGACTGAACAACGGCACCCTTGGGTGCCGTTGTTTTTTGGGCAGAAGCGTTCGTTTCTGGCTGCTGTTGCCGGTACACAATCGCAGGCAGAGGTCCGCATGCCCACACCATTCCATCCCGCGCAGCACCCCCACCGGGCCATGCTGCACAACGAAATCCACGCCCGCCCCCCTGAGGCGATGAATGCCCCCCTGGCCATTGCGCACATCGTGATGCTGGCCGATGCGACTGAACGCGAGGCGAGCCGAGCCCATATCGCCGCGCTCTTGCGCGACCATCACATGGCGCTGCCCGATGCCCACACCACCCACCTTCGGATGGACCTGGGAGCCTTTCGCATGCGTTGGGAGCTGCACACCGAATTCGTCACCTGGACCTTCATGGTGCCCGCCCCCGTGGAGGCCTTTGGCGAGCGCGAACCCGTCAGCGCCATCGACGCAGTGCCCCGCGACTGGCTGGCTGCCCTGCCCGGGCAGTGCCTGTGCAGCCTGAACCTGTGGGTGTTGCCCACGCACACTTTTGGCTCGGGTTCGCTGGTCAAGCATGTGCTGCACGAGGACACGCTGGTGGCATCCACCGTGGCGGATGGCCATGGCGAGGTCTACACAGACTTTGCGATCCATGCCGACGGCTTCTCGCGCATGGTGCTGCTGGCAGGGGGCATGACGCCAAGGCGCCTGGGGCGCCTGGTGCAGCGTCTGCTGGAAATCGAAACCTACCGCATGGCTGCGTTGCTGGGCTTGCCAGCGGCCCGCGAAGCCGCCAGTGTGCTGGCCTTTGCCGAGCGTGAGCTGGCCGAGCTGGCCAACGCCATCCGCACCGCCAACCGCGACGACGAACCAGCCCTGCTGGACCGCCTGACCCGGCTGGCCGGGCAGGTAGAGAGCCAGTATGCGGCCTCGCATTCTCGGTTCTCGGCCAGCAGTGCCTATTTCGAGCTGGTGGACAAACGCATCGAAGACATTGCCGAATCGCGCCTAGCGGGCATGCAGACCATCCGCGAATTCATGGACCGGCGCCTGACCCCTGCACGCAGCACCTGTGAGTGGGCTGCGCGTCGGCAGGATGCACTCTCGCAGCGTGTCTCGCGCATGAGCAATCTGCTGCGCACCCGCGTGGAGATCGAGCAGCAGCAAAGCAGCCAGGCGCTGCTGACCACAATGAACCACCGGCAGGACCTGCAGCTCAAGATGCAATCCACCGTGGAGGGGCTGTCCGTGGCTGCCATCACCTACTACATCGTGGGCCTGGTGAGCTACTTGGCCAAGGGAGCTCAGAAGCTGGGTTGGCCTTTGTCGCCCGAGACCACGACAGCGATAGCGATCCCCGCAGTGGCGGTGGGCGTGTGGTGGTCGCTGCGGCGCCTGCATCACAAGGTTTTTCACAAGCATGGCTGAGCCGTCCCCGGCGCTATTGGGGTAGTTCTTGGTGAGCCCTGTGCCACTCTTGTCCATCGTTGATGAAGGGGGTGCCCACATGGAGCTTCGATGGCGCTGTGGGGTGATGCCTGTCAAACTCGTTGCCTTGCGGGCGGGGTGTGCACAGGGCGTGTCCCGCTGGCGTGTTATCTGACAGAAAATCGAGGCCCCTTGTCGTCAGCTCCAACTCCATCCGCGCAGGCCCCCACCCCAGCACCCACTGCCGGGGCGCACATGGCGTCGGGCCTGCTTCTGGCGCTTGCTGGCTCCATCGCGTTCAGTGGCAAGGCCATCATCGTCAAGCTGGCCTACCGCCACGGCGTGGACGCGGTCACGCTCATCATGTACCGCATGCTGTTTGCGTTGCCCATATTCGCCGTGATGGCGTGGTGGGCCAGCCGTGGCAAACCGCCCTTGAGCCGCAAGGACTGGCTGGGCGTGCTGGGCCTCGGGGTCACGGGCTACTACCTAGCAAGCTTTCTGGACTTCGCCGGGCTGGCCTATATCAGCGCCAGTCTGGAGCGGCTCATCCTGTACCTCAACCCCACGCTGGTCGTTCTGCTGGGCTGGCTACTGTATGGCAGGGGCATCCGCTGGGCGCAGGCTGCCGGCATGCTGGTCAGCTATTGCGGCGTTGTGCTGGTGTTTGGCCACGAGGCCAACCTCCAGGGCAACAACGTGGTCTTGGGGACGCTGCTGGTGTTTCTGAGCGCTGCGAGTTACGCCATCTATCTCGTCTACAGCGGCGAGATGGTGCAACGCCTGGGCTCTCTGCGCCTGGTGGGATTGGCAACGACCGTGGCCTGCCTGTGTTGCCTGGCGCAGTTCTTGGTGTTGCGGCCCATGAGTGCTGCACTCGTGGCACCGGAGGTTGTTTGGCTGTCCGTCCTCAACGCCACTTTGTGCACGGCCGCGCCGGTGTTGATGGTGATGATGGCCATCGAGCGCATTGGTGCGGGCATGGCAGCCCAGGCGGGCATGGTGGGGCCATTGTCCACCATCCTCATGGGAGTGTGGATCCTGGGCGAGCCGTTCACCGTCTGGGTGGCGGCAGGCACGGCACTGGTGGTGGCGGGGATTTTTGTTTTCACTCGCCTGGCGCGTCGCCAGGGGGCTTGAAGCAGGGCCACCCGACACGGCACCAGTGAGGGGCTCAGGCAGGGGCCTCAACCTGCCTTTTTTGCCGCGGGCACCGGCCGGTTGGCAGGTGCCGGGGCAACCGGTGCACCGCCACCGCCAAGTCGTTGCGCAA
>NZ_QAIH01000328.1:82888-83118 GCF_003060895.1 Acidovorax sp. HMWF029 | reverse complement strand
TCGTTGCCCGGGAGCCGCCCAGTCCGTCAAGCTGCCGACCCATGGACTGCTCAAGGTAATCCAGGCGGGCTTGGGCAGCGGGGTGGGTGGACATGGTCAGCGTGAACATCGGGTTGTCTGGCGTCACGCTGCGCAGCTGCTGAAGCACCGACACCAGCCCGTATGGGTCAAACCCTGCCTTCGCCGCCATCGCCACGCCGCTGCGATCGGCTTCAAATTCATCGGACTGG
>NZ_QAIH01000328.1:42704-82878 GCF_003060895.1 Acidovorax sp. HMWF029 | reverse complement strand
TTGGTATAGACCGTGCGGAACAGCGACAGCAGCTGGTCTTTGACAAGCTGGCCCGCCACGTTGCCGGTGCGGATCTGCGAGGCCAGCAGCTGGGTGCCCACACCCGCCATGGCGCTCTGCCGGATGGCCTGCAGGTGGTGCTTGGCGGTCACGTGCGTGATCTCGTGCGCCAGAATGCCCGCGAGTTCAGACTCGTCGGCACAGCGGTCGATCAGGCCCTTGGTCACAAACACATAGCCGCCGGGTGCGGCGAAGGCGTTGTAACCGGTGTCATCCAGTACCACAAAGGTCCAGGGCAGCCCGGGGCGGGGCGACTGCAGGCTGATCCAGCGGCCCAGGCGGTTCACGTAGCGTTGCAGCGCCATGTCCGGGTGGGCCGGCTTGGCGCCGAGCAGCAGGGCAGCCAGCTGGCGGCCAATCTCGATTTCCTTGGGCTCGTCGATGTTCTCCATCGACTGGGTCAGAAGGCTGATCAGGTCGTCCCCTTGTGCAGCCGGTGCGGCTTTGCTGCCCGTGATGGCCGAGCCCAACCCCCCGCCCAGAGAGTTCAGCAGGTTGTTCATCACGTTCTGGCTATGGGCTGCCAGCGGGGTTGCAGACAGCGCAGTCAAAAGGGCGGCCATCCCTGCGCAACGTTTCCAGCCGGAATTCCGATGCATGTTCATCTCCTTAGTTCGGGCTGTAGTTGGGGTCGGACGGATTGCCGGAACTACCGCCGGAGCGGCTGCCGGATCCACCGGATGGCAGGGCGGGCTGTGCCATGGCAGGCACGTCCCGGGCGTGCAACGAGGCGGAGCTGGCGAACTGGCGCGCCTGGTCTGCGTTCACCCGCAGACCCTCAACCTTGCCTACAGCAGCCGGGTTGGGTTGCGCCTTGGCAATGTCTTCGGCGTCCAGCCCGCGAATGCCCACCGTGGACGTCGCGGTGGTGGTCGTGCCGCTGTTGCCGCCGAACAAGCCACCCAGGCCCCGTAGCCCGCCGGTGGTGGTGTTGCCCGCTGCCGCGCCCGATGCGGGGGCCAGATCGAACATATGCACCCAGCCTGTGGTGCCCTGGGGGGTACTCACCTTGGTCCAGGGGCCCTTGCGCTCACTGCTGCGCGTCACGGCCGTGTTGGCCTCGAGCGGGGCCACGCTGGCACCGGTGTCTGCGGGGCTGTCGCGCAAGTGCGTGGCGCGTTTGACCACGGCAGCTTCTTGGGCAGGCACGGCGCCTGCCACCAGGGCTAGCGCGACCCCTGCCAGCGAGGTGGTCAGAGCGTTAGGGTGCAGCCATTTCATGGTTCAACTCTCCATTTATGATTTGCCCACGCTACATGTATCAGTGTGCAACTTGGAGATTGTTATGGATTTGGGTATCGCGGGCAAATGGGCGCTGGTGTGTGGCGCAAGCAAAGGGCTGGGTTTTGGATGTGCGCAGGCGCTGGTGCGTGAGGGCGTCAATGTGGTCATCAATGCCCGCAATGTCAGTGCACTTGATCAGGCTGCTACCCGTTTGATAGCTGAGTGCGCAAGCCAGCCGCGCGTGAAGGGGCTCAAAGATTCTGAAACACAGGGTCCCAAGGTGCTGGCCGTGGCGGCAGACATCACCACCCCTTCGGGACGCGAGGCGGTGTTCTGCGTTGCGGGGGGGCCTGGGCGGGACTTCGACATCGTGGTGACCAACGCCGGAGGGCCGCCCACCGGCGACTTCCGTGACTGGAATCGCGACGCCTGGATCAAGGCGGTGGATGCCAACATGCTCACACCCATCGAACTCATCCAGGCCACAGTGGACGGCATGGCGGCGCGGGGCTTTGGCCGCATCGTCAACATCACGTCGAGCGCCGTCAAGGCACCTATCGACATCCTGGGCCTTTCCAACGGCGCACGCAGTGGCCTCACTGGGTTTGTGGCGGGGGTATCGCGCAGCAAGATCGCGGCGCGGGGCGTGACCATCAACAACCTGCTGCCAGGCAAGTTCGACACCGACCGCTTGGCGGCAACCGTGACAGCAGCCGCAGGAAAGGCGGGCAAAAGCGTTGAGGATGTACGTGCCGTCCAGCAGGCGCAGATCCCGGCGGGCCGTTATGGAACGGCCGATGAGTTCGGGGCAATCTGTGCTTTTTTGTGCAGCCAGCAAGCGGGTTACATCACCGGCCAAAACGTGCTGGCCGACGGCGGCGCCTACCCTGGCACCTTCTGATGGCACATGGCGGCGAGCGACTGGTGTACAGCGGCTACCAAGCCCCAGCGGGAGATCCTCTCTAATGCATGGGCATGGCCCGTGCCACGCACCAGTTCTTTCGAAGGCTCACGCGTGGCGTTTTGCCGACAATTTGCCTTCTGGGCTGAAAAATTGGTGGAATACTTCTCGCCATTGTTTGCCATGTTCACCATCCCCTGCACCTTGACCTTCCGCCTTCGCCGCCAGGCACTGCTTCTATGCGTAGGGCTTGTCGCATGGGGTGGGGTGCACGCGGCGAACCCTTCTGGCAGCAGCGCTGCTGCGCCGTACAAGCTGCGTGTGGTGGGTGGGTTGGCCACGATCAATCAATACACACGCCAGGAAGAGCCCTTCTGGAGCAAAGAGTTGTCCCGTTTGAGCGGTGGGCGCTTCCAGGCAGAGATCGTGCCCTTTGACCGTGCAGGCGTGCCCGGCAATGAGATGTTGCGATTGCTTCAGTTGGGCGTGGTGCCGTTTGGCACCACACTGATGAGCTCGTTCACCTCGCAGTACCCCGAATACACCGCCCCCGATTTGGCGGGACTGAACCCCGACATCGCCACACTCAAGGCCACCCTGGGCGCCTTCCGCCCTTATCTGGAAAAGGCCTTGCGCGAGCAGCATGGCGTGGAGGCGCTGGCGATCTATGTGTACCCGGCCCAGGTCGTGTTCTGCAAGAAGCAGCTGCGTGCGCTGTCCGACCTGTCGGGGCGCCGCGTCCGGGTCTCGTCCTCCACGCAGGCCGACTTTGTGGGTGCGCTGGGCGGTGTGCCGGTGCTGACCAGTTTCTCGCAGATTGTGCCTAGTCTGACGGCGGGCAATACCGAATGCGCGATCACGGGCACCATGTCGGGCAATATGCTGGGCCTGCCCTCACTCACCTCCCATGTGCACACCCTGCCTGTGACATGGGGCCTGGCCATCTTTGGCGCCAACCAGGCGGCCTGGGCGGGCCTACCCTCCGACTTGCGCGAACTACTCAAGCGCGAGCTGCCCCGGCTGGAGTCCGCCATATGGGCCGAGTCCGAGCGCGAAACGGCTGAAGGCCTGGCCTGTAACCGGGGCGCTTCTACCTGCACCGGAGGCACCAAGGGCGCCATGGTGGTGGTGCCCGCCTCGCCTCAGGATGAGCGCAGCCGCCAGGAGATACTGGCCTCCACCGTGCTGCCGCGCTGGGTGCAGCGCTGCGGCGCGCGCTGCGCGCAAACCTGGAACCAGACGATTGGCCCGGCGCGTGGCCTGTTGGCCGCGCCCGTTAAATAGATCAATGAGAGAACCTATAACGCCACTGCGCATCAAGGCCTTTGTCGGGGCTGGGGTTGTGGTGTTTGTGGCGGCCGTGGCCATTGTGGCGGCCGCCCTGGCCTGGAACTCCCGCAAGGTGGCGCTTAACGACAGCGAGGCCCAGGCCACCCGTTTTGTGGCGGGGGCCGAGGTTGCGCTCAACCGTTCGCTGCTGACGGTGGATGTGCTGCTGGCCAGCATGGACGAGTTGCTCAACCTGTCGAACACGACTGCGCCCTGGATCGATGCGGAATCGGCCAGCCAGCGTTTGCGCGGCTCCACCCGGCAGAACCTGATGGTGCGCTATGTGGCCCTGCTGGATGGTGCTGGCAGGACCATGGCTTCCTCCGATCCCGCCAGTGGTGCGCTGGCCGTTCAACTTCCGGCGGGCTTTCTGGAGTCCGTGCTGGAGCAGCCTGTGTCCACCCTGATGGTCAGCGCCCCGGTGGTGAGTTTTGCCAGTTCCGAACGGGTTTTGTATTTCGCGCGCCACCTGCGCCTGGCCGACAGCACACGCGTGGCGGCGGTGGCCGAGTTGCCCGTGGGCGCCCTGAGCGCGGTGCTGCTTCAGGGTGTGGACATCAGCGGCCTGCAGGTCACGCTGGAGCGGGCGGGCGGGCAACTGCTGCTGGGCGTGCCTGGCCGCGAGGAAGTCATTGCCCCCACGCTGGCCCCACCGCTGGCAGAGCTTTCCGACCTGGGCCAGCAATGGAAGGCTCCGGCGCGCCTCACTGGGGACCCTGCCCTGGTGGTATTCCGTCCCATCCTTTACCAGGACCTTCGGATCTCCGCGAGCATTCCGTTGCACGAGGCGCTGAGCAGCTGGCGCGACCAGCGCGACGCGATCGGTCTGACCGCGCTGGTGTTTGTGGCCATGATCCTGGCTGCAGGGGGGCTGGCTTTTCGCTACCTGGATCGCCTCTCACAGGCCCGCGTGGCCATTGCGCAGTCCAAGGCCACGCTGGACCAGGCGCTGGAGTCTATGGTCAGCGGTTTTTTGCTGCTCGACAAGAACAACTGCGTGGTGCAGTGGAATAGCCAGTTCGAGGTGATCTTCCCGTGGCTCAGCGGCATGATCGCCCCCCGGCTGCCCTTTCGTGCCGTGATCGAAGAGACCGTCAAGCACCACCACCCCCGGCTGGCTGAAGACGAATACGCGCGCTGGGTGGAGCAGCGGTTGCTGCGGCAAATGCAGCCCCAGAACGAGCCCCATGAACAGGTGTACTCCAACGGCCGCACCATCCAGATCACTGAGCGCACAACGCCTGACGGTGGTTTGGTCATCAGCTACCACGACGTGACGGCCTTGCGGCGTGCCAGTGCCGAGATTGAGAACCTGGCGTTCTACGACCCACTGACCAACCTCCCCAACCGTCGCCTGCTCATGGACCGCATGCAGCAAGCCATCGCCTCCAGTGCGCGCAGCGGGCAGTATGGTGCCCTGCTGTTTCTCGACCTGGATCACTTCAAGACCCTGAACGACACCCGGGGCCACGAGGTGGGCGACATGCTGCTGCGCCAGGTCGCCCAGCGCCTGAAGACCTGTGTGCGGCGCGAGGACACCGTTGCGCGGCTAGGCGGCGACGAATTCGTGGTCATGCTGGGGGACCTGTCGACCAGCAGTGACGAAGCTGGGGCTTATGCCCGCCGCGTGGGCGAAAAGATCTTGCGCAAACTCAACGTGCCCTACACGCTCGGTGGGCATGCCCACCACAGCACGCCCAGTATCGGCGCAACGCTGATGGGCGGCGCCATCCAGTCATCGGTCGATCTGCTCAAGCAGGCAGACATCGCCATGTACCAGGTCAAGTCGCAGGGGCGCAATGCGTTGTGCTTTTTTGACCCGGAGATGCAGATCAGCATCAGCCTGCGCGCGCAGCTTGAAGCAGATCTTCAGGCGGCTTTGACCGCGCGTCAGTTTGTGCTGCACTACCAGCCGCAGTTTCATCTGGACGGTCGCATGGTGGGCGCTGAGGGGCTGATCCGCTGGAAACACCCTGAGCGTGGCCTGGTGGCGCCGGGGGCTTTCATCGGCGTGGCAGAGGAGAGTGAACTCATCGTGCCCATGGGCCACTGGGTGCTGCGCACCGCCTGCGAGCAGCTCGCCGCCTGGCAGGGCCACCCACGCCTTCAGCACCTGCAGCTCTCGGTCAATGTGAGTGCGCGACAGTTCCGCCAACGCGACTTTGTGGCCCGGGTGGTCGAGGTGCTACGCGAAACCGGCGCGCGCCCCCACCTGCTCAAGCTCGAACTCACCGAATCGCTGGTGCTGGACAACGTGGACGACACCATCGCCAAGATCGGCATGCTCAAGACCAAGGGCGTGCGCTTCTCGGTGGACGATTTCGGCACTGGTTACTCGTCGCTGGCCTACCTCACGCGGCTGCCGCTCGACCAGCTCAAGATCGACCAGTCCTTCGTGCACAACCTGGGCGTGCGGCACACCGATGATGTGATCGTGCAGACCATCCTGGGCATGGCACGCAATCTTGAGTTGGACGTGATCGCCGAGGGCGTGGAAACCGAGGCGCAGAAACAACTGCTGGCCCAGTACGGCTGCACCTACTTCCAGGGCTACCTGATGGGGCGGCCCGTCCCTGTGGCGGAGCTGGAGGCGCTGCTGGAGCCGGTCACTGCCGCCGCCGAAGACCTCGATCCGCCCCGTTGAGGACCCAAGGGGCGCAGTGCGCGCCCATGCTTTCCGGATAAGGAATGATTGCTATATTTATGGTAGCAATAAAGTAATGATGGACGCGCGGTAAGGCCGATTTTTATTGAAATCTGCAACGCTCAGCGCCGCGACGACACCACAATCCCACCCACAATCAACGCGAACGCCACGCCGTGAAACGCCTGGGGCGTCTCGCCCAGAAACGCGGCCGACAGCAGCCCCGCAAACAGTGGCGTGAGGTTGACAAAAAAGCCCGCCACCGCAGGCCCCGCCCGCTGCACGCCCACACCCCAGCAGCGGTAGGCCAGCACGGCAGGGCCCACGGCGATGAAGGCCAGCGCTGCCACCAGCGGCCAGCCCCAGGTGGTGTGCGCGTGGCCGGTGGCCCACTCGGCCCCGGCAAAGCTGCCTGACCAGGCCAGGCCAAACACCATCTGCGCCATCAGGAAGGCCGCCCAGTCACCCCGGATGCTGCCCGGCTCGCTGGTGCGGGCCAGCAGCCAGCTGTAAAACGCCCACGAAATGGTGGCCAGCAGCATGAACAAATCGCCCGGCACCAGGCGGAACGCGAGCAGCTGCGCCCACTCGCCCCGGCTCAGCACCAGCAGCACGCCACACACCGACAGCAGCGCGCCCGCCACCTGGCGCCGCGTGATGGCCGCGCCAAAGAACAGTGCTCCCACGGCCAGCATCCACACCGGCATGCTCGAACCCACCAGCGTTGCATTGATGGGTGTAGACGTCTGCAGCGCCATGTACTGCAGCGCGTTGTACAGGCCAATGCCCAGCAGACCCAGCAACGCATAGCGGCGCCAGTGGGCCCACAGCGGGCTGTTCTTGTGCAGCACGCCATGGGCCAGCGGCAGCAGGATGAAAAAGGCCAGCACCCAGCGGATGAAGTTGAGGGCGGCGGGGGAAATCAGGTCGTGCACCAGCCGCCCCGTGACGGCGTTGCCAGCCCACAGCAGGGGCGGAATCACCAGCAGCACGGCCGTGCCGGGTGTGAGTTTTTGAGTCATGGGGCTGCACTGTACCGGCGCGCGCGTTGCGCTGCAGCACGATGCAGCAACGCCCTTGGAGCCTATTCAGGCTCTAAGAAGCGCCGGGCAGCGGGCACGGTTGGCCGATTCGTGGCAGGATGGCCGCCGTTTTGGGTTGGTATCGGCCTTGGCTGTACTTCCCCTTCATTCAGTCGTCTGCTACAGGAGCCGCCCATGAGCCTTGCCGTCCAGATCCGCCAGCACGGTGGACCCGAAGAACTCCATCTTGTCGATCTGCCCGTGGGCAACCCCGGACCGGGCGAAGTGCGTATCCGCCACCACGCCATCGGCCTCAATTTCATCGATGTGTACCACCGCACCGGCCTGTATCCGCTTGGCATGCCCGCCACCATCGGCATGGAAGGTGCGGGCGTGATCGAGGCCGTGGGCGAAGGTGTCACGCACTTGCAGGTGGGCGACCGCGCTGCCTATGCCAGCAACCCGCCCGGCGCGTACTGCGAGGTGCGCGTGATGCCCGCCAAATGCGTGTGCAAGCTGCCCGATGCCATCAGCTTCGAGACCGGCGCGGCCATGATGCTCAAGGGCCTGACCGCGCAGTACCTGCTCAAAAAGACGCGCCCGGTGGAAGGGCTGGAGCCCGGCGATTTTGTGCTTTTCCATGCGGCCGCCGGTGGCGTGGGCCTGATCGCCAGCCAGTGGGCCAAGGCCCTGGGCCTGCAGCTGATTGGCACGGCAGGCACCGATGCCAAGTGCCAGCTGGCCTTGGCCAACGGCGCAGCGCACGCCGTCAACTACAACACTGAAGATTTTGCTGCACGCGTGAAAGAGATCACCGGCGGCAAGGGCGTGAAGGTGGTGTACGACTCGGTGGGCAAGGACACCTGGGACAAGTCGCTTGACTGCCTGCGCCCCTTTGGCCTGATGGCCAGCTTTGGTAACGCGTCGGGCCCGGTAGCGCCGTTTGCTCCCGGTAGCCTGGGTGCCAAGGGCTCGCTCTATGTCACGCGCCAGACACTGTTCACGCACATCGCCACGCGCGAAGCCACACAGGCCATGGCCGATGACCTGTTTGCTGTGGTGGGCAGTGGCCAGGTGAAGATCCACATCGACCAGCGCTATCCGCTGGCCGACGTGCAGCAGGCGCACCGCGACCTCGAAGCGCGCAAGACCACCGGCTGCACCATCCTCACACTGTGAACACCGGCGTGCAGAACCTCTCGTTGGAGCACTGGCTGGCGGGCGCACGCGCCTCGGCCCAACAGCCCCCGGCACAGCCGCGCCAGCCGCTGGTGGTAAACGGGCAGGTGGTGGGCTCGGTAGCGGATGGTTTTTTAGAAAAAATAAGCCGTCTGCGCCTGATGGATAAGCACTTTATGCTATCAAATGAGGAGCATATGGGGGTGCCCGCCTGGCACCTGCATGTGTCGCACACCGCATCAGCAGACGCCACCACGCAGGCGCTCAACACCCTGGCCGCCGACCTGCGTGACACGGGCCTGTGTGGCCCCTGGCGCGACGAGCAACTGGCGGTGACCAACCCCCAGGGTGAGGTGGTGGCCACCGTAGAGCGCGGCGCCGTGCGCGTGCTGGGCATTGCCACGCGCGCCGTGCACCTGGTGGGCCTGGCGCCCGATGGCCGCATGTGGGTGCAAAAGCGTTCCATGACCAAACCCAACAACCCCGGCCTGTGGGACACGCTGATGGGCGGCATGGTCTCGGCTGCCGATTCGCTGCCCCAGGCGCTGGCGCGCGAGACCTGGGAAGAGGCCGGCCTGCGCGTCGAGGCCTTGCAGGGCCTGCGTCACGGCGGTCATGTGGACTTCAGCCGCCCGAGCCGCGAAGGCGGCGGTGCGGGCTACATGCGCGAGCGCATCGATTGGTTCTGCGCCCAGGTGCCGGGTGGTGCGGAGCCCATCAACCAGGATGGCGAGGTGGAGCGCTTTGAGCTGCTGCCACTTCACACCGTGCGCGAGCAGGTGGCGCAAGGCCAGTTCACGCTGGAAGCCGGGCTCGTGATTGCGGGGTTTCTGGGACTGTAGGTAGAGAGGACTCTGCAAACTGGCTGGTTTATGAACTATCAATTTTTTATTTTGATTAATTCTGTATATTGCAATTTTGATAGCTATAAAGCGTTGACTGTATTGCGGTAGAAATCTTTTTTCACGGAGAACTCGTGAAGCTCGGCCCCGCAGTTTGTTGTTTGCAGCTCTAGATACCCCTCAAGCTCATTCCACCCCAGCCTAAAAGAGGCATGTAGCGTTTGCAGCGGTGCATGTCCGAAAAATCAGAATAGTCCTGAAAAACAGGACGAAGGGTTGAAATGGCTTCCACGATCAATACCAACGTGTCATCGCTGACGGCCCAGCGCAATCTGGGCATGAGCCAGACATCGCTGAACACGTCCATCCAGCGCCTGTCGTCGGGCCTGCGCATCAACAGCGCCAAGGACGACGCTGCGGGCCTGGCCATTTCTAAGCGCTTTTCCAGCCAGATCCGTGGTTTGAACCAGGCGGTTCGCAATGCCAATGACGGTATCTCCCTGGCGCAGACCGCATAAGGCGCGCTCAAGGCCTCCGGCGACATCCTTCAGCGTGTGCGTGAACTGGCCGTGCAGCCGGCCAACGCCACCAACAGTGCGGGCGACCGCCAGGCGTTGCAACAGGAAGTGGGCCAGCTGGTGTCCGAACTGGACCGCATCTCGCAAACCACCGAATTCAACGGCTCCAAGTTGCTGGACAGTACGTTTGGCACGCAGCAGTTCCAGGTCGGCGCCAATGCCAACCAGACCATCGTGGCCGGCACGGCCAACCTGCGTACCGGGGTGTACGGCAACAATCAGATGATTGCATCCGGCGCAGCTCAGCAGGTGTACGGGCCTGAGCCTGCCAATGCCTACGGTACCAACGGGGTCAGTGCTGGGTCTGTGGTCATCAATGGCGCTTTGGGGTCAGGAACGGCAACGTGGTGACCGAACGAACCAGAGCACAGGAACCGTGACGGTTCAGAAGATGGCGGACGATGGTGGCGGAGGGCTTACGCTCGTGGGGGCATCGGACAACCTGATGATCGGGGGGCTCGACGATGCGATCGTCGTCAGCGGCTACCTCACGTTGGATTCCGACAAGGCGTTTGCGGCCGATGCGACCGCAACCAATGCGCTCGCCGACAGCAGCGCTAGTTTGGAGAAGGTGGCGGATCTGGATGTCACGACTTTTGCCAAGGCGACCAACGCTCTCAAGACGGTAGATTCGGCCCTGAGCTTCATCAACGGCGAGCGCGCCAAGCTCGGTGCCCTGCAGTCGCGATTTGAAACCTCGATCAGCAACCTGCAGGTGACCTCGGAAAACCTGTCTGCCTCGCGCAGCCGCATCCTCGACGCCGACTTTGCGGCAGAAACCGCCAACCTCTCGCGTTCGCAGATCCTGCAGCAGGCTGGTACAGCCATGGTGGCCCAGGCCAACCAGTTGCCACAGGGCGTGCTGGCCTTGCTGCGCTAGGGAGGGCTGCTACGGGCTTGTTGCTGTCCGCCAATCATTGGCGGGTGCCAGCAGGCCTTCCGTCTTGTCTCTGTTTTCAGCTCTGGTCCACCATGGTCTTGAGCCGACTGGGTGCCAGGGCCCCGGCCGATTCGAGAATCGGGTAGGCCACCGAGCACAGCAGCGAGTTGATGCGCTTGAGTTCGCTGATCAGGTCGATGTGCAGCGAGCTGGTTTCGATGCTCTGCACGGTGTTGTCCGACAGGCGCGCCAGGTGGGTGGCCGAATACGCGTGTTCCAGGTCGCGAAAGCGCGCCTTTTCCTCCAGCAGCTTCTGGGCATCGCGCACGCTGCCGTTCAAGAACACGCTCATCGCCAGCCGCAGGTTGTCGATCAGGCGCGCGTGCAGCTCGTTGATCTCTTCCATGCCCGCTTCGGAGAACTGTCGTCCCTTCTTGATTTTCTTGTCCTCGATGTCGATCAGCACGCGCTCGATGATGTCGCCGATCTGCTCCATGTTGATGGTGAAGCTGATGATGTCGGCCCAGCGGCGGCCTTCCCGCTCATCCAGCGCCTCGCGCGAGATCTTGGTCATGTAGTACTTGATGGCCGAGTACAGGCCGTCCACCTCGTCATCGAGCTTGCGCAGGTCCTGCGCCAGTTGCAGGTCGTCGGTGCGAATCACCTTGTGCAGGCCCAGCAGCATGGACTCGACCACGTCGGCCTGGTGCAGTGCCTCGCGCGCAGCGCACGAGATGGCAAGGGATGGCGTGGCCAGGGCGGAAGGGTCCAGGTGCTGGGGCCGGCTGCCCGCAGCGGCCTGGGCCTTTTCGACAGGCAGCAGGCGCTGCACAGTGCGTGCCACTGTGCCCGTGAGGCTGATGCAGACGATGCCCACGACGATGTTGAAAGCCAGGTGAAAGAGCACCACCAGCGTGGCGGTTTCGGGCACGTAGGGCCGCACATGCTGCAGCCACAAACCCGTGAGCGGCGTCATGATGAGCACGCCAATGATCTTGAAGAACAGGTTGCCCAGCGGCACCTGGCGCGTCTGCACGTTGGACTTCATGGTGGTCAGCACGGCGAGCACGCCGCTGCCCAGGTTGGCGCCCAGCACCAGTCCCAGTGCCACGTCGGCCGGAATACCGCCCGAGCCCGCCAACGCGGCGGTGAGCAGCACGGTAGCCAGGCTGGAATATGCCACGATGGCCAGCACCGCACCGGTGAAGATCTCCAGCAGCAGATCGCTGGTGAGTGCCCCCAGAAGTGTTCGCACAGTGGGCGACTGGGTGAGCACCGTGGTCGACTCGGTAATGAGCCGCAGCGCCAGCAGCATCAGCCCCAGGCCGATCAGCACCCGGCCCACGCGGCCCACGGCGGTGTCCTTGCGCGATATGAACAGCACCACGCCGACGAAGATGAACAAGGGCGACAGCCACGACAGATCCATGGAGAACACCACCGCCATGACGCTGGTGCCGACGTCGGCACCCAGCATCACGGCCAGCGCGGCAGGCAAGCCCACCAGACCCTGGCCCACAAACGACGACACGATGAGTGCGGTCGCCGTGCTCGACTGGACCACGGCGGTCACGCCGATGCCGGACAACACCGCCGTGAACCGGCTACTGACGCTGTGCGCAATGAGCTGGCGCAGGTTGGCGCCAAAAACCCGCAGGATGCCGGTGCGCACCAGGTGGGTGCCCCAGATCAGCAGCGCCACGGCCGCCAACAAGTTCAAAAGATGCTTCATGAAATACCGCGTTTATTCTTTTTGGAAACACCCGAAAGAGCATGCGCCATGCACTGCGTGGACGCAAGCTTCGCGCTGGCGTCCTTGCAGGGAGGCGGGTTCATTCATTTCTGTGCCGGTAGGCGGCGGCAGGAAAGGCGGCATGGCCTGGCTGCGCGGCTTCCGGGATGTTGAGCGCACTGAAAAAAACAGTGGCACCCGGATCATTTGTCACAAAACTGACACACAAGCATACTCCTGATTGGGGAGTCATGCCAGCAGTGGCCCTGCTAAAACCGGGTGGCGAAATGGGGAAAGCGCCATCCAGCATGGCGGTGTTACCGCGCGTCTGTCGGTGGCTGGCAGTCAGCGGTCGGTGGCCGTGTCAGTCGATCAGCTGCCCACCGTCGTGGAAAGGGAACGGGCCCGCGTAGGAACCGCTGGCGGCAGTGTGGCTGACCAGGCGCCCCCCGGCGGGCAGGGCGTGCAGTCCGAAGCCGGGCGGCTCCAGCATCCAGGCCGATGCGGCGTCGGGTGCCAGATCCAGCCTGACCTGGTGCGCGGGCGAGGGCACGGTCGCGGCGATGGTGCCGCCAAACCGCACCTGGATCGACCGGTGCAGGTGCCCGCAGATCACGCGCTCCACCTGGGGGTGGCGCGAGACAATGGCTTCGAGTTCGTCAGCGCCCTCTAGCAAACCGATGTCGTCCATGTGGCCGATCAAGGTGCGAAACGGTGGGTGGTGCATGGCGATGACCACAGGGCGTGCAGTGTGGCGGGCCAGCTCGGTCTCCAGCCACTGCAGGCGCTGCGGGCACAGTCGTCCTTCGCTTGCTCCGCTGACGACGGTGTCCAGGGCAATGAGTTGCAACCCACCTACCGCCACGCTGAACTGGATGAAGCCCTCGGTGCCCAGGTACGTGTGCTGCGGAAAGCTGGCGCGCATCTGTTCGCGGCTGTCGTGGTTGCCTGGTAGCAGGTACACCGGCATGCGCAGCGGGGCCAGCAGCTCGCGCAGGTGCTCGTATTCAGCGGGCCGTCCGAAGTCGGTCAGGTCGCCGGTGATGACTGCGGCATCGGGCGCCTGTGGCAGCCGGTTGATGCTGGCTACCGCTTCGGCCAGATACGGTGCGGTGTTGATGCGGCCATAGGCCTGCCGGCCCGGCTCGCGGATGTGGGTGTCAGAAAGCTGCAGCAGCAAGGTCGTGGTCATGGCGTCGTGTGTTGTGTGCTGTGTGGAGGTCATCCCAGGGTGTCTTGGCACGGCATCAGGCGGTCAGGGGCAATGCGTATGCCCACTACGTCGCCCTGGCGTGCGGGGTGGTCGCGCGCCACATCGGCGCACAGTGGCGACTGGTCTGCCAGTGCGAGCGAAAGCTGTACGCGGTCGCCCAGAAAGCTGCGGCGCGTGACACGGGCCTGGCCCCAGCCTGCTGCGGGCGTGCCCACCTCGATGTCTTCGGGGCGCACCAGCACGTTGGCGTGGGCCTGCAGTGGGTGCAGTAGCGGAAGGCAAAGGCCTCCCAGCATCAACACGTTCTCATCGTTGGGGTTGGCGTTGGGGGCGCCACGTTGCAGTGTGTTGACCCGCCCCAGGAATTGCGCCACGAAGGGGTGGGCGGGCGTGCGGTACAGCGTTTCACCATCGCCTACCTGCACGATGCGCCCCGCCTGCATCACCGCCAGGCGGTCGGCGATGGCCAAGGCTTCCTGCTGGTCGTGTGTGACATGGATGGCGGTGATGTGCAGGCGGCGCAGCAGCTCTGCCAGTTCGTCGCGCAGAGACTCTTTCAGCTTGGCATCGAGAGCGGTCAGCGGCTCGTCAAGCAGCAGCACGCGCGGTCGCACGGCCACGGCGCGCGCCAGGGCCACACGCTGGCGCTGCCCGCCCGAGAGCTCTGCAGGGCGTTTCTTTTCCAGACCGTTGAGCCGGACCAGATCCACGAGTTCGCCGACCACGCGCCTGCGCTCTGCTTCGTCGGTGCCGCGGATCTTCAGGCCATAGCCGATGTTGGCCTCCACCGTCATCTGCGGGAACAGTGCGTAGTGCTGGAACACCATGCCAATGCCGCGCTGCTCGATGGGCAGCTGCGTCACATCGGTACCGCCGAACGCAATGCGGCTGCCCGCATCGGGCGATTCCAGCCCCGCAATCAGGCGCAGCAGCGTAGTCTTGCCACAGCCCGAAGGGCCGAGCAGGGCAATGACCTCACCGGGTTCTACCGAGAGGTCCGTGGGGTGAAGGCCACGGGTGCCGTCGGCATAGGTTTTGGCGCACTGGACAACGTCCACGCGCGTGCGTTCAAGTTCCATGGTGTTTCTCGATGAAGGTGCCGATGGCTTGCAAGCCCCACAGCACCGGCAGGATGACGATCAGAAAAACCAGCGTGTAGGCTGAACCGATCTCGATGCGCATGGATGCGTAGCTGTCGGCCAGCCCCACAGGCAGGGTGCGGGTGAGCGGGGTGTGCAGCATCCAGGTGAGGTTGAATTCGCCCACGGACAATGTGAACACCATCAGGCTGCCCGCCACGATGGCGGGCAAAACGGCGGGCACCAGCACGCCCAGAAAGCGCTGCGCAAAGCTGGCGCCGAGCGAGCGTGCGGCTTCTTCCAGCGCGCGCAGCTCGTCTTTCTGAAAAGCGGAACCCACGGTGCGCACCATAAAGGGCAGTGTGAACACCATGTGCCCGACCAGGATGAACGCGAAGCTTTGCCGAAACCCCTGCAGCGTGCCGTAGGCCAGGATGAGCGCCAGCGCGCTGGCCAGCCCGGGCACGGCGACGGGCAGGGTCAGCAGTTCTTCCAGCAGGCGGGCCCAGCGTGAGCGGCTGCGGGCCATGGCGTAGGCGCAGGGCACGCCGATGAGCAGGTTGCCCACCACGCACAGCAGGGCCAGCACCAGCGACCAGCCGACGGTGCCGCCATAGTGGTCCCACACCTCGCCGATCCAGCGCAGCGTGAAGCCGCTTCGGAGCCCGGCGCTGTAGTTGTTGACCAGACCGGCCATTACCGACAGCGCAATGGGCGCCACCATGAACAGCGCCACCAGCGCGGTGAGCGCCAGGAGCGCGCGGGGAGCTTGTCGTGCATTTCTCATGGGGTGGCCTTCAGAACGCTGTAGGGCCCGCGATACGGCGCGACACCCACAGCACCAGCCAGGTGATCAGCCCCAGCGTGATGGACAGGCTGGCGGCCAGCGCAAAGTTGGCGTAGTTGGTGAACTCGTTGTAGATGGTGATGGGCAGTACCTCAAACTTGCTGGCAAGCGTGAAGGCTGTGCCGAAGGCACCCATGGCCGTGGCAAACACGATGGCGCCGCAGGCCAGCGTGGTGGCTGCCAACTCCGGAATCCACACATCGCGGGCCACGCGCCAGCGCGATGCGCCGAGTGAGCGCGCGGCCTCTTCCAGCTGCAGGTCCATGGCGCTGGCGGCTGCGGTGTAGGTGGCAATGGCACGCGGCAACGAAAAGTACAGGTACGCCAGGAACAAGCCTGTCAGGCCGTAGGCGAAGGTGAATCGCCCCCAGCCCAGAGCGTGGGTCAGGTCCGCGACCACACCCTGGCGCCCGCCCAGCAGGATCATGAAAAAACCGATGATCACTCCGGGAAACGACAGTGGCAGCGTGAGCAGCGACAGCAGCAGCTGTCGGCCGCGAAAGCGCTGGCGTGCCAGGGTGATACCCACCAGCGCGCCCAGCAAGAGCGTGACGAGGGTCACGGTGAGCGACAGGCCCAGCGTTTGCAGCAGGCTTTGCAGGTAGCGGCTGTTCGTCAGCACCGCAAAGTAGGTGCCCCAGCCCTTGCTGGCCGGCAGCGCCAGCAGCAAGGCGACGGGTAGCAGCCAGAAGGCTGCAAAGAATGCTGCGGCCGGGGCGGCGCAGCCCACCAGCAACAGGCGTGACGCAGAGGAGCCTTGGCGCATGGTGGCTGCTTTCGCGCGGGCTTACTGGACTTCTTTCAGGTAGCGGTCCGAAAAGGCCTTCTGGACGGCGGCCATCTTGGCGTAGTCCACGGTCTTGGCGCGTGCGTAGTCGCTGGCAGGCAGAAAGCGTGCCTGCACTTCCTTGGGCATGGCGCTGGCGCGCACCGGGCGCAGATAGGCATTGGCCCAGATAGCCTGACCTTCGTCAGACAGGACAAAGTCCAGCACCTTCTTGCCGTTGTCGGCATGGGGAGCGTTGGCTGTCAGGCTCATCACGTAGGGGACCACCGCTGTGCCTTCAGCCGGGATGACGAACTGCACATTGGCCTTGTCCTTGTACTTGGCGCGGTAGGCATTGAAGTCATAGTCCAGCAAGATTGCGATCTCGCCCGAAAGCACACGCGCATAAGACGTCTGCTTGGGCACGATGGGTTCGTTCTTCTGCAGCGCCTTGAAATAGTCGATTCCAGGGCCGAAGTTGTCCAGCGTGCCGCCGCGTGCCTGGTTCACTGCCACGGCACCCACGTAGCCCACGAAGGCCGAGGCGGGGTCCAGGTAGCCGATCAGGCCCTTGTACTCGGGCTTGAGCAGGTCGGCCCACGAACGTGGGACGGGTTTGCCATTGAGCGCATCCACGTTGACCATGAAGCCCAGCGTGCCGGAGTGGATGGTGAACCAGTGACCCTGTGGGTCTTTCAGCCCGTCCGGAATCTCTGCCCAGGCGGCGGGCTTGTAGGCCGCGACGACGCCGTCTTTTTGCGCCTGGATGGCAAACGTGACGCCCAGATAGGTCACGTCGGCCACAGGGCTGGCGCGTTCAGCCACCAGTTGCGCCAGCGACTGGCCGGAGTTCTTGTTGTCGGGCGGTACGGTGATGCCGGTTTTCGCCTTGATGGCCTTGAGCTGGGTGCCCCAGTCGGCCCACTCCGGCGGGCAGTTGTAGCAAATGGCCGTTTGCGCCATCGCCGCGCTGCTGGCAGCGATGCCGAGGGCAAGCGCCGCGGTGCGGGCCAGGGTGGAGAACGTGTGTTTCATGAAAGGCTCCTGTGTGATCAGAGGTGGCTTGAAGGGGAAGTTCGGAGACAGCGAGAACGGGTTTTCTCGGTACGGGAAACTTTCTGGGGGTGAGCGGGGTGGGGCGTCAGGCGCAGGCAGCGCACGACTCGCCCTTGCGAAAGTGGTGGGCCAGCGTGAGGCTGGCGTCGGGCAGCAGTGGCGTGCCGCCTGCGATGGACTGCACCAGCAGTTCCACACTGTTGCGACCGATGTCCGCGTTGGGCTGCACCACGGTGCTCAGCATGGGGGTGAGGTCTTCACCGATCGCAATGCCATCGAAGCCCGCGACGCTCAGGTCGCGCGGCACGGCCAAGCTGGCCAGGTGTGCGGCTCGAATGCTGCGGATTGCCAGCAGGTCGTTGGAGCACACCAGTGCTGTGGGTGCTGAAGATTGCTGCAGCAGGGCGCCGATTCCGGTCACGGCGGTGGCCAAAAAGGGTACCTCCAGCACGTCGCCATCGCCCAGCGAGGCGGCCTGCATGCCACGGCGAAAGCCCCGGCAGCGCTGTTGTGCCCGGTCCGATGCCGACAGCTGGCCGCTCACCATGGTGATGCGCCGGTGGCCCAGCGCCACCAGGTGCGCCACCAGATCGGCCGTTGCCTGCTCACTGTTCACCGACACGCAGGGGTGTTCGGGGTGGCGGTTGTAGGCCAGCACATAAGGCAGGCCCGTTTCTGCCAGGCGTACCAGGCCTGCGGAAGTGGCGGGGTTGGAGACAACCAGAATCATGCCGTCCACATTGCCGGCGAGCAGCAGGTTGACTGCGCGCTCTTCCTGGTCGATACGGTAATCGGTGGTGAACGGCGAGATGGCGTATCCACCCGCCGACGCTGCACGCGCAATGCCCTCCAGGCATTCGGCAAACACCGGGTTGGTGAGTGTGGGCAGCACCACGCCCAGCACGCGGCTGCGTTGGGTGCGCAAAGTGCGCGCACTGGCGTTGGGTAGGTATCCCAGCGCGCGCGCTACTTGCTCTACGTGTTCGCGCGTTGCAGCCGTCACCTTGTCTGGCAGGTTAAAAACCCGCGACACCGTGGCCACAGAAACCCCCGCTTCACGGGCTACGTCCTGAATGCTCATGCCATGCCTTTCGCAAACATGACTTCCGCACACGCACAATGGGTCTTGGGCCTGTGTCTCGCCCCAAGGCAATGGCGCTTGTTGCGTTGAGGTTTGCGGAAGTTCGATCAATGTAATCGTTTACATTGAAGCATCGCAGTATGACGAGGCGATGACATCCGACCCCACCGGGATAACCCGAGGGGTAGCGTTCACACGTGGATGTCGCCCAAAAACCAATGGCCCGCTGAAAGCGGGCCATTGCGTTGGTGCGGGGAGCAGGTCAGGGCGTAAGCATTAGCGCTCGCGCCGCATCCTCAGCAGCTCGTCCAGGATCAGGCAGGCGGCGCCGATGCTGATGGCCATATCCGCCAGGTTGAAGGCCGGGAAATGGCCGCCGTGGAAGATGCCCGAGAGGAAGTCCCAGTGGAAGTCGAGAAAATCCACCACGTAGCCATGCATCAGGCGGTCCACCACGTTGCCCACAGCACCGCCCAGGATGCTGGCCAGCGAGAAGCAGAACAGCTTTTGGCTCGGGTGCGCACGCAGTTGCCACACGATGAAAATCGTGGCCACCAGACCGATGCCCGTGAACAGCCAGCGCTGCCAGCCCCCGGCATTGGCCAGGAACGAGAACGCGGCGCCCGTGTTGTGCGCCCGCACGATGTTGAAAAAGCTGGTGATGACTGTGGAGTCGCCCAGCCTGTAGTTGTCCAGGATCAGCGTCTTGGTGATCTGGTCGGCCACCATCAGCACCGCAGCCCAGGCCAGCCAGACCAAGATGTGCGGGCCGTTCCGTGCGGAGGTGCTCGCCATCACGCGTGGGCCCGGCTTTCGCCGTCGCCGTGGAGGTTGCTGGTGCAGCGGCCACAGATGGTGGGGTGGGCGGCATCGCTGCCTACATCGCTGCGGTAGTGCCAGCAGCGCTCGCATTTGGCATCAGAACTGGGCTTGACGCTTATCTGTAGAGCGCTACCGGCTATCAATTCGATAGCGGAGGTGATGAAGACGAACTTCAGGTCATCCCCCAGGCTGGCCAGCAGCGCGTGGTCTTCCGGGGCCGCCGTCAGCGTGACGGTGGCCTGCAGGGAGGAACCCACCTTGCCATCGGCGCGCAGCGCTTCGATCTCCTTGTTCACCGCGTCGCGGATCTCGCGGATGCGTGACCACTTGGCCAGCAGGCCTTCGTCGGCACCGGCACCCACGCCCGCCACGTTGCTGTAGGTCTCCAGGAAGATGGAGTCGGAGTTGCCGAACACCTTCCACGCCTCTTCGGCCGTGAAGGACAGGAACGGTGCCATCCAGCGCAGCATGGCGTGCGTGATGTTGTAGAGCGCGGTCTGCGCGCTGCGGCGGGCCAGGCTCTTGGGCGCCGTGGTGTACAGGCGGTCCTTGAGCACGTCCAGGTAGAACCCGCCCAGGTCTTCTGAGCAGTACAGCTGCAGCTTGGCCACCACGGGGTGGAACTCGTACACCTTGTAGTGCGCCAGCACCTCGGCCTGGAACTCGGACGCACGGGTGAGCGCGTAGCGGTCGATCTCCAGCATCTGGTCGAACGGCACGGCGTCCCGGGCCGGGTCGAAGTCGCTCACGTTGGCCAGCAGGAAGCGCAGGGTGTTGCGGATGCGGCGGTAGGCGTCCACCACACGGGCCAGGATCTTCTCGTCGCCCGCGATGTCGCCGGAGTAGTCGCTGGCAGCCACCCACAGGCGGATGATCTCGGCGCCCAGCTTCTTGTTGATTTCTTGCGGGTCGATGCCGTTGCCCAGCGACTTGCTCATCTTGCGACCCTGGCTGTCCACGGTGAAGCCGTGGGTCAGCAGGCCGCGGTAGGGCGCGCGGCCTTCGAGCGCGGATGCCAGCAACAGCGAGCTGTGGAACCAGCCGCGGTGCTGGTCATGGCCTTCCAGGTACAGATCGGCCTCGGGGCCCTGGTCGTGGAATTGCGGCGCGTGCGTGCCGCGCAGCACGTGGCTGAAGGTGGAGCCGGAGTCGAACCACACTTCCAGGATGTCGGTGCTCTTGGTGTAGTGCGGCGCGTCTTCGGCGCCCAGGATCTCTTCGGTGGTCACGCGGCTCCAGGCCTCGATGCCGCCCTTTTCGACGATGGCTGCCGCCTGGTCCATGATCTCCATGGTGCGCGGGTGCAGCTCGCCCGAATCCTTGTGCAGGAAGAACGGGATGGGCACGCCCCAGCTGCGCTGGCGCGAGATACACCAGTCGGGCCGCCCGGCGATCATGTCGTGCAGGCGGGCCTTGCCGTTTTCGGGGTAGAAGCTGGTGTGCTCGATGGCGTCCAGGGCGATCTGGCGCAGCGTCTTGGCGGGCTTTTCGCCAGCTTTGGTGAACACGCCTTCGCCTTCGTCCATGCGGATGAACCACTGGGCCGCAGCACGGTAGATCACTGGCGTCTTGTGGCGCCAGCAGTGCGGGTAGCTGTGGGTGATGTCCTTGGTGGTCATCAGTCGGCCCGCGTTGCGCAGGGCTTCGATGATGACGGGCACGGCCTTCCAGATGTGCAGGCCGCCGAACAGCGGGAAGTCGGCCGCATAGGTGCCGTTGCCTTGCACGGGGTTCAGGATGTCGTCCAGCGCCATGCCATGCGCGCGGCAGGAGTTGAAGTCTTCCAGACCGTAGGCGGGCGACGAGTGCACGATACCCGTGCCGTCGTCGGCCGTGGCGTAGTCGGCCAGGTACACCGGGGCGAGGCGGCGGTAGCCTGCATCGACGTCGTACAGAGGGTGCTCAAACTCCAGGCCGCCCAGGTTCTTGCCCAGGGTGGTGGCCAGCACGCTGCCCGTGAGGCCATAGCGCTCCAGGCACGAGGCCACCAGGGGCTCGGCCACCAGCAGCAGGCGTTCGCCCGCATCGACCAGCGCGTAGGTGATTTCGGGGTTCAGGTTCAGGGCTTGGTTGGCGGGGATGGTCCATGCGGTGGTGGTCCAGATGACCACAAACGCGTCTTTGGTTAGCGAGGGCAGGCCAAAGGCTGCGGCCAGCTGGGCTGGGTCGTGTGACTTGAAGGCCACATCCAGCGTGGTGCTCTTCTTGTCCTGGTACTCGATCTCGAACTCGGCCAGCGACGAGCCGCAGTCAAAGCACCAGTACACGGGCTTGAGGCCACGGTACACAAAGCCACGCTCCATCACGCGTTTGAACGCACGGATCTCGCCCGCCTCGTTGGCGAAGTTCATGGTCTTGTAGGGGTTGTCCCATTCGCCCAGCACGCCCAGGCGCTTGAAGTCCGTCATCTGCTGCGCGATCTGATCGGTGGCGAACGCGCGGCTCTTGGCCTGCATGTCGTCGCGGCTCAGGTTGCGGCCGTATTTCTTCTCGATGGCGTTTTCGATCGGCAGGCCGTGGCAGTCCCAGCCGGGCACGTACAGCGCGTCAAAGCCTTCGAGCTGGCGCGCCTTGGTGATCATGTCCTTCAAGATCTTGTTCACCGCGTGGCCCATGTGGATCTGCCCGTTGGCATAGGGCGGGCCATCGTGCAGGATGAACTTGGGCGCACCCCGGCGTGCGTCGCGCAGGCGCTTGTAGGTGCCTTTGTCTTCCCATTCCTTTACCCAGCCCGGCTCGCGCTTAGGCAGGTCGCCGCGCATGGGGAAGGGGGTGTCGGGCAGGTTCAGCGTGCTGCGGTAATCCGTGGCGGTGGATGCGGGGGTACTGGCGTTGTCGGACATGGGGGAGCCTTAAAACGGGGCATTCCGGGGCAGGCCCGGAGCAATGCGGGGAAACAGGGAGCGAAACGCGGGAGGTGTAGTGCCTGCAGGGCAGGCGCTGCGCAGGCAGCCCCCTAAATTCGGTCGCGCGTGGTCTGACGCCGGGTCTCGGTGTGGTTGGGTGCCTGGGCCGAGGCAAAGTAGGCACGCGCGTCGGCGCAGTCTTTGGCGATGCCCTTCGTCAAGGCATCCAGACCGTCGTATTTGAGCTCGTCGTGCAGTTTGTGCAGAAGTTCCACACGCACGATTTTACCGTACGCCCCCTCAGGCCCCAGATCGGCGGGCCACTGCAGGCAATGGGTTTCCAGCAGCACGCGGCCACCGTTGACGTCGTTCGGGTCCAGCGAGGGGCGCACGCCCAGGTTGGCCACACCCGGCAGCGGGCCATCGGCCAGGCCATGCACCAGCACCGCAAAGATGCCGCTGGCGGCGGGCTTCCAGTGCGCAAACCGCAGGTTGAGGGTGCGAAAGCCGTTGCCCGCGCCCTCTGCCGTGGCACCCAGTTCGCGCCCCAGCTTGCGGCCATGCACCACATGGCCGCTGATGGTGTAGGGCCGCCCCAGCAGGCGCGCGGCGGCCTCCATGTCGCCTGCGGCCAGCGCCTGGCGCACGGCGGAACTGGACACGCGCAGCCCATGCACCTCGTAGCTGTTCATGCGCGCCACGTCAAAGCCCTTGGCTTGCCCCGCCGCATCCAGCATGGCGTAGTCGCCCGCGCGCTGGCGGCCAAAGCGGAAGTCGTCGCCCACCAGCACGTAACGGGCGCCCAGCCCCTGGATCAGCACTTCGTCAATGAATGCGTCCGGTGACTGGCCGGCCAGACGGGCGTCAAATGGCAGCACCACGGTCTGCTGCACGCCGCAGCGGGCCAGTTCGGTGAGTTTGTCACGCAGGGTGCCGATGCGCGCCGGTGCCAGTTCCGGCTTGTTGTGAAGGCCGGCGAAATAGTCGCGCGGGTGGGGCTCGAAGGTCAGCACGCAACTTTCCACGCCCCGGTGCGCCGCCTCGCTGTTGAGCAGCGCCAGCATGGCCTGGTGACCCCGGTGTACGCCATCGAAGTTGCCGATGGTCAGCGCGCAGGCATGGGCAATGCCAGGGTGGTGGAAGCCGCGAAAGATCTTCATCGGTTTGTTATCTTTTTGATAGCAGTGTGCGCAGTTCCATCAAGCGCAGGACGCCAATTTGTCATGAAAACGGAGTATATTGTGATCCACGGCTGGCCCGGCGCAGGGCTGCCCGCGAGACATCTGCGTTCAGAATCCTTTGGGACTTGCGCAAATCAGGGTGCAACAACTGCCTTTTTCCTGGGTTTTCCCTGGGGCGAACCACTTGCCAGAGTCCTGTTTTGCGTAAGTCATGTCCTTGTGTACTTTGAGTTCCAGGAGGCGTGTTTTGAAGGTCTTGAAGCTGTCAGCCCAAGGGCTGCCCCAATCGTGGATTTCGCTGGAGCAGGCGGTGATTCACTACGCCGCTGGCGAGGTGCGCTGGGAGTCCGGCGGCCAGATCGCCCGGTTCCGGGGCGGGCACAACGCAATCACGGGCGAACAATCGGTGATCGCCATCAACAGCATCATCGGCACCAAGGGCGTGCCCAGCATCAACCCGTTTGAGCTCAAACCCAGCCTGACCAACAGCAAGCTCTTTGCCCGCGACCGCAATGTGTGCGCCTACTGCGGCGGGCATTTTCATGAGGAAGACCTCACGCGCGAGCACATCGTGCCCTTTGCCCGCAATGGGCAGGATCACTGGATGAACGTGGTCACTGCGTGCCGCCCTTGCAACCATCGCAAGGGCCCGCGCACGCCTGAGCAGGCGCACATGCCGCTGCTGTACACGCCCTACGTGCCCAGCCTGTGGGAGGACTTCATCCTGCGCAACCGCCGCATCCTGGCGGATCAGATGGATTTTCTGATGGCGCATGTGCCCAAGTCGTCACGCCTGCTGGCCTGACGCCCTGATACCCGGCTGGGTGCGGGGTGGTCAGGGATTCTTGAAACGTGAAGGCTTCAGGCGGCCTTGCAGGCGGTCACTACGAACCCGTTCACGGGTTGGTGGTTTTCCTCGCGCAGTTCGGTGTCCCGCACTTCCACCGAGGCAAAGCCTGCGGTTTTGCACAGGGCTTCGATGTGGCTGCGTTTGTGGGCGTAGCGGCCAGAAGGCTGTAGCACCAGGTCGGCGCCTTGCTCGGGCGCTGTCTCGAATGAGAATATCAGCATGCCGCCCGGCGCCAGCACGCGTGCCGCATTGGGAATCGCTTCAGTAACGTCACCGGCGTAAATGAACACGTCCAACGCCGCGATCACCTGGTAGAGGTCACCGGGCGTCTCGCGCAGCGCATCGTGCAGGTTGACGGTGTGGAAGCGGTCGTACACGTTGTGGCGCGCCGCCTGTTCGATCATCTTCACCGATGGGTCCACACCCACCAGTGCACCATCTAGACGGCCCAGGCACACACCCAGCAGGCCGGTGCCGCAACCCAGATCCAGCACATTGATCTTCTTTTCGGGGTAACAAGCCAGGATTTGGTCACCCACCTGCTTGGGCAGCTGGTATTTGAGGCTCCGCACCATGTGCAGGTCGTAAAACTCTGCCATGTTGTCGAACATCGGGCGTGTCAGCTCAGCGGGTTGCTGCACGGGTGTTTCACCGCGCGCAAGCTGTGCGTAGTACTGATATACCGCGTCGTCTGGCGCCAGATCCAGCAAAACGGCGGCATTTTGTTGCGCATCGGCGGGCTTGCCTGCCGCAATGCAGGCCTGCACGCGTCCAAGCAGAGACTGGGAGTCCTGGGGGTTCTCTGCCACGAGTGCACTCCACAGTGTCAGAGACTCCTCGTGCTGCCCCAGGCCGCTCAGGTCGCCGGCCAGCAGTCGCCGAAGCATCACGTCGCCAGGCACCAGTTCCAGGCCTCGACGAAGGTGGCGGATCGCCATTTCGGAGTGTCCTGCGCGATGTGCAATGTCCACCACGCCGGCCAGAACTTGCAGGTTCTTGGGTTCAATCAATGCAACCTTCTCAGCGGTTTCTACCGCTTCATTGAACTGGTTCTGGCGGGCGAGCAGCAGCGCCAGTTCCAGCAGACCAGGGCCCCAATCCGGGGCCAGCGACACCGACTTGCGCAGAGCTTCAAACGCGCCCTTTACATTGCCAGCCTTTTCTGCCAACAGGCCACCCAGCATGAAAACGCGCGGGTCTTGCGGCCATTGGGCGTTTGCCTTGTTGAGTGTCTGCGCCGCATTCTTGAGGTCGCCATTGGCAATTTGTTCGCGGGCCTTGGTCAGATATTGGAGGTTGGGGTCGGTCGCTGTGGCGCTCATGGGGTGCTGGATGGTTGCAAACGGACCGCTGTGCGGTCTGCCAGGCTCTGCGAGCCCGTATCGATAGGGAATGGGTGGCGAATTATCCAGGATTCCTGCAGCGGGCCCTTGGAGATAAGTGGCGGCTGCGTGGCGACTCAGCCCTGCCCGATGTCCTGGGCTTGCAGAGAGAGCGTGAAACAGGTGCCTTCTCCCACTGTGGATTCGACCGTGATGTCGCCACCATGTAGGCGCGCCACCCTTCGTGCTACCCACAGCCCCAGGCCAAACCCTCTGCTTTGGTCGGTGCGGTCACCCCGTTCAAACCGCTCAAAGATCCGGTTCATGACATCGAGCGACATGCCGGAGCCTTCATCCGCCACTGAAACTTCCAGAAGCCCTGAATCTGCTTTGCGTGCAGCGATAAAAATTTCCCCTGCTGCGGCGTACTTCACGGCGTTGTCTACCAAGTTGGACAGGGCGATGTGTACCAACGTCGCATCGCACACCCACTCCTCGGGTGCGGCGTCGACAAACAGTCGCAAGTGATGGCGTGGAGACCAATGCACCAACTGTGCCGCGTGCTGCAACAGATCGCTCACTTTGACGGGCGATGTCTGCAAATAGAATCCAGCGCTATCCAATCTTTCATTGATCAGGCAGCTGTCTACCAAAGACGTGAGACGCCTGCTGGCCCTGCGGATCTGTGCTGCACGGGCAGTCTGGGACGGAAGATCGGGAGAAGGAAAGGTCTGTTGTTCCGCTGCTGCACTGTCTATGACGGCCAGAGGGGTTCTGAACTCATGGCTGATCATGTGAAAGAACTGCTTTTGCTCATCCCGCAGAGTTCGTTCGTTCTCCAGGGCCTGGCCCAAGGCCGTTTGTGCCTCCGTGAGCTGGGCTGTGCGCTGCTCGATGCGTTCCTCCAGAGATTGCTCGGACAGGGCTAGTCGCTCGATGGCCCGGTCCTTGGCCAGCTGCGCCTGTTGGTACCGTGCCACCATGCCGACGAAAACAGCGATGGCGAGCAAACTGGTCAAGGCGATGGTCTCCAGTTGCCAGAGCGAGGTGGCATCTATCTTCAATGGGACCAGTCCTGTCATAAGGATGGCGATGGTGACCCCCCCCAAGCCGCGCAGGCCATAGGCGGTGAGCAGCAGCGCATGCTGATCGATGCGATCTTGCTGTCGCAATGCCCGCAAGCACAGGATCACGCCCGCCACGTCGCTGGCGAGCAGTGAGACCAGGTTGACCCATGCAATGGCAGGGTAGACCCCCAGCGGCACGCTCAAGGTGCCGAGCAAGTTCAGTGCGATCAGGAATGTGAGGAGTCTGTCGGTTTGGCGGTAGCGGGTTCCGCGCGTCAGCTGTTCTTTGATCTGCCAAGCCTGCGTGGCAGGCAGTAGAAATGCTCCTATGCCCACGGCGTGGCTGGCCCACAGAGTGAATTCGTCCGGCGACCAGAGGCTCGCGTAGCCGCGTACATTGAAGATGTGAATGGCGTTGACGGTTCCCAGCACGGCCAGCGAAAACAGCGCACGCGTGCGGAATATGGCAGTCGCCGCCCAAATACAGGCAAGCAAGATTGCCATGGCTCCAAAGTACAGCCCCATGCCTCGCTCGGAACGGGCTAGCTCTGCCGCTAGCGCCTCCGTGGTGAGCACTTCCGCCTGGAACTGTATGGCGCTGGTGGTCTGGATTCGAACCAGGGCCGTTTGGCCGGGTGCCAGGCGAAAGAGGTGTTGCCGGATGTCGGCTTTCTGGTTCGGAGGAACCAAGTCCCCGCTGATTTGCTTGCGCCACTCCCCATCCACACCCTTCTGGTAAAGGGTCACGAAGTCGAGGTAAGTGGGTTGGGCGAGCAGCCAGAGGCCCTCCTGCCGGGAGTCCAGGGTGCGTGCTGGCACCTCAAACCTAAGCCAGACGGTGTGGCCCAGATACCCGGCGTTCAATGGCGTGCTCAGCCGGGATGTCATGGCGCTCGTCTCGGTGGCTGCTACGGCATCGGGCCCGAGATGACCGAGCGGGTCATCCAGCCTGTCCATTGGGATGTCCCAGCCTAGCTGGGCGGTGGCGAACAGCGTGGAGGCCCGGGCTGTTGCAGGCCACAAGGCGATCACCACAAGCAGGCAGATCCACAGCGCAGCCAGCCAGCAGTACGCCGTATGAGAGTGGATTGCGGGGGAATTGGTTGTGAGTTTTTGTGAGTTGTTGTGCATGGCTGGCTTGTCGATGCGCTGACACAATGGTACGTAGCCAAATGTTTCTGACCCGCCATCTATTCCTGTCATGTCTGCAGAACCGATCATCGCAGTCGTAGAAGACGACGAAGACATCCGCGGCAATGTGTGCCGGTTTCTCGGGCGTTCGGGCTTCCAGTCCTGGGGGGCGGATTCCGCTGAGGATTTTTATGTCCGCCTATTGCGCAACCGTGCAGATCTGGTGGTTGTTGACATCGGATTGCCCGGCGAGGATGGCTTGAGTTTGCTGACCCGATTGGCTGCGCAGGGGGTGCCTACCGTGCTGATGACGGCCCGTGCTGATCTGGACAGCCGGATCAAGGGGCTGGAGGCCGGTGCCTTGCAGTACTTTGTCAAGCCGGTCGATATGCAGGAGTTGGTTGCGGGCATTCGGTCCCAGTTGCGCAACAAGCGATTGCATGGCGGTAGCGAAGCGGTGGCAGCCGTGCCATGGCAGCTGGACCCTGCCAGCGCAACCTTGCGGGCCCCCAATCAACAGACCGTGGTCCTCACAACCCGGGAGCTGGAGCTTCTGTCGTGCCTCATGCAGACAGTGGGCACGGTGGTGAGCAAACAAGCGCTGGTCCAGGCCGTGGGGGGGCGAGCGCTGGATGACGATTTCCATCGCATCGAGTCTGCTCTGACGCGGTTGCGCCGCAAGACCCTCGAAGCTACCGGCACGCGTTTGCCTGTGCGGGCGGTGTTTGGCAAAGGGCTTGTCTTCGTGCCTTAAACGACTGTCTGCCGGGGGGGCATCGGTTCATCCGGTGTCGGTTCCCCCTGATACCCCACCTAAGAAATTCTTGCATCGGTGACCAGAAGTCCGCCGAGGGGTGGCTTCGTCTACGTGCGCCGTTTTTGCGCGAAGTGTGTGTTCGTTTTTTATCTGCCTGCGGTCGCAAGTGCGTCGGCAGCTTATCTACCAAGAGGGGGAATGTGTTGAAAACGATCAGTATTTGGAAAGTGGCGCGGGCAGCTGCGCGTCAGTGCGTGCGAGGCGTGCTTGCGGCTGGCGCTGGCGCGTTGCTGGCGACTTCCGTTGCACAAGCAGGAGTTGTCAACGGCAATTTTGAAACCGGGGATTTCACGGGTTGGACGGTGACGCACTACCAGAACATCGGTATTGCTACCTTCCCTCCCACCCAGAAAAGCCATCTGAACTTGCAACCGCCTGGCCAAGCGCCTGTGACCCAGGTAGTGAGCACGGCATCGGGTACGCCCGCCAACGCACCGGACGCTTCTGGCCAGGCTTTGAGCATTCCCTTTCAGGGCACCTATAGCGCCCGCGTCAACGCGCGTGGCAACAACAATCGGGCCAGTGGCATCCATCAGTCCGCGCAGATGGTGCTCGGCGACGTTGACCCTGTCGATGGCAAGGTGCACCTGCGCATGGCAGTCGCGCCGGTGATTCAAGACGGTGGCCATGCTCCCGAAGGTCAAGCCTATTTCTATGTAGAAGTGCGGAATGTCACCAAGGGCACGCGCCTCTTCTACACGTTCAATTTCGCAGCTCAGCCAGGTGTTCCCTGGCAGACCGTGGGCGGCTATCAGTACACGGGGTGGCAGGCGATTGATGTGGCGCCTGGCAGTGGGTTGTTGGACGTGGGCGACACCGTGGAGGTGGAAATCATCGCCTCAGGCTGTAGCGCAGGCGGCCACTCGGGCGAAGTCTATGTGGACTCGATCGGGCCGTTTTTTGCGGGTCTTCTGGTGTCTGCCACCGGACCGACAACAGCGCAGCCCAGCGACAACGTGACCTACACCTACACCTACAGCAACAACAGCGGGGTGATGGTTTTCAACAGCCAGGTCAGTGCGACCAGTCCGCAGGTTCGCAACAGCACCAACACGGCGACCATTGATGCCGTGTTCCAGTCGGTGAGTGTGCCTGCGGGGGCGTCCTGCACCACACCTGCCGTGGGTTCTGCCGGTACAGTGACCTGCGACTTCGGCTCCTTGGTCGATCACCAGAGCGGTACCTTCCAGATCGTCTGGGGCATTCCTGCCAACGCGAGCACGACCAGCCCGAACAACTCGCTGAATCACGGCACGTACTCCATGTCCGCCACGGGCGCCAGCACGGTGCTGGGCCCCATGGTGCAAACGCAGGTGGTTAGCGGAGCCACGCTCACCGACCTGGTGGTCACCGCGACCGACGGTGCATCGGCCAGGGCGGTGGGCAGCACGCCTACCTACACGGTGGTGGTGACCAACAATGGTCCCTCGCCCGTGATCGGCGCCACCCTGACCCAGCCCACAGTTTCGGGCCTGACCGTAGGAAGCTGGACCTGCAGCGGTGCGGGCGGCGGTGCCTGCCAGGCAGGTGCTCCTGCTGCAGGCGCATTGCCCGGTGGCGGCGTCTTGCTGGATGTCCCTGTGGGCGGCAGCGTCACCCTCACGTTTGGAGCGACGGTGACGGGCCCCACGTCTACGTCCACAGTTTTCAACATCGCGCCCCCGGCAGGTGTCACAGACAACAACACGGCCAACAACACGGCGGGTGACACAAACTCTGCGGCTGCAACCTTGCACAACCTGACCCTGACCAAGTCGGGGGCGGGCAGTGGAACGGTGGTCAGTGTTCCTGCTGGCATGAACTGCGGCGCCACCTGCGCCATGCCCGTGGCCAATGGTGGCCAGGCAATCCTCACGGCGACGGCAGCCGCAGGTAGCATTTTCACGGGCTGGTCGGGCGCGTGCACCGGAACGACCAACCCCTGTACTGTGCCGGCGATGACGGCCGACGCAGCGGTGACTGCCAACTTCGCTTTGTCAGCCACCGTCACCATGACATCCGGTGCCGGTGGGACCGTATCGCCCGGAACCTCGCGCACCGTGGCTGTGGGCGGTTCTGTGACCTATACGCTGACTCCGGGTGCGGGGAACATCCCCAGCGCGAGCGGTACGTGCAATGGCGTGCTCACAGGCAACACCTACACGATCAATCCTGTGACTGCAGATTGCAACGTGGCCTTCAGCTTTGCGGCCTTGTCCGTGACGGCCAGTGCGGGCCCCAACGGAACCGTGACGCCTTTGGGAGTGACCAACGTTGCGGCGCCCGGCAATACCGTGGTGTACACCGTGACACCCAGCCCGGGTTACACCGCGCGGGTTGCCTCTGGGGGCAGCGCCTGTGGTGGCAACCTGGTGGGCAACACCTACACAACCAATCCGGTCAATGCATCCTGCACGGTGGCGTTTTCGTTTGTGATGGTGCCGACTTCCATTCCTACCTTGTCGGAATGGGGCCTGCTGATTCTGTCGGCCTTGATGGCGCTGTTCTTTGTGGGCATGCACCGACGCCGGATGCGCTGAGCTGATTTCAGCCCGGTGTGATGAATCGGGTTCGGCGGCGCCATGTGCCGCCGAACCCTTTTCTTTTTTGTTTTGAAGGGTAGAGCGATGAATCGAGCGATGCACAGGATTTGCGCACCGTGGGCGGCTGGCTTGGGGATTTTGGCGTTTGTTGCGGGGCCTGTGTTTGCCCAGACGCAGACGCAGCCGCTGCCACTGAGAAAACCTGGACTGTGGGAGGTCACGATCCGGGGCGCGGGCGATTCCATGATGCGGCAACAGAAGGTGCAGCAATGCACCAGTGAAGAGGCCGAATCCATCATGCTGCTGTCCGTGGTTCCTGGCCAGGAACACTGCCATGACGTGGCCGTGAAGAAGTCAGGAAAGGGGCATGCAATACGCACCACATGCTACGTGCACGACAACCGGGTGGAAGCCGCCGTGGAACTGTCGGGAGACTTGCAGGCCGCTTATCGGGGCGTCTTTGAGGTGAAGTACTCCAAGCCGGTGCGCTTCAACCCTGGCCGGACAGAGTTTGAAGGGCGCTGGCTGGGCGCGTGCAAGGCAGGCCAGCGCGCGGGAGACATGTTGCTGCCAAACGGCGCAACGGTGAACGTGGTGGACGACCGTAAACGTGCAGAAACCCATGGTCATCAAGGGCATGAAGGACACAGGCACTGAAGGTGCCGTGCACACGGAGTGCACTGCGCAGGCGCCAGCTTCGCCCTCAGTATGGGAGGCAGGCCAAAGCTGCGCGGCAAGGCCTAGGAGCCTGTCGGACTTGGAGCGTCGAAAGCGAAAACCGTAGGTTTCATCAAAATTGGCCCCAGCGAGGACAGTTTTTGCCGGATTTGCAGCCCCATAGCCGGGCTATGGGGCAAAAAGACGGTGTTCTCGAAGAGCGGCGAAGCCAAAAATGGACCGCTGCGGTCAATTTGCAGCCGACGATTTCCAAGTCCGACAGGCTCCTAGCCCCGGCGTGGGGCTACTGGCTGATTTCCAGCATCACCACACGCCCCTGTGCTGCAGGCCAGGTCTGGCCCACCACGCGTTCGCCGTTGAACTCGGCTGCGATCGTGCGCTGCCCGCCCGTGGGCTTGATCTTGGCCGTGGCAACTCCTGCGCCTGCAGGCACACCCGCCGGTGCCGCGCCGTCCAGCAGCATCTTGTCGCGCGCCGGGTCCAGGTAGCCCCGGGGGCGGGTGAGGGTGACGATGGATTCGGCAGTCTTGTCTGCGTCGGCCATGCGCTCCGCGCGCAGGTGAACAAGGTTGCTGCTGCGCGGAAAGCCGCTGCGGTAGATGTGGGTGGTGGCATAGCCGGGCGCTGAAATGACGAACTCGTGGGGTGCACCGGGCTGGATGGCCAGTGGCCCCCACACTCCGTCGGCCCCCACGGTTTTGCGCAGCAGTGCCGGGCCGCTACGAGCACCTGTGGCGGCTTCTGTGGCATACACCTCCAGCTGTGCACCCACCAGCGGCAGGTTGTTGCTGAAGTTGCCGGTCTTCGCGTCGGCCGGGTCCACACCCAGTCCGGTGATCTTGCCGTTCAGCACCACCTGCTTTTCGGCTGCAATGGCGGTGACCTGCGGTGCCTTGCCGGTGATGAAGCGATAGGTGGCCTCAAAGGCCGCTGGTGAGTAAGAGGTTTCCCGGTGGTCGATGCGCGGGATCACCACGTTGGTGGCGCCCTTCAGCTCGGGTCCGGCGGCCGTCACGTTGGTGGGCGTACCTTTCTGGCCGATCCACAGGCCATCGGGCTGGGCGAACTTGTCGTTGTTGTCCGAGCGGATCGTCATCCATCTCACTGGGCCGCTCACCTCGTCGCCCGCTGCGTTCTTGGGGGCATTCAGCCCTTTGAGGAACGGGCCTGTGCCCGAGAACTCGTTGCCTTCGCGCACCCCGGGAGTGGCCCACACGCCGTGGTTGGGCGTGCCGCCCAGGATGGCGTGGCTCACGGTCTTGTCGCCGTCGCCGTTGTAGATGTAGTTGCGGATGGCATTGCCCCCGCGGGAGTTGCCCACCAGCACCACTTGGCGGGCGCCTGTGGCCTTGAGCACCTTGTCCACCTCGGCCTTGAGGTAGGCCATATGCTCTGCGGTGGATGTGCGGCCCGGCTGGGGCTTCGCGTCGTCATCGCGCGAGAGCGGGTAGGGTACGTCGATCGCGTGCAGGCGCTCGCGCGGCCAGCCGTTCGATTCGAACCGCCATACGGTGGTTTGCCAAAGCGCGGCGGTGTCGCCATTGCCATGTACAAAGACGATGGGGGGGGCTTCTGCCAGACCGGGGCTCTGGGTGGCGCAACCGGCCAGTGCCAGGGTGGCGGCCGCAGCAGCGGTAGTGAGAAGAAGGGATCGGCGTTGCAGCCACAGTGTGTTCATTGGAAGGCCTCCTGAAAGAAAAAATGCCCGTGGGCCGGTCAGCCCACGAGCATTGCACAAGTGCGTGACAGCCCCGGTTTATGCAAAAACGCCGGCTGTTTCCTGCATGCGGGCCGACACCTCGCCCAGGTGGTGCAGGGTGTCGCCAAAGGTCATTTCCAGCTGCGTGAGCTTCTTGAAATAGTGGCTGCCGATGTACTCGTCGGTCACGCCGATACCGCCGTGCAGTTGCACCGATTGCTGTCCCACAAAACGCATGGACTGGCCCAGCTGAACCTTGGCACGGGCCATGGCGGCGCGGCGTTCAGCCACAGGTGCGCCCAGCTTCAGGCTGGCGTAGTAGCTCATCGAGCGGGCCAGTTCCAGCTGCATCTTCATGTCGGCCACGCGGTGGCGCAGCGCCTGGAAGCTGGCGATGAACACACCGAACTGCTTGCGCTGGTTCATGTATTCGACGGTGAGCGCCACGGTCTTGTCCATCACGCCCACGGCCTCGGCGCAGGTGGCGGCAATGCCGGTGTCCACCGCCAGTTCCAGCGCGGCCAGGCCGTCGGTGGTGATGAGCGTGGCGGGGGCATTGGCCAGCTGCACTTCGGCGGCGCGGCTGCCGTCTTGTGTGACATAGCCGCGTGTGGTCACGCCCGCTGCGGAGCGTTCCACGAGGAAGAGGGCGATCTTGCCGTCCAGCTGTGCGGGCACGATGAAGGCGTCGGCCTGGTCCCCCGCAGATACTATGCTTTTTGTAGCTGTTACGGTATATCCAGCGGGCGCAGAGGCCGCTTTTGCATCGCACACGTCGAGGCGGTAGCGCGCCTTGCGCTCCTGGTAGGCCAGCACCACCAGCGCTTCACCGCTGGCCACGCGGGGCAGCCAGGCGCCTTGCACGTCGGCGGGGGCGTAGTGCGACAGCACGCTGCTGGCAATGAAGGCCTGGGCGATGGGTTCCAGCACCATGCCACGGCCCAGCTCCTCGGCCACCACCATGGCGTCGATCGCGCCCTGGCCCATGCCGTCGTGTGCTTCGGGCACGGTGAGCGCGGTCAGGCCCAGCTCGGCCAGCTCGCCCCAGGCGGCGCGGTCAAACCCGCCAGCGGCCACGGCGGCGCGGCGGCGCTCAAACGTGTAGCCCTTGTCCACCCACTTGCGCACGGCGTCGCGCAGTTGTTCCTGGTCGTCAGAAAAATCGAAATCCATGTTCTTGTCTCCTGGAACTTGGGATCAGCCGAGGACGGTCTGAGCCACGATATTGCGCTGCACTTCGTTGGAGCCACCGTAGATGGTGGTCTTGCGCAGGTTGAAGTAGGTGGACGCCAGCGGCGCGTTGGCGGTCACGCCGCCCGGGAAGTCGCCCTGCCAGCCAGCCTCCATGGCTTCTTCGATGAAAGGCAGACTGAACGGGCCAGCGGCCAGCATCATCAGCTCGGCGTAGCGTTGCTGGATCTCGCTGCCCTTGATCTTGAGCAGGCCTGCGATATCGAGTGAGTTCTTGCCCGACTTCTCGGCCGACAGCACACGCAGCACCAGCATTTCCAGGGCGACGATGTCCACTTCGAGCAGGGCGATCTGGTCGCGAAAGCGCTGGTCGTCCCACATGCCTTCGGTCTTGGCAATGCGCTTGAGGCGCTCCAGTTCGCGCTTGCTGCGGTTCACGTCGGCGATGTTGGTGCGTTCATGGCTGAGCAGGTGCTTGGCGTAGGTCCAGCCCTTGTTCTCCTCGCCGATCAGGTTCTCAGCAGGCACTTCGACGTTGTCGAAGAACACTTCGTTCACTTCACACTCGCCATCGAGCAGCTTGATGGGGCGCACGGTGACGCCCTTGGACTTCATGTCCAGCAGCAAGAAGCTGATGCCGGTCTGGGGCTTGCCCTCGGTGCTGGTGCGCACCAGGTTGAACATCCAGTCGCCGTGCTGGCCCAGGGTGGTCCAGGTCTTCTGGCCGTTGACGATGTATTTGTCGCCCACGCGCTCGGCGCGGGTCTTGACGCTGGCCAGGTCCGAGCCCGAGCCCGGTTCGCTGTAGCCCTGGCTCCACCAGACTTCGCCACTGGCGATGCCGGGCAGAAAGCGCTTTTGTTGTTCGGCATTGCCAAACGCCATGATCACCGGGGCCACCATCACCGGGCCGAATGGCACGATGCGGGGCGCGCCCGCGAGGGCGCATTCTTCTTCAAACAGGTGCTTTTGCACGGCCGTCCAGCCGGGGCCGCCAAACTCTGTGGGCCAGCCAAAACCCAGCCAGCCTTTTTTGCCCAGGATCTTGGCCCAGCTCTGCATGTCTGCGCGGGTCAGGCGCAGGGCGTTGTGCACCTTGTGCGAAATTTCCTGGGGCAGGTTGGCGTGAACCCAGGCGCGAATCTCTTCGCGGAAGGCCTGCTCTTCGGGGGTGAATGCGAGATCCATCGGTTTGTCTCCAAGTGATCCGCATTTGTAGCACGGTCGTTCGTTTTAGTCCTGTCCGGGTGGCGACATCGGTGCGGAGTCTGGGGAAATGCCCAGTTCAGAACACAGCCGCTGCACCGCAGTGCGCAGGCGGGCCACTTCGGCCTCCAGCGCGTCCACCCGGGCCTGCAGGGCGGGGGGGGACCCCGTCGCTCCGGCGCCTGGCTGGGGGGCGTGGTTGCTGCTGGTATCCACCGGCCCGCACAGCAGGTGTGCCCAGCGCTGTTCGCGCGCGCCGGGCGCACGGGGCAACTGCACGACCAGCGGGCCACCCTTTTCGGCGCTGCGCTCCTGCAGCTCGTCCAGGAAGGCTTCGACCGATGAGATGTCGGCAAAGCGGTACCAGCGCTCGGCGTTGATGCGCAGCTCGCCTGCCGTCTGCGGGCCGCGCAGCATCAGCAGGCCCAGCAGCACGGCCGATTGTTCGGGCACGCCCACGCCACGCTGGAAGTTGTGCTCCCAGCGCGTGGTGCGGTTGCCGCTGCTCTCAAACGCCAGGGTCAGCAGCTTGAGCGAGTCCAGGGCCTCCTGCGCCTCGGCGTCGCTGAGGTTCATCACAGGGTCGCGGCTGGTCTTTTGGTTGCAGCCGGTGACCAGGCCGTTGAGTGACATGGGGTAGCTGTCGGGCACGGTGCGGGCCTTCTCCATCAGGGTGGCGAGCACGCGGGCTTCGTGGGGGGTGAGGGGGCGGGTCGCAGGATCAAAAGGCATGGCTGGGATAATCCGGGGCAATTTATGAAGAACATCGTCATTCTGATCTCTGGCGGTGGCTCCAACATGGCCACCATCGTCCGCACGGCACAGCAGGAGCACTGGGAGCAGCGCTACGGCGCCCGCGTGGCGGCCGTCATCAGCAACAAACCGGATGCTGCAGGGCTGGTGTTTGCGCGCGAGCAGGGCATCGCCGCCGAGGCGCTGGACCACAAGGCCTTTGCCAGCCGCGAGGCGTTTGATGCTGAACTGGCCGCCACCATCGACCGCCACCAGCCCGCCTTGGTGGTGCTGGCCGGTTTCATGCGCATCCTCACGCCGGGGTTTGTGGCGCACTATGCGGGACGGCTCATCAATATTCACCCCTCGCTATTGCCCGCCTTCACCGGCCTGCACACGCACCAGCGCGCCATCGATGCGGGCTGCAAGTTTGCGGGCGTGACAGTGCACCAGGTGACGGCCGAACTGGACGTGGGGCCTATCCTGGACCAGGCCGTGGTGCCCGTGCTGCCTGGCGATACGGCCGAGACGCTGGCGGCCCGGGTGTTGACCCAGGAGCATGTGATCTACCCCCGCGCTGTGCGGGCGCTGGTGCAGGCGCTGTAGTGCTCTTGTGATGCGAATGCTATAAAAACAATAGCTTTAAAGGCAATATGGTCGCGCGCAGAGGCCTTTTTTTTGCCTGAAACCCACTGGTGCGCGCAGCTCGTCAACTGACGGGCGAATCGCACTGCGCGTGCCAAGGGGCTGGAAGGGGCTCCGTCCGCCCCCTTCCAGGGGCTGCGCGTGTCTCCCCGGACGCGTCAGGCCAGCGCGCTCAGGCTGCTGGTGCTGGACGATGCGGTGCTCCATCCATTGGCGGCCAGCGCGTACTGCTGCCGCGCAAAGTCGGCCAGCCGCGCCAGATCGGTGCGCCCGCCGGATTCGCTGCTGGTGGAGGCCGACTGGGCCTGGCGGGTCAGCTGGTCGATGAAGGCCTGGGATTCGCTGGTGCTGATGGTGGCATCGCCATCGGTGTCGATGGCGTTGAACAGCGCGGTGATCGCGTCTTGCTCCACGCTGCTGGTGCTGCCAGCCAGCCGTTCTGTGAGCGAGACCACGCCGTCCTCGTTGGTGTCCAGGGGGTCGTAGGTGGTGGTGCTGTCAGCAGATGCATCGGCACCGCCTGGGCGTCCGGGCCCTCCTGGGCCTCCGGGTGGTGGCATACCGCCCATGGCCTGCATGCCGCCAACCGCTTCGGCGGAAGGGCGGCCTGCATCGAATTCGGCTTCGCTGAGTTTGCCGTCGCCATCGGCGTCCAGTTGGCTGAACACATCGTCGCTGCTCACGCCCGTCTTGCTCGCTGTACCGCCGGACATGGCCTCCAGCAGGGCCTGTAGTTCGGTTTGGCTCACGCTGCCATCGCCGTCGCTGTCCACCTTGCCGAAGAGGTCGTCTCCGGCCTGGCCGGTAGCGGTGTCGCTGTCGCCCCGCGATTGCGCGAACGCCATGGTGGAGGGCGGCGCAGGCAGCACGCTTTGCATCGTCTTGCCCAGCTCGTCCGCGTTCAGGCTGCCGTCTGCGTCGCTGTCGTACTGCTTGACCAGGTCCGCCGCACTCGTCTGGCTGCTGATGCCGGTTTTTTTGGCCACATCGTCCATAAGGCCCTGTAGTTCGGTATCGCTCACGCCGCCGCTGCCGTCGGCGTCTAGTTTGGACAGCAGCCTCTCCGGTGAGGGCGCCGGGCGTGATGCCCTCTGCACACTTGCACTGGACCAGGCACTGCTGACGCTACTGATGGTCGTCATCGTCGTTCCTTTCGTTCCAAGAGTGGGTCGGTGCCGGGGCCTCCACAGTGGAAGCCCGCAGCCATGGCCCAGCCCCATTCTTGGGCGGCCGTGTCTCTGGGGTTTGTCCGCTTTGTACCAAGATCGGTACAAAGACTGCGTGCAAGGGCTGAACAGGGCGGGAAATGCCCGCCAGATCGCCGCCAGCCCCGGTGGAGGCCTACCTACACTTGGGTGTTCTTTTGCGCGACCGGGCCCATGCAACACATTCTGGTGGTGGATGACGATGTCGAGATCACCACACTACTCACTGAATACCTCGCCCGCTTTGGCTATTCCACCCATGCGGCATGTGATGCGCTGTCGATGCGCGCACAGATGGCTGCGCACCCCATCGGCCTGGTGGTGCTGGACGTGATGCTGCCCGGCACCGACGGCATCACCCTGGCCCGGGAGCTGCGCGAGCGCTCCCGGGTGCCGATCATCATGCTCACCGCCCGGGCCAACCCCTATGACTGCGTGCTGGGCCTGGAGATGGGGGCCGACGATTACATGGGAAAACCCTTCGAGCCGCGCGAGCTGGTGGCCCGTATCCAGACCGTGCTGCGCCGCATCGCGGGCGAGACGGCCCCGGCAAGGCAGGGTGCTGACGAGGTAGTGCGCTTTGACGGCTGGACGTTGCACAGCATCGAACGGCACCTGGTGTCTCCGCAAGGCATGGTCGTGCCGCTGTCGAATGCCGAGTTCCGCCTTCTCTGCACCTTTTTGCGCATGCCACGCCGCGTCTTCAGCCGTGACCAGCTCATGGAGCAGGCCCGGGGCCGGGCCATGGATGCGTTCGAGCGCAGCATTGACCTGCTGGTTTCGCGCCTGCGCAGCAAGCTCTCTGACGACCCGCGTTCGCCCTCGATGATCCGCACCGTGCGGGGCGCGGGTTACCTGTTCAACGTGCAGTCATTGCAAAGGCAGGTAGGGTGGCCGCATTGACATTGATGGCCGCACGCTGGCGTGTGGCGCTGCAGCGCTGGTTGCCCAACACCTTGTTTGGCCGCCTCGCGCTGCTGCTTATCGTGGCGGTGATTGTGAGTCACGCATTGGCGCTCACGCTGATGTTTGAGTTGCGCCCGGCGCACCCTGAACGCCCCCCGGGCCCGCCTGGTCCGCCACCGCATTGGAGTGTTGCCGAGGGCCGCTCCCTGCCACCTCCGGGCCAGCCGCCCTATGGCGAACGGCCCGGTTTCTGGAATGCGCCGCCGTCGTTGCAGCTGGGCCTGCTGCTCGACATCGGCGTGCGCCTGGCCGCGCTGGTGGCTGTGGCCTGGTGGGCGGCGCGCTGGCTGTCGCGCCCCATGCTCCGGCTGGCCACGGCCGCGCAGCAGCTGGGCCGCGACATCAAACGCCCCCCGCTGCCCGAGGACGGAACGCTGGAGTGCCGCGACGCCAGCCGCGTGTTCAACCAGATGCAGGCGCGCATCCGCCAGCAGTTGGCCGAGCGCGACCGGTTTGTGGCGGCGGTGTCGCACGACCTGCGCACGCCGCTGACCCGGCTGCGCCTGCGCACCGAAAGCCTGGGCGATGCCCGTGCGCAGCAGCTGTTTCGCCGCGACATTGCCGAGATGGACGCCATGATCACCTCCACACTTGACTACCTGCGCGGCGTGGCAGGCGCTGAGGCCTGGGCGCTGCTGGATGTGCGTGCGCTGGCCGACAGCCTGGCCGACGACCAGCTGGCCCTGGGCCACCGGGTCTCGGTGGCCGGGACGGCGGCCCCCCTTCGTGCGCAGGCCTTGGCGCTGCGGCGCTGTCTGGACAACCTGGTGGGCAACGCGATTCGCTATGGTGGCAGTGCCGAGATCACGCTGCACGATGCGGCCGACGCGCTGACCGTTGAGGTGCGTGACCATGGCCCGG
>NZ_QAIH01000328.1:19078-42694 GCF_003060895.1 Acidovorax sp. HMWF029 | reverse complement strand
GCGACATTGCGCGCCGCCACGGGGGGCAACTGGTGGTGCGCAATGCCGCAGGTGGAGGTTTGGTGGCGGCGGCTATCTTTCCGCGCAGAGCGGCGTGAACCCAACGGTATTCAGGGTTTTTTGGCTTCATCCCCGCATTTTTCGAACCGTGGTCGCAGCACGCCGTCGATGAGCACCTGCTCTTCAAACATGGCAGCGGGGCGCACCCACAGGCCGCGCTGGCCATACAGCGCCCGGTACAGCGTCATGGGCTCCAGCGTCTCGCTGTGGCGCACGGTGTCGATCACCTCGTAAAGCATGCCCTTGTAGTGGCGGTACAGCCCTGGGGGCGTGTGGATGAGTGGGGGTAGGTCGTCGTCGGTCATGGTGGTGGTGCGCAGGCTCGAGTGGTTAGGATGGCGGCTGACAAATATCAAGCACGAGTGAGGGACGTCCGTGGATCAGGCAGATTTTGTGCATCTGGTGCGCATGAGCGAGCATGCCAGTGCTGACAACAGCCGAGCGTACCGCCGCAGCGTGGCGGCGTTCGCGGCGCTGGGCTATGCGTGGGTACTGGGATGCCTTGCGCTAGCGCTGGGTATTTTGATGTGGGTGGTGCCGCAATTGCTGCATGGCCGTTTTCGTTTTGCTTTGGTGTGGGCCCTGCTGGGCGCGGGTGGCCTGCTCTGGGTCAGTCTGCGGGCCCTGTGGGTGCGTTTTGACGAGCCCGCAGGCGTGGAGGTCACGGCGCTGGACGCGCCCGACCTGTTCGAGGCCCTGGCGCGCATCCGCCGCAAGATCAAGGGGCCCCCCATCCACAAGGTCACCCTCACCGACGAATTCAATGCCAGCATCCAGCAACTGCCGCGTTTTGGCCTGCTGGGCGGTGCCGTCAACCACCTGAGCATTGGCCTGCCCCTGCTGATGGCGCTGGATCGGCCGCGTTTTCTGGCCGTGCTGGCCCATGAATACGGGCACCTGCGGGGCGACCATGGCCGGTTTGCCGCCTGGATCTACCGCACGCGCCTGTCGTGGATGCGTCTGAACCACAGCCTGGCCGACGACGAAGGCCCGGTGGCGGCCGCCACCCAGGCCTTCATGCGCTGGTACTTTCCGCGTTTTTCGGCCAAGACCTTCGCACTGGCGCGGCAGGACGAATACGAAGCCGACCGCATTGCGGGCAAGCTGCTGGGCCGCGACGTGACGGCTGCCGCTTTGGCCGAAATCGAGATCCGGGGCGCCTGGCTGCAGGCGGAGTTCTGGGGCAACCACTGGTGTGTGGCGGCCGACAACCCTTTGCCGGTGGGCCCTTACCGCAGCATGCGGCGCCAGTTGGCCAAGGCCCCGGACGCCGTGTTTGCCAACGATGCGCTGCGCCAGGCGCTCAAGCGCCTGAGCAGTGTGGACGACACCCACCCCGGCCTGCGCGATCGCATTGAGGCGCTCGATGCAGCGCCCACCGTGCCAGACTGGTCACGTGGCAATGCCCTGGCCCTGCTGGGGCCCGATGCCAAACGCTGGGTGGCGCATTTCGACAAGCAATGGTGCCGCGACAACGCCACCGAGTGGAAGCAGCACCATGCCTGGTTGGGCCGCGTGCGCGCCCGTGCCGACGCCCTGGGTGCATCCACGGCGCAGAGCAGTGCCGCCGACCTGGTGGAGCTGGCGCGTCTCAGGCGCCACCTGGACCCGCATGCCGATGTGCGTGCCCTGTATGAGCTGGCGCTGGAGCGCAGCCCTGACTACCCGGCTGCCCTGCGCGGGCTCGTGCCTTGCCTGCCCGAAGGCGACCGCGAAGCCAAGCTGGCGCTGTTGAACCGGGTGTGGGAGGCAGGCAGTAGCGACCGCTACTGGGCAGCACGCACTGCGCTGGCGGAGCTGGAGACCCCACGACTGGGACTGGACCATGACGCCGCCGCTTTCAAGCAGTGGCGCAAACGGCTTGAGCGTGCCCAGGAGTCGGAAGAGCGCGCCTGGGAAGAGTTGTCGGGCACCTCGTTTTTCAGCCAGATCACGCGCAACGACCTGAGCGCCTTCGAGCTGGCCGAGTTGCAGTCTGAACTGGCCCGCTGCGCGCCATTGGCCCGCTGCTGGCTGGTGCGCAAGAACCTGCGTGAACACCCGCAGCGCAGGGCCTACCTGGTGTTTGTGGAGCTGCCGGGCATGGACGATGAAAGCCGCTACCACCTATGCCGCGCGCTGGAGCGCAACCTGAGCCTGCCCGGCCCCGCGCTGGTGCTGTGGGCGGGCGAGTCGCCCACGCTGCAGGAGATACAGCGTTCGGCGTTCGAGCCCATCTATACCCGGTGAGGTGAAAGTCCTGGCCTGAGCGGCCTCGTCACCTCCCTGCTTGCTGCGAACTGGGCGGCGAGGGCGGATGCAGCCAACGTGGCGGGGAATGGGACAATCGGGGGATGCATCCCAAAGTTCTTCTCGACGCCTGTGCCGAACTGGTCAGGCTCACCCTCACTTTTGAACACCCCGCCGATGCGGTGGTGTCGCGTTTTTTCCGTGACAACCGGGGCCTGGGGCCCCGCGAGCGCGCCACGCTGGCCGAAACGGTCTACACCGTGCTGCGTAAGAAGCTGTTGTTTGACCACATGGCGCCTTCGGGCTCGGGCCCCAAGGAGCGGCGCCTGGCCATCCTGGGCTTTCACGGCCCGCGCGATTTCCTCAAGGCGGCACTGACCGACCAGGAGAAGAACTGGCTGGACCAGTGCGATGCCGTCACGGTGGACGATCTGATGGAGCGCCACCGCCACAACCTGCCCGAATGGCTGGTCAAGCCCCTCAAGGACCAATTGGGCGATGGCTTCTGGCCCCTGGTGGGCAGCCTTGCCCAGAGTGCCCCGCTGGACCTTCGCGTCAATGCGCTCAAGGACAAGCGCGCAGACGTGCAAAAAGAGCTGGCCAAGGCCGGTATCAAGGCTCAACCTACGCCTTATTCGCCCTGGGGCCTGCGCGTTGACGACAAGCCAGCATTGACCAAGCTGGATGCGTTCATCCGTGGCGCGATCGAGGTGCAGGACGAAGGCTCGCAGCTGCTGGCACTGCTGCTTGACGCCAAGCGCGGTGAGATGGTGGTGGACTTCTGCGCGGGCGCGGGCGGCAAGACGCTGGCGGTGGGCGCGACCATGCGCAACACCGGGCGGCTCTATGCCTTTGACGTCTCGGGCCACCGGCTGGATGCGCTCAAGCCCCGTTTGGCGCGCAGTGGCCTCTCGAACGTGCACCCTGCCGCCATTGCGCACGAGCGCGACGAGCGCGTCAAGCGCCTGGCTGGCAAGATCGACCGTGTGCTGGTGGATGCGCCTTGCTCCGGCCTGGGCACTCTGCGGCGCAACCCCGACCTCAAGTGGCGCCAGACGCCCAAGGCCGTGGAGGAGCTGACCGCCAAGCAGTCTTCGATCCTGGCCAGCGCGGCGCGCCTGCTCAAACCCGGTGGGCGGCTGGTGTATGCCACCTGCAGCATCCTGCCCGAGGAGAACGAGGCGATTGCTGAGGCCTTCAGCGCCGCACATCCAGATTTTGAGCTGCTCGATGCGGGTGAACTGCTAGCGCAGCTCAAGGTTGAAAGCGCCCAGGGGCTGTGCAGCGGGGGCGTGTCTGGCAGTGGTTATTTGCGCTTGTGGCCCCATTTGCACCAGACCGACGGTTTCTTTGCAGCCGTCTGGACCCGCAAGCGCTGAGGGGCGGGGCGCCTGCACCAACTTAGGGATCTGACCAGTTGGCGACAGATGGGCTGGGAATGCCCTCTAAATCCGCGTAAATCCTATGGATGCCCCCGGTTTTTCAAACGGGTGTCACTTTAAAATTGGATACCTGCTTCGCTGGTGAACGGGTTCTTTGTAGTAAGGCTTTTGTTGAATATGCTGTTACCCGATTGGGCTGTGCTGAACGCTGCCATTGACTGGCTGGGCCATGGGCTTTGGAACCTGGCTTGGTGGCAAATCGTGCTGTACACCCTGGCGACGACCCACATCACCATCGCGGCGGTCACGATTTTTCTGCACCGTGCCCAGGCGCACCGCGCGCTCGACCTGCACGCCATTCCTTCGCATTTCTTCCGCTTTTGGCTGTGGATCGGCACGGGCATGGTCACCAAGGAGTGGGTGGCCATCCACCGTAAGCACCACGCCAAGTGCGAAACCGTGGACGACCCCCACAGCCCTCAGACACGTGGCCTGGACACCGTGATGTGGCGCGGCGCCGAGTTGTACCGCGCCGAGTCCAAGAACATGGAAACCATCAAGAAGTTCGGACATGGCACGCCGGATGACTGGATGGAGCGCAATGTGTACACCCGTTTCGGTTGGCAAGGCGTGGGCCTGATGCTGGTGCTCGATCTGGCCCTGTTCGGCGCCTTGGGTGCCGCCGTGTGGGCGGTGCAGATGCTCTGGATTCCCTTTTGGGCGGCCGGTGTGGTGAACGGCGTGGGCCACTACTGGGGTTACCGCAATTTTGAAGCGCAGGATGCCAGCACCAACCTCTCGCCCTGGGGCGTCATCATTGGTGGCGAAGAGCTGCACAACAACCACCACACCTATCCCACGTCGGCAAAGTTCTCGGTCAAGCCCTACGAGTTCGACATTGGATGGGTCTATATCAGCTTGATGAAAAAGGTGGGGTGGGCCACAGTCAAGAAGGTTCCGCCCAAGCTGCAACTGGGTGATGTGAAAGCCGTGGCCGATGAGAAAACCCTGGAGGCCTTGATTGCCAACCGCTATGAGGTCATGGCCGGTTATGCCCGGGGTGTGCGCCAGGCTTGCAAGGAAGAGATTGCTGCGCTCAAGGCGCGCCAGGCAGATGTCTCGGTGCTGAAGGCTGCCAAGCGCTGGCTGCCTCGCGATGCCGAGAAGATTCCGGCCATCGCGCTGCCACAACTGGCACAGGCCCGCGCCGCGCACCCTGCGCTCGACAAGATGGTGACCATGCGCGAGGAACTGCGCCAGCTGTGGTTGAACACCTCGCAATCGCGTGAGCAGCTCACGGCTGATCTGCAAGCCTGGTGCCGCCGTGCGGAAGAAAGCGGTATTTCCGCGTTGCGCGAGTTTTCGCTGCGGCTGCGGGCGGCGCAGGCCTGAAGCGGTTTGCTCTGACCACAAAAAGGCCTTGCCAAGCGGCAAGGCCTTTTCCTTTTGGAGTTCTCGCTTACCGCGCGGCGGGCAACGCCTCGCTATGGCCGGAGTCCGTGGCGGCTTTCCGGGGGCTTTGGACGGCGGCGCACAGCCCGCGCCAGATACTCTGCCACAGCCCTGGCGCAGGTGTGGCTTCCATGAGGTGGATTTCGGCAGAGCGGTGCCAGGGGTTGTGCAGCTGGAGCCAGACGGCCTGCACCTGCCCGTTCTGCGGCAGGTGTTGCCCTGCCCCCAGCAAGGAGGGCGGTGGTGCATGCAATGTCAGCCCGCAGGCTTGGGGAGGCCAGTGAACGGTCACGTCGCCCTGCGTGGTGCGCAGTGTGCTGCCGGGGGCCAGGCAAATCCAAGCGCTCTGGCTAGGGGCGAGATTCTGGGTAAGGGGTGGCGTGGTGGTGTGCAGGGACATGGTGCGTGGTGCTCCGGGTGGATAGAGGAAAGGCTGTAGTGAAGGCCCTAGCGTAGAAAAAGTCGCTTTGGTTCAACAGGTACACGCACCGGCGCAGAAGGGTAGAACAGCGTTGGTTTTTTGAATGCTGTTATGGTTCTCGATCCCCTTACCTGTATCTGTACCTGCCAGCGGTGTTCGGGCACTATGCATGGGCCGGCTGCCGAGCCCGTCCTGCGGCGGCGGATCACGCCATGTCACATTCCTCCGAGCCCCGGGAAGTCCCGATCTACCGCCAGCTGGCGGCCTTGTATGAGCAGGCGATCGCCGCAGGCAGCCTCGCACCCGGCATGCGCATGCCTTCGGTGCGCGAGTTGTGCCAGCGGCACCAGGTGAGCCTGACCACGGCGCTGCAGGTGTTGCGCCAGCTCGAATCCCAGGGGTGTGTGGAGGCCCGGGAACGGGTGGGTTACTTTGTGCGGGAGCCGGGTGGCGTGGCGCTGCCCGGGGCGCGTGAGCCGGACCTGCGTGAGCCACTGGCCCGGGACCCGCGCGTCTTCGCTGGCATCAACGAACGTATTTCGGGCTTTCTGGAGAAGGCCCGCCGCGCCGGCCCCTTGCCACTGGACCTGGGCAGCGCCATGCCCGTGCCCAGCCTGTTTGATGCGGCTGCGCTCAACCGGCTGGCCCATGGCCTGCTGCGGGAGCAGCCCGATATCCTGGTGCACGGCCCCTCGGCGCCGACCACGCATCCGGAGTTCCAGCGGGCCATGGCGCGGCATGCGCTCAGCTTTGGCGTGTGTGTGGCGCCAGCCGATATTGGTGCGACGCATGGCAACTCTGAAGGGGTGAACCTTGCTTGCGCTGGATGCGGTGGCCGAGCCAGGCGACGTGATTGCCGTGGAGTCGCCCACGTTTTTTGGCATCCTGCAGGCCATCGAGGTGCGAGGGCTGCGTGCGCTGGAGATTCCAAGCAGTCCGCACACCGGCATGTCGCTGGAGGCGCTGGAACTGGCCGCGCGCAATGAGCCCCGGCTCAAGGGCGTGGTGGTGGTGCCCCACCTGCAGATGCCCCTGGGCAGTGTGATGCCCGACGTCCACAAGGAACGCCTGGTGGCCCTGTGTGTGGAGCATGGGCTGGCGCTCGTCGAGGACGACATCTACCGGGAGTTTGTGGAGTCCTCCCGCGTGCTGCGCCCTGCCAAGGCCTGGGACCGGCCGGGCGATGCGGGCCAGGTGATCTACTGTGCATCGCTCAGCAAGAGCTTTGCGCCCGGCCTGCGCCAGGGCTGGATGAGTGCGGGCCGCTGGCAGGCGCGGGTGCAGATGATCAAGTTCGCACGCACGCGCAACATGCAGACCTGGTCGCAGCTGCTGGCCGCGCGCAGCGTGGATTCCCCAGCCTACGAGCGCCACATGCGCCGCATGCGGGTGCAGCTGCGCATCCAGCGCGAACAGGCGGCGCGGGCCGTGGCGCGCTACTTCCCTGCAGGCACGCGCCTGAGTTTGCCGCCGGGTGGGCTGAGCCTGTGGCTGGAGCTGCCTCTGGGCATTTCTTCGACGCGGCTGTACGACGAGGCGTTGCAAAACGGCATCCGCGTGGCCCCGGGCCCCATGTTCTCCAACACGGGGCGGTATGAGCATTTCCTGCGGCTGAGCTGCGGCATGCCGTTTACCGCCGAGGTGGAGGCGGGCTACCGCACGTTGGGTGACTTGCTGGCTGCCCAGATGGCGGAGCTGCCTGCGCCGCGCAAGGTGGCATGAGGTTGCCCACCCGAAGGCAGCCCGTTGTGCTGCAGGCATAAAAAAACCGCCCTGGGGGCGGTTTTTTGGGGGAGCGGCGCCGAATTACTTCAGCTTGGCTTCCTTGTACTCGACGTGCTTGCGAGCCTTGGGGTCGAACTTCATGATCGACATCTTTTCAGGCATCGTCTTCTTGTTCTTGGTGGTGGTGTAGAAGTGACCGGTGTCCGCCGAGGACACCAGCTTGATCTTGTCGCGTCCGCCTTTGCTTGCCATGGTGCTACTCCTTAAGCCTGGCCACGGGCACGCAGATCTGCGAGCACCGAGTCGATACCGTTCTTGTCGATCAAACGCAGGGCAGCGCTCGAAACACGCAGGCGAACCCAGCGGTTTTCGCTCTCGACCCAGAAACGGCGGTATTGCAGGTTCGGCAGGAACCGGCGCTTGGTTTTGTTGTTGGCGTGGGAAACATTGTTCCCGGTCATGGGCTTCTTGCCCGTTACGTCGCAGACGCGTGCCATGAGGACACTCCGATACTTTTAACGGCCGTTCGCTGGGCCCTGGGCTTGTGTGCCCAGGTTGGCTTGCGGCCTCACCTCGCCAGAAAGGGTGGCGGTAACCCGATTTGCTTGGTTTCAGGCGCCGCAAAAAACGGGCCGAATTCAGCAAAGCCGCAGATTATAGCCTGCAGCCCGATTTTTGTCGACGGGCCGCCTCAAGACAAAAAAGCCCCCTTGGGGGGCAGCGACCCGCGCAGCGGCGGAGCGTGGGGGCCTTGCTCGTCATCAAGCTTCTTGTTCCAGGAAGCGCTGCGCGTCCAGCGCGGCCATGCAGCCTGTGCCTGCACTGGTGATGGCCTGGCGGTACACATGGTCCTGCACGTCGCCCGCAGCAAACACGCCGGGCACGCTGGTCTGGGTGGCAAAACCCTTGAGCCCGCCCTGGGTGATGATGTAGCCGTTTTCCATCTCCAGCTGGCCCTGGAAGATCTCGGTGTTGGGTGCATGGCCGATGGCGATGAAGCAGCCTTGCAGCTTGATGTCTTCCGTGCTGCCGTCCTTGGTGCTCTTGATGCGGATGCCGGTCACGCCGGTGTTGTCGCCCAGCACTTCGTCCAGGGTGTTGAACAGCTTGAGCTCGATCTTGCCCGCTGCCACTTTCTCGTTGAGCTTGTCCACCAGGATGGGCTCGGCTTTGAACTTGTCGCGGCGGTGCACCAGCGTGACCTTGCGGGCGATGTTGGACAGGTATAGCGCTTCTTCCACAGCGGTATTGCCGCCACCGACCACGCAGACATCCTGCTCGCGGTAGAAGAAGCCGTCGCAGGTGGCACAACCCGACACGCCCTTGCCCATGAAAGCTTCTTCCGACGGCAGGCCCAGGTACTTGGCCGATGCGCCTGTGGCCAAGATCAGTGCGTCGCAGGTGTAGGTGCCGCTGTCGCCGGTGAGGGTGAAGGGGCGCTTGCTGAAATCGACCTTGTTGATGTGGTCGAAGATGATCTGGGTCTTGAAGCGCTCGGCATGTTCAAGAAAACGCTGCATCAGGTCCGGACCCTGCACGCCATGCACGTCGGCGGGCCAATTGTCCACCTCGGTCGTTGTCATCAGCTGGCCGCCTTGGGCCATGCCAGTGATGAGCACCGGATTCAGGTTGGCGCGGGCGGCATACACCGCCGCGGTGTAGCCCGCAGGGCCAGAGCCAAGGATCAGAACTTTCGCGTGTTGGGTGGTGGACATGGTAAAAGCCTGTGTTTTGCGCCCGCTACACGGGGCGCTGTTGGTAAAGCTGGGGGTTGAGCCGCCGAGTATCAACCGGCGGATGCGGCTGCACGCAGCCCGTTTTTCAATCACGGCGATTGTAAGAAGCGATTGATAACCCGTTGCGGCGCCGGTTGGGTCGCACCCTGAAAGGAGATGTCTGCATGTCCACGATGTTGTCCAACCTGGACCTGCTGCGCCGGGTGCCCTTGTTCTCGTTGCTGACGATGGCACAGGCCGAGGTGATCAGCGGTGCGGTGATCAAGCGCCGTTTCAAGCGCGGTGAGGCACTGGTGGAGCAGGGGCAGAAGTCCGATGCACTGTTCATCTTGCTCACTGGCCGGGCCCGGGTAATGACTTCGGACAGTCGGGGGCGCGAGGTGATCCTGGCCACCCTGGCCCAGGGCGACTACCTGGGCGAGATGAGCATCATCGACAACGAACCCCATTCGGCCACGGTGCGTGCTGAGGTGCAGACCGATGTGCTGGTGCTGGGGCGCACCGAGTTTGCGCGTTGCCTGACGGAGAACGCCTCCATGTCGCTGGTGGTGATGCGTGGCCTGGTCAAGCGCCTGCGCCATGCCGATCGCAAGATTGAGTCACTGGCGTTACTGGATGTGTATGGCCGTGTGGCCCACGCCCTGCTGGATTTTGCCGTGCCCGATGCCCAGGGTCAGCAGGTGATCAAGGACAAGATCTCGCGTCAGGACCTGGCCAAGATGGTGGGCGCCTCGCGCGAGATGGTCAGCCGCGTGATGAAGGACCTGGAAGAGCGTGGTTTCATAGAGGTGCTCCCCAGCGGCGGCACGCTGTTAAAGGAAAGATTGAACGCCCTGGGCTAAGTCGGGGAAATGGTTTGTTTATGTTTGGTCCACATCCCCCACAAAGCGGTTTCGAGGTTCCGTGCAAAACGTGGCGCATCGAAGAGTGCTGTAGCTAGCGTGTTTGAGCGCAAATTTTGTCGGAGATGAGCTAGTGATTCGATGCTTTGAGAGTGTTGGATAGCACGCGCCAAATAATCCTCTTCGTCCTTTGCTACCCATTCTTCAAGTCCAACCGTTGTCATGAGCGCTGAGCCTTGTCTGGCAAGAAAGTGATCACCATCTAATGTGAGAACAGGCACCCCCATCCAAAGGCTTTCTGCTGTGGTTGTGCCCCCAGGAAAGGGGAAAGGGTCTAGGCAAATATCCACGCGATGGTATGTATGCAAGTAGCTTTGGCGCTCTGCTGGTGCTTCAAGGATAATTCGCTCTGCTGGCACACCATGGGTGCCGAAGCGCTTTAGCAGCATGTTTTTCGCGTCTGCGTGGTTCAACTGCTTGGCCTGAAGCAGCAGGCGACTTTTGGGTAGGTCATTTAGAATTCGGCTCCACAGTGCAATGACTTTGTCGTTGAGTTTCAGTAGGTTGCTAGTGCTGCCGAACGTCACAACTCCACTGGACAAAGCGGGGAGCGGATTTACATCAATGACTATGCTTGGAGGTGTGAAGCAAAGTCGGGTGTCAGGTAGGCGCCAAATCGTCTCTGTGAAATGGCTTTCGCATCTGGCGGGCAGACTGACGGGATCTGCAATTAAATAGTCCATTTCCCGCACCCCCGTGGTTGCAAAGTAGCCCAGCCAAGTGGCTTGCACGGGGGCAAGGCGGTAGGCGAAGAGGGGTAGACGATTTCCGGCAGTATGGCCAGAGAGGTCCAGCACCAGATGCAGGCCAAGGCGTCGAATCATTAGCGCTGCTTCGTGATCCGGCATGCCTGCGAGTGAGTGCCATTCGCTGAATGCAGGGCGAATACGTCGGGTCAACTCGTCCTCAAAGTCTTGGGCGCTCAGCGCCACCAACTCGATTCGCGCGGGATCAGTGTTGCCGAGCACACCCTCTAGAAAATGGCCCACTGGGTGATTTCTGAGGTCGGCAGATACCAGTCCCACGCGTAAGACTTGGGGGGATGTTTCGCCCGCCCATTCCCGAGAAAGTTTCTTTGCCTTCTCCGAGCACGTCCTGCCAAAAGTTTTCGCGTGCTTAAGCGTGTCTGCTTGGTTCCATGCGGGCAGGTAACTCAGTGTAAATAACAAACTGCTATGGATGTCGGTGTTATCCGGCTCAATGCTAAGTGCGTGCAGGTATGCGTACACGGCGCCATCCAAGTCGCTGCGAGCTTTGAGCACGTTGGCCATCAGGGCGTGTGTCTGCGCCATATCGGGAGCGAGAGCCATTGTCTTGCGCGCTGCATTTTCTGCTTGGTCGAGTAAACCCATTTCCAGAAGCAGGTCGCAATGGTTGTAGTGCAAGGCTGCGTTTGCGGGCTGGATTTCCAACGCGCGGTGAGATAGTTCCAAGGCCTCGCTAAGGCGCCCGCAGTCCTGCAGTAGGCAAGCCAGGTTGCTCAGGGACTCAATGTGGTTAGGTGTGAACTCCAGAGCCTTGCGAAAACTGCGCTCGGCCATAGTCATCTGCCCCATGTCTTGTTGCATGTTTCCGAGATGAAAAAAACCATGAGGTAGATCAGGCTTTAATTTCAACGCGCGGTGATAGTGACGGGAGGCCTCCTCAGGTCGGCCGAGGTCTCGCAGCGTATTTGCGAGATTGAAATGCGCAGAGGCATCACCCGGGTTGATTTCGGCCGCTTTCTTCAGGTGGGGGAGGGCATCTCCATGCTCACGGCGTGCGCGGAAGATTGCTCCGAGAATGCTCCAGCCCAATGCGTGTTTCGGAAATTTTTTGGTCAGAGCCTCTGCCTTAAAGCGCGCGTTTTCCAGATCCCCTTGTTGATAAAGGTGTAGAAGGGCCTGCACTTCTAAGTGGCTGGGCGTGGCAGCAGAACCTGTAAATAAGTTGATTGCCATTGTTCGTCCTGTGGATCCCATGCCCCATCGGATCTCGGTGTTGATCAGTTCGAGGGGAGACTCGGATGGTGTGGTTCACCATTATCGAGCCGAGAGGCCCATCAGGCCTCCCAAGTGGCCTTGCATTTGCTTCAGCATGTTCTGCCAATCTGGTGTGGCATCGATGCCCAATGCTTGGGGTAAGCTCGCTTGGCACGCTTATGACCTATTCCCTCAATACCTTGAATGCATCGGCGGCGGCCAAGTCGCCGCCCCGAACGGGCGCTGCCCGTTTTGGCCATGAGATTGGCCTGCTGGTGGGCCTGCTGGCCCTGATTTTCTGGCTGCTGGCGCTGGTCAGCTATTCGGCCCAGGACGCGGCCTGGTCCACCTCGGGGGCGCGGGATGCGCGCGCGGTGGCCAATTGGGCGGGGCGTCTGGGGGCCTGGTTGGCTGACGGCAGCTACTTTGCGGTGGGCTTTTCCGTGTGGTTGTGTGTGGCGGCGGGTGTGCGGGCGTGGTTGTCGTCGCTGGCGCGGTGGATGCGCGGGGGCGAAGCCGTGGCCGGGGCCGCAAGTCCGCTGGTGCGCCGTGCCACGTTCTGGCTGGGCCTGGTGGTGCTGATGTGCGCCAGCACTGCACTGGAGTGGTCGCGGCTGTACCGTTTTGAGTCCTTCCTGCCAGGCCATGCCGGCGGCGTGCTGGGGTATCTCACGGGGCCTGCCAGTGTGAAATGGCTGGGTTTCACGGGCTCTGGGCTGCTGGCTATTGTGTTGGCTGTAATGGGTGCAGCGCTGGTGTTCCGCTTTTCGTGGGGCCATGTGGCTGAGTTTCTGGGGGGGCGCATCGATGCGCTGGTGCAGGCGCGCCTGGCCAAACGCGAGGTGGCCAAGGATGTGGCCGTGGGCCGCAAGGCCGCGCGCGAGCGCGAAGTCGTGGTGCTGGAGGAGCGCACCGAGAGCGAGGTGCATCACCCCGAGCCCATCCAGATCATTGAACCCGTGCTGGTGGACGTGCCCCAAAGCACGCGTGTGGTGAAAGAGCGGCAAAAACCCCTGTTCACCGAGATGCCCGACAGCAAGCTGCCCCTGGTGGACCTGCTCGATGGCCCGCAGCAGCGCCAGGAAACCGTGGCACCCGAGACGCTGGAGATGACCAGCCGCCTCATCGAGAAAAAGCTCAAGGACTTTGGTGTGGAAGTGCGTGTGGTCGCGGCCATGCCTGGGCCGGTGATCACGCGCTACGAGATCGAGCCCGCAACGGGCGTGAAGGGTTCGCAGATCGTGGGCCTGGCCAAGGACCTGGCGCGTTCACTCAGCCTTGTTTCCATCCGCGTGGTGGAGACCATCCCGGGCAAGAACTACATGGCGCTGGAACTGCCCAACGCCAAACGCCAGTCCATCCGCCTGTCTGAAATCCTTGGATCGCAGGTGTACCACGAGGCCAAGAGCATGCTCACCATGGGCCTGGGCAAGGACATCGTGGGCAACCCGGTGGTGGCCGACCTCGCCAAGATGCCGCATGTGCTGGTGGCCGGCACCACCGGTTCGGGCAAGTCGGTGGGGATCAACGCGATGATCCTCTCGCTGCTGTACAAGGCCGAGGCGCGCGATGTGCGCCTCTTGATGATCGACCCCAAGATGCTGGAAATGTCGGTCTACGAAGGCATTCCGCATCTGCTGGCGCCCGTGGTGACCGACATGAAGCAGGCCGCCCACGGACTGAACTGGTGCGTGGCCGAGATGGAGCGACGCTACAAGCTCATGAGCAAGCTCGGGGTGCGCAATCTTGCGGGCTACAACACCAAAATCGACGAGGCCAAGGCGCGCGAGGAATTCATCTACAACCCCTTCAGCCTCACGCCCGAAGAGCCCGAGCCGCTGCAGCGTCTGCCGCACATCGTGGTCATCATCGACGAGCTGGCCGACCTGATGATGGTGGTGGGCAAGAAGATCGAGGAGCTGATCGCCCGCCTGGCGCAGAAGGCGCGCGCGGCAGGCATCCACCTGATCCTGGCCACCCAGCGCCCCAGCGTGGACGTGATCACCGGCCTGATCAAGGCCAACATTCCCACCCGCATCGCGTTCTCGGTGGGTTCCAAGATCGACAGCCGCACCATCCTCGACCAGATGGGCGCCGAAGCGCTGCTGGGCATGGGTGACATGCTCTACATGGCCAGCGGCACGGGCTTGCCGATCCGGGTGCATGGCGCCTTTGTGTCGGACGAAGAAGTACACCGTGTCGTCAGCTACCTCAAGGAACAAGGGGAGCCGGACTACATCGAGGGCGTGCTCGAAGGTGGAACTGTGGATGGCGACGGCGATCTGTCAGGGGATGGTGCTGGTGGCGAAGGCGGCGAGAAGGACCCCATGTACGACCAGGCCGTCGAAGTGGTGCTCAAGGACCGCAAGGCCAGCATCTCGTACGTGCAGCGCAAGCTGCGCATTGGCTACAACCGCTCGGCGCGGCTGCTGGAAGACATGGAAAAAGCCGGGCTGGTCAGCGCACTGACGGCCAGCGGGCAGCGCGAAGTGTTGGTGCCCAACCGCAGCGAATGATAGGCCGGGCGGAAAGCCCCTGCCCGCACCCCACAGGAGTTTCTGTTGAAAAAGATCGCTACTGTAATTTTGATAGCTGCTGCCGCAAGTGCAGCAAGCGCTGACGGCCTCAAAAGCCTGGAATCCTTCATGAAGGGCACCCAGACGGGCAAGGCCGATTTCACGCAGACCGTGACCTCGCCGCCCAAAGAGGGGCAGACCGCGCGCACTAAACAGTCGAGTGGCAGCTTCGAGTTCCAGCGCCCCGGGCGCTTCAAGTTCGTCTACAAAAAGCCTTTTGAGCAGACCATCGTGGCCGACGGCCAGAACCTGTGGCTGTACGACGTGGACCTGAACCAGGTCACGCAGCGCTCGCAGGCGCAGGCGCTGGGCAGCACGCCCGCCGCGCTGCTGGCCTCGGCGCCCGACCTGTCGGCGCTCAAGGCCGAATTCACGCTGGAGGCTGCCCCCGATGCGGACGGGCTGCAGTGGGTGCTGGCCAGCCCGAAGACCAAGGACGGTCAGCTCAAGAGCGTGCGCGTGGGTTTTGCAGGAGAGCAGCTGGCAGCGCTCGACATCCTGGACAGCTTTGGCCAGCGGTCGCTGATCCGCTTCACCGGGATGCAGGCCAATGCGGCGTTGCCTGCCAGCAGCTTTCAGTTCAAGCCACCCGCCGGGGCGGACGTGGTGAAGCAGTGATTTGCTATAAATAATATAGCTGAAAGCGCATGTTGGTCAGGCGGAAAGAGCTTTTTTGCTTGATATGCGTGATGTAGACAGGACCGACTCCACCATGGCCACACGCAGTGCCTTCACCCCCCCAGCGGCGCAGGCCTCCAACCACCAGCCCCTGGCCGAGCGCCTGCGGCCCCGCACTTTGGGTGAGGTAATTGGCCAGCAGCATGTGCTGGGCCCTGGCATGCCGCTGCGGCTCGCCTTTGAATCGGGCAGGCCGCACAGCTGCATCCTCTGGGGCCCGCCCGGTGTGGGCAAGACCACCATCGCACGCCTGATGGCCGATGCGTTCGATGCCCAGTTCATCAGCATCAGCGCCGTGCTGGGAGGGGTCAAGGACATCCGCGAGGCCGTGGAGCAGGCCCAGGCCGCGCGCGACGGGCTCATGCAGCAGCGCACCATCGTGTTTGTGGACGAGGTGCACCGCTTCAACAAGAGCCAGCAGGATGCCTTCCTGCCCCATGTCGAATCGGGCCTGTTCACCTTCATTGGCGCGACTACCGAGAACCCCTCCTTCGAAGTCAACTCCGCATTGCTGTCGCGTGCCGCCGTGTACGTGCTGCAGCCGTTGTCGGAAGAGGATTTGAAGCAAATTGTGGCCCTTGCGCGCGATGAGCAAGCCTTTCCAGCTATCGAAAGCGTAGCAATCGACCGCCTGGTGGCCTACGCCGATGGCGATGCACGCCGCCTGCTCAACACACTGGAGACGCTGGCCATGGCGGCCGCGCAGGAAAAGCTCACCGAGATCACCGACGTGTGGCTGCTCAAGGTACTGGGCGAGCGTATGCGCCGCTACGACAAGGGCGGCGAGCAGTTCTACGACACCATCAGCGCGCTGCACAAGTCCGTGCGCGGCTCCGACCCCGATGCTGCGCTGTACTGGCTGGTGCGCATGCTGGACGGCGGCGCCGACCCGCGCTACATGGCCCGCCGCCTGGTGCGCATGGCCAGCGAGGACATCGGCCTGGCCGACCCGCGCGCGCTGCGCCTGGCGCTCGATGCGAGCGAGGTCTACGAACGCCTGGGCAGCCCCGAGGGCGAACTGGCGCTGGCCGAGTGCGTGGTGTACCTCGCCGTGGCGCCCAAATCCAACGCGGTCTACAAGGCCTACAACGCGGCGCGCGCCTGGGTGAAGCAGGATGGCACCCGGCCCGTGCCCATGCACCTGCGCAATGCACCAACGCAGCTCATGAAGCAGCTCGACTACGGCAAAGGCTACCGCTACGCACACGACGAGGAGGGCGGCTTTGCCGCAGGCGAAAACTACCTGCCCGAGGGCATGCCGGAGCCCGGTTTCTACCAGCCGGTGGAGCGCGGGCTCGAAATCAAGATTGCACAGAAATTGCGCGAGTTGCGTGTACGCAATGCCGCAGCGGGCGATGGTGGAGACCCCGGCGACGGGGACTGAGGCAGCGGGCCCGGAAAGGGCCTATGCCGGGTGTGTTTGCCACTTTATGCTGATTTTGCATGGATGCGGTAATAAGTTTGCACATCAATGATCCTGCGTGGATCATTTTTTCTTATGAAGTGCGTGGCGCGCTGATGGGGCGAAAACCCGAGGGAAAACCCCGCCCGGCGCGGGTAGGGTCTGAGAAGACTACTCGCTACAATCCGGTCCACAAACCCGCACAGTTGAATGCCTGGCGGGTTTTTTGCTAGATGGCAGTCGGGCCCACAAGGCTGTACCGATTCCGGTGCCTGAGCGGTGGGTGCGTCACAAACGAAGGACTTCTCTTATGGACATTTTGCTGCAACAGATCATCAACGGTCTGGTTCTCGGCAGCATGTACGCCTTGATAGCCTTGGGCTACACCATGGTGTACGGCATTATTCAACTCATCAATTTTGCCCACGGCGAGGTGCTCATGATCGGCGCCCTGACCAGCTGGAGCTGTATTGGAATGATGCAGGCCGCCATGCCGGGCGCGCCGGGCTGGATGATCCTGCTGCTGGCCACCCTCATTGCGTGTGTGGTGGCTGCAACCCTCAACTTCGTGATCGAGAAGGTGGCCTACAAGCCCCTGCGCACCAGTCCGCGCCTTGCCCCCCTGATCACCGCCATCGGTATGTCGATCCTGCTTCAGACGCTGGCGATGATCATCTGGAAGCCCAACTACAAGCCGTATCCCACGCTGCTGCCCAGTTCGCCCTTCCAGATCGGTGGCGCTTTCATCACCCCCACGCAGATCCTGATCCTGGGCGTGACGGCGGTCGCTCTGGCCTCGCTGGTTTATCTGGTCAACCACACCAACCTGGGCCGCGCCATGCGCGCCACGGCAGAGAACCCCCGCGTGGCGTCCCTGATGGGCGTGAAGCCCGACATGGTGATTTCGGCCACCTTCATCATCGGTGCCGTGCTGGCGGCCATCGCCGGCATCATGTATGCATCCAACTACGGCACGGCCCAGCACACCATGGGCTTCCTGCCGGGACTCAAGGCTTTCACTGCGGCTGTGTTTGGCGGCATCGGCAACTTGGCTGGTGCGGTGGTGGGCGGCATTTTGCTGGGCCTCATCGAAGCCATTGGCTCGGGCTATATCGGCACGCTCACTGGCGGTCTGCTGGGCAGCCACTACACCGACATCTTTGCGTTCATCGTGCTCATCATCATCCTGACGCTGCGCCCCTCGGGCCTGCTGGGTGAGCGTGTGGCCGATCGCGCCTGAGGAGCCTCACACCATGAAGAACACCAAAACCAACTGGATCATCGGCGCCGTCGCGCTGCTGGTGCTGCCGCTGATCCTGCAATCCTTCGGCAACGCCTGGGTGCGTATCGCTGACTTGGCCTTGCTGTATGTGCTGCTGGCCCTGGGCCTGAACATCGTGGTCGGCTACGCTGGCCTGCTGGACCTGGGCTACGTGGCGTTCTACGCCGTGGGTGCCTACCTGTTTGCCTTGATGGCCTCGCCGCACCTCGCGGACAACTTTGCGGCGTTTGCCGCCATGTTCCCCAACGGGCTGCACACCTCGCTGTGGCTTGTGATACCGGTGGCGGCGTTACTGGCGGCGTTCTTCGGGGCGCTGCTCGGGGCGCCCACGCTTAAGCTGCGCGGTGACTACCTCGCCATCGTGACGCTGGGCTTTGGCGAAATCATCCGCATCTTCCTGAACAACCTGGACCACCCCGTCAACCTGACCAACGGCCCCAAGGGCCTGGGTCAGATCGACTCGGTCAAGATTTTTGGCCTGGACCTGGGCAAGCGTCTGGAGGTGTTCGGCTTCGACATCAACTCCGTCACGCTGTACTACTACCTGTTCCTGGTGCTGGTGGTGATCTCTGTGATCATCTGCTACCGCCTGCAAGACTCGCGCATTGGCCGCGCCTGGATGGCCATCCGTGAAGACGAAATCGCCGCCAAGGCCATGGGCATTAACACCCGCAACATGAAGCTGCTAGCCTTCGGCATGGGTGCTTCGTTCGGTGGTGTCTCGGGTGCGATGTTCGGTGCCTTCCAGGGCTTCGTCTCGCCCGAGTCCTTCAGCCTGATGGAGTCGGTCATGATCGTTGCCATGGTGGTGCTGGGCGGTATCGGCCATATTCCGGGCGTGATCCTGGGCGCCGTGCTGCTGTCGGCCCTGCCCGAAGTGCTGCGCTATGTGGCGGGCCCGCTGCAAGCCATGACGGACGGTCGTCTGGACTCCGCCATCCTGCGCCAGCTGCTGATTGCCCTGGCCATGATCATCATCATGCTGATGCGCCCCCGCGGCCTGTGGCCGTCGCCTGAGCACGGCAAGAGCCTGACGCAGAAGACCTGAAGCAGAACACCACCGAAAGTTAGCAATGACAGAGAAATCCAATGAAGTGGTGCTGAAGGTCGCCGGAATATCCAAGCGCTTCGGCGGCCTGCAGGCCCTGTCCGACGTGGGCATCACCATCAAGCGCGGTCAGGTCTATGGCCTGATCGGCCCCAACGGGGCAGGCAAGACAACGTTCTTCAACGTGATCACCGGCCTGTACACGCCCGACTCCGGTACCTTCGAGCTGGCAGGCAAGCCCTACGAGCCCACAGCCGTGCACGAAGTGGCCAAGGCCGGTATTGCGCGCACCTTCCAGAACATCCGCCTGTTTGCTGAAATGACGGCGCTGGAAAACGTGATGGTCGGCCGCCACATCCGCACGGGCTCCGGCCTGTTTGGCGCGGTGTTCCGCACTAAGGGCTTCAAGGCCGAAGAGGCCGCCATCGCCAAGCGTGCCCAGGAGCTGCTGGACTACGTGGGCATTGGCAAGTTTGCCGACTACAAGGCGCGGACCCTGAGCTACGGCGACCAGCGCCGCCTCGAGATCGCCCGCGCCCTGGCCACCGACCCGCAGCTGATTGCGCTGGATGAGCCCGCCGCCGGCATGAACGCCACGGAGAAGGTGCAGCTGCGCGAGCTGATCGACCGCATCCGCAACGACAACCGCACCATCTTGCTCATCGAGCACGATGTGAAGCTGGTGATGGGTCTGTGCGACCGCGTGACGGTGCTCGACTACGGCAAGCAGATCGCCGAAGGCAACCCTGCCGAAGTGCAGAAGAACGAAAAAGTGATTGAGGCCTATCTGGGCACCGGAGGACATTGAGAATGGCCGAAAAATCCAACAAGGTACTGCTGCAGGTCAAGGGCCTGAAGGTGGCCTACGGCGGTATCCAGGCCGTCAAGGGCGTGGACTTCGAAGTGCGCGAAGGCGAACTGGTTTCGCTGATTGGCTCCAACGGCGCTGGCAAGACCACCACCATGAAGGCCATCACCGGCACCCTGGGCTTGAACGATGGCGACATCGAGTACCTGGGCAAGAGCATCAAGGGCAAGGGCGCCTGGGACCTGGTCAAGGAAGGCCTCGTGATGGTGCCGGAAGGCCGTGGCGTGTTCGCCCGCATGACCATCACCGAAAACCTGCAGATGGGCGCCTACATTCGCAAGGACAAGGCGGGCATCCTGGCCGACATCGAGAAGATGTTCACCATCTTCCCGCGCCTGCGCGAACGCAAGGACCAGCTGGCGGGCACCATGTCCGGTGGTGAGCAGCAGATGCTGGCCATGGGCCGTGCGCTGATGAGCCAGCCCAAGGTGCTGCTGCTGGACGAACCTTCCATGGGTCTGTCGCCCATCATGGTGGACAAGATCTTTGAAGTGGTGCGCGACGTGTATGCCCTGGGCGTGACCATCGTGCTGGTGGAGCAGAACGCCAGCCGTGCGCTGGCCATTGCCGACCGTGGCTATGTGATGGAGTCGGGCCTGATCACCATGACCGGCCCGGGCCAGCAACTGCTGAACGACCCCAAGGTGCGTGCCGCCTATCTGGGCGAGTAACCCGCGCCGCCGTCCCTGTCTGCCGCCAGCCCAAGGGCACTGGGCTCGGGATGGCACCAAGGCACTGCCTCTGGGCAGTGCCTTTTTTTTGGGTGCGGCAGACTGGGGTGCAGATGTTTGCTATTGTATTAATAGCATAAAGTGCTTACCTGTCGCGCGCAGAGGGCCTTTTTTGGCCATAATCCGGCCCTTGTCCAGCCCCTCCTGGCCGAGGCCGTCGATGTCCACCCTTCAATCCCTGCCCGTTTCGCTTCAGACCGTGTTGCTGCTCATTGCCAGCAACGTCTTCATGACCTTCGCGTGGTATGGGCACCTCAAGAGCCTCGCGTCTTCGCCCTGGTACACCGCTGCGCTGGTGAGCTGGGGCATAGCGCTGTTCGAGTACCTTTTGCAGGTGCCAGCCAACCGCATCGGCTACACCCAGTTCAACGTGGGTCAGCTCAAGATCATGCAGGAGGTGATCACGCTGGGGGTGTTTGTGCCGTTTGCGGTGTTCTACATGGGGCAGCCGCTCAAGTGGGACTACCTCTGGGCGGGGTTGTGCCTGGTCGGTGCGGTGTATTTCATCTTTCGCAGCGCCTGATCCGGGCGCGCCGGGTGCTTGTCTGGGCGCATGAACGCGTGCGGCGCTGGCATCGGTCGGTGGGAAGCGGACGGTTAAACTCCCTCGGGTCACGAAAAAGTCATGTTTCTGTCATTGCTTTGTCTTTTTTCATAATTCGATCCCGTTCCAGGAGCCGCTCCCATGCTGTTTGCCAAGCTGTTGCCGCGCGAAGGCAATTTTTTCGAAATGTTCAACCAGCATGCGGACCGCATCGTCGAGGCGGCCCGGGCCTTCTCGCAGCTGGTGGCCAACTACAGTGATCCGCACCTGCGCGACAAGTACAACCAGGACGTGGACAACGCCGAGCGTGCTGCTGACCGCGTGACGCACGAGGTCAACAAGGCCATTCACAAGACCTTCATCACCCCCATCGACCGGGAGCAGATCCACACGCTCATTAACACGATGGACGATGTGGCCGACCTGATCCAGGACTCCGCAGAAACCATGGCGCTGTACGACGTGCGCCACATGACCGAAGAAATCACCCGCCTGACGGACCTGAGCCTCAAGTGTTGCGAGCGCCTGCGCGATGCGGTGAAGCTGCTGGACAAGATTGCTGACCCCGCAGTGGCCGAAGCCGCCCTCAAGACCTGCGAGGAGATCGACAAGCTCGAATCCGACGCCGACCGCGTGATGCGCAGCGCCATGAGCAAGCTGTTCCGCGAAGAGCCCGATGTGCGCGAGGTGATCAAGCTCAAGGCCATCTACGAGCTGCTGGAGACGATCACCGACAAGTGCGAGGACGTGGCCAACTGCATCGAGGGCATCGTCCTCGAAAACTCCTGATCACCGCAGGCTGACCGGTATGGAAACCGTACAAACGGCCCTGTGGGTTGTGGTTCTGCTCGTGGCGCTGGCGCTCCTGTTCGACTTCATGAACGGGTTCCACGACGCCGCCAACTCGATTGCCACGGTGGTCTCCACCGGCGTGCTCAAACCCGCACAGGCGGTGCTGTTCGCAGCGTTCTTCAACTTCATCGCGATTTTCGTTTTCCACCTGAGCGTGGCGGCCACGGTGGGCAAGGGCATCGTGCAGCCTGGCATCGTGGACACACATGTGGTGTTTGGTGCCCTGGTGGGAGCCATCACCTGGAACGTCATCACCTGGTACTACGGCATCCCCAGCAGTTCTTCGCATGCGCTAATCGGGGGCATCGTGGGCGCGGTGATTGCCAAGGCGGGCGCTGGCGCGCTGATCTCCACAGGCATCCTCAAGACCGTGGCGTTCATCTTTGTTTCGCCAATGCTTGGCTTCCTGCTAGGCTCCATCATGATGGTGGCCGTAGCGCACATCTTCCGCCGCACACGCCCGAGCAAGGTGGACAAGTGGTTCCGCCGCCTGCAGCTGGTATCTGCCGGCGCCTACAGTCTGGGCCACGGTGGCAATGACGCACAAAAGACCATCGGCATCATCTGGCTGCTGCTGATCGCCACGGGGTACACCTCGGCAACTGCGGCCTCGCCGCCCACCTGGACCATCGTGAGCTGTTACGTGGCCATCGGCCTGGGGACCATGTTTGGCGGCTGGCGCATCGTCAAGACCATGGGCCAGAAGATCACCAAGCTCAAGCCTGTGGGCGGCTTCTGCGCTGAGACGGGCGGGGCGCTGACCTTGTTCCTGGCCACCACGCTGGGCATTCCGGTGTCCACCACCCACACCATCACAGGTGCCATCGTGGGCGTCGGCTCCACCCAGCGCGCCAGTGCTGTGCGCTGGGGCGTGGCAGGCAATATCGTCTGGGCGTGGATTTTGACCATTCCGGCCAGCGCATTTGTGGCCGCCGTGGCCTACTGGATCAGCCTGCAGATCTTCTGAAGTCCCGCCGCCATCCGCTGGCTGCCAGCGGATGGCGGTTGGTCAATTGCTATATATTTTATAGCTGCTTGCGCTTACTCATCAGGCGCAGGGCGCCGATTTCATTGAGAAATTTTGCGGGCTTCCTCGATCTGGTGCTCGAAGTAGCGCTGGAAGCTGAATGCAATGCTGGCCATCAGCACTGCCGTGCCAATCATCAGCGACGCCACGATGGCGGCGATGGTGATCCAGCCGGTGCGGCCCGGCGCGGCGTCAGGCGCGGCATCGGGGTTGTAGCGGGCGTTCCAGGCTTCGGGCGTCTTCAGGGCGAACAGGATCGCCTGCAGTGCACAGCCCGCGATGGTGAAGCCCAGCAGCGGGATCAGCATCCAGCTGGTGTGGTCGTCCTGACCAAACTGCTGCACGCGCTGGATGCCGTAAACCCCCAGCGCCGTGGGCAGCGGCAGCAGCCAGCCGATCAGGTCCCACATGCCGTGCAGGTAAAAACGGTGCAGGCCCAGCGGCCCGCCCAGAAAGGCCAGCCAGGCCGCCAGGGTCTTGTTCTTCATGCGGGGCATTGTGTCATTCGGGGGAGGTGGTGTCGCCCGCGCCCAGGGTCTTTTCCATCAGCACGATGTCGCGCCAGGCGCCGAACTTCCAGCCCACCGAGCGCATGATGCCCACATCGGTAAACCCCAGTGCCCGGTGCACGCCGATCGAGCCCGCATTGGCCGAGTCGCCAATCACCGCCAGCAGCTTGCGCACGCCCACGGCTTCGGCCTGCACGGTCAGCTCGGCCAGCAACTTGCGGCCAAGGCCCA
>NZ_QAIH01000328.1:16335-19068 GCF_003060895.1 Acidovorax sp. HMWF029 | reverse complement strand
GCTGGGCGGGGCTGAACCAGTTGGCGTAGGCAAAACCCAGCACCTGCCCGTCCTTCTCGGCGACCAGCCACGGCAGGCCACGTGCCAGCACGTCGGCGCGGCGACCCGCCATGTCGGCTTCAGAAGGGGGATCGATCTCGAAGGTGCCTGTGCCGTGGAGCACGTGGTGTTGGTAAATGGCTGTAATGGCAGGGATGTCGCTGTCGGTGCTGGGACGGATGGTGGGCATTTTGGAGGAAATGGATATAATCGCGGGCTTTGCAGCGTGTCGCTGGCCGGGTGGCCATGTCGCGTGTCTCAAGCGTTGCGAATATGGTTGCGAACACTGTGGCTTACGGCAAATGTTGCCGGAGTTCACCACCCGAAGGATAAATCATGGTCGTCATTCGACTCTCCCGCGGCGGCTCCAAGGGCCGTCCTTTCTTCAACATCGTCGTTGCTGACAAGCGCGTGCGCCGTGATGGTCGCTTCATCGAGCGCATCGGCTTCTACAACCCCACCGCCAAGGAAACCGAAGAAGGTCTGCGCATCGTGCAAGACCGTCTGGCTTACTGGGTGGGCGTTGGCGCCCAGTCCTCCCCCACGGTGGACCGCCTGATCAAGCAAGCCGCCAAGAAGGCTGCTTAAAGCTCCCTGAAAAGGGCGGGTTCCGTCGGCTTGTCTGGCGGAACCCGCCCTTTTCCTATTCTGGAATCTCCCCGCCATGGCCACCATTCCCCTGACCCTCGAACCCGCAGAGCTGCCGCCCGATGCCGTTGAAGTGGGGCGCATTGCCGATGCCTGGGGTGTCAAGGGCTGGTTCAAGGTGCTCTCCCATAGCAGCAGCCCCGAGGCGCTGTTCGCGTCCAAGCGCTGGTACCTGCAGCCGTCCGAGCGGGGTGCCAAGGCATTTGTCGGCACGGTGTTGCTGTCCATCCGCCAGGCCAAGGACCATTCCGACACCGTGGTGGCCTGGGCGCAGGGCATTGATGACCGCAATGCAGCCGAGGCCCTGCGCGGCGCGCGCATCTTTGTGCCGCGCTCAAGTTTCCCCTCCACTGCAGCAGATGAGTTCTATTGGGTTGATCTGATTGGCTTGTCGGTCGTCAATCGCGAAGGTGTGGCGCTGGGGCAGGTGCAGGAGCTGATGTCCACCGGACCCCAGACCGTGCTGGTGCTGGCCTATGAGGAAGATGGCAAGGCCCGCGAGCGCATGATCCCGTTTGTCTCTGCGTTTGTGGACAAGGTGGATCTGCCAGAAAAGCGCATCACGGTCGATTGGCAGCCGGACTACTGACCGAACGCCGCTTCTTGGCGCCCTGCACCATGCGCTTTGACATCATCACCCTGTTTCCCGAGCTATTCGCGCCGTTTCTGGCCAGTGGCGTGACCCGCCGCGCCTATGTCTGCGGTCAGGTCGATGTGCGCCTGTGGAACCCGCGCGACCATGCCGAAGGCAACTACCGCCGGGTGGATGACCGGCCCTTTGGGGGTGGCCCCGGCATGGTGATGATGGCCGAACCGCTGCAGCGGTGTCTCGAAGCCATCCGAGCGGAGCGGGCCGAGCCACAGGAGGGCCGGGCGCCGTTGGTTCTTTTTTCGCCCATCGGGTCACCGCTCAACCATGCGGCCGTGGAGCGCTGGTCTGCCAGCGCGGGCGCTGTTCTGCTGTGTGGCCGCTATGAAGGCATTGACCAGCGATTCATCGACGCGCATGTGGATGTGCAGGTGAGCCTGGGGGATTTTGTGCTCTCGGGCGGTGAAATCGCTGCCATGGCCTTGCTGGATGCGGTCGCCCGCCTGCAGCCTGGCGTGCTCAACGACGAAGGCAGCCACCAGCTCGACAGCTTCAACCCGGCGCTCGATGGCCTGCTGGACTGTCCGCATTACACGCGGCCGGAGGAATGGGCGGGGCAGCAGGTGCCAGCGCCCCTGATGTCCGGGCACCATGCGCAGATCGAGCGCTGGCGGCGTGACCAGCGGCTGACCATTACGGCCCGCCACCGCCCTGATCTCATCGATGTGGCGCGCCAGGCGGGGCGTTTGGCCCCAGCAGACGAGGCTGTATTGGCCAAGCTCGCCTGAATTGGTATAATCAAAGGCTTTTCGATCCTCTGGCCGGCCGTTTTGACAGGGATTCCTCCCGCAAAACACTGAACCGTCAATCCCGACGCAGCCATTTTGGCGCGGACAAGATCGTTGGATATCAAACATGAACCTGATCCAGACCCTGGAAGCGGAAGAAATTGCCCGCTTGAACAAGACCATCCCCGAATTCGCCCCTGGTGACACCGTCATCGTGAGCGTGAACGTGGTGGAAGGTACCCGCAAGCGCGTGCAGGCATACGAAGGCGTCGTGATTGCCAAGCGCAATCGTGGCCTGAACAGCGGCTTCACCGTGCGAAAAATCTCCAGCGGCGAAGGCGTGGAACGTACGTTCCAGACCTACAGCCCGCTGATCGCCAGCATCGAAGTCAAGCGCCGCGGTGACGTGCGCCGTGCCAAGCTGTACTACCTGCGTGACCGCAGCGGCAAGTCGGCACGTATCAAGGAAAAACTGCCTTCGCGCGTCAAGGCAGCTGCTACCGCCGCTTGATCCAAGCAAGGCGTGGGCCTGTCCTGACAAGCCGCTACAGCATCAGCCTGTAGCGGCTTTTTGTTTTTTTGGCCTGTTGAATCCGAAGCCCAACCGAAATTTTTGAGTGAATCCATCTCCTCCAGCCTCCGCCGTTTCATCCGTCATTGCGCCGCTGT
>NZ_QAIH01000328.1:9793-16323 GCF_003060895.1 Acidovorax sp. HMWF029 | reverse complement strand
GGACGCGCACCTGCCCGCAGTGCCTGCAGCGGCGCAGACGCCAGAGGCGCTGCGCGTGCGGTTTGCGCACCCGCCCCGATGGGAGCCTGAGGTGGTGCTGGAGAAGAAGTTCATGAACCGCGAGCCAGCCCACGCGTCCGTGCTGCTGGCAATCATGCTGCGCGAGCAGCCCACGGTGCTGCTCACCGAGCGCACGGCCCACCTGTCTACCCATTCGGGGCAGGTGGCGTTCCCGGGCGGGCGGGCAGACCCCGGCGACGCCACGGCCGCCGACACCGCCTTGCGTGAAGCCCAGGAAGAAGTGGGGCTTGCGCCCGAGTTTGTCGATGTGCTGGGCACCCTGCCGACCTATGTCACGGGCTCGTCCTTCATCATCACGCCGGTGGTGGCGCTGGTGCGGCCAGATTGCGAGCTGCGACCCAATCCCTATGAGGTGGCGGACCTGTTTGAGGTGCCACTGGCGTTTCTGCTGGACCCTGCCAACCACCGGCGCCATGTATTCGACCGGGATGGTGTGCGCCGCGAATGGTTCTCCATGCCCTACCAGGACAGCCGCAAGAACCATTTCATCTGGGGAGCGACTGCTGGCATGTTGCGCAATTTCTATCGTTTCATGCAGGCCTGACCCGCCTCGCACATAAAGGGTGCACGGGGGCGAAGCCCCAGTATCATTGCCCCCCATGAGTTTCTTTGCCATCCTGTTCGCTCTGCTGATCGAGCAGGCCCGCCCCCTGGCTCGCAGCAACCCCATCCATGCGGGTTTGCGGGCATGGGCGCTGTCCGTGAGCCGCAATTTCGACGCGGGCAAGCCCCACCATGGATGGGTGGCCTGGAGTCTCGCGGTGCTGCTCCCGGCCCTGATCACCCTGGCCATCCATTGGGCGCTGCTGTGGGGCCTTGGCTGGCCGTTTGCCGTGTTGTGGAGCGTGGCGGTGCTGTATGTCACGCTGGGGTTCCGACAGTTCAGCCACCATTTCACCGGCATCCGTGATGCGCTCGAAGAGGGTGATGAAGACGCCGCCCGCGAGCGCCTCGCCCACTGGCAGCAGGTGGATGTGGGGGCCTTGCCCCGCAGTGAGATCGTGCGCCATGTGATCGAGTATTCGGTGCTGGCCGCGCACCGCCATGTGTTTGGTGTGCTGGCTTGGTTCTCGGTGCTGGCGGCGCTGGGGCTGGGGCCTACGGGGGCGGTGCTTTACCGCCTGGCCGAATTTGTTTCACGCATCTGGCACTACCGGCAGCGCGCGGGCACGCAGCCCGCCAGTGCGTCACTGCAGAACGCCTGCGCCCAGGCCTGGACTCTGGTGGACTGGCTGCCAGCGCGGCTCACGGCGCTGAGCTTTGCGGTTGTGGGCAGCTTCGAAGAAGCGATCGAGGGTTGGCGTTTTCATGCGCAGCGCTTCCCCAACGACAACGACGGAGTGGTGCTTGCCGCCACCGCGGGTGCGATCAACGTACGCCTGGGTGGCGAGGCACTGAAATCGCGTGCCGAAATGCAGGCGCCGCAAGGGCTGGAGATCGACGCTGACATGGGCGACAGCGATGCCACCCCCGGCCGTGAGCCCGAGGTGGGCCACCTGCGCAGTGTGGTGGGGCTGGTGTGGCGATCGGTGGTGGTCTGGATGCTGTTGCTGGCGTTGCTCACGTTGGCCCGCCTGCTGGGGTGATGCTGGGCGCCTGGCCACGTCCCTGGTCAGTAGCGCGTGTGACTCAGTTCGTCAAATAAATTGCTATAAATTTTGTAGCGGCTAGGGCTTATCCCATGCGCGGAGGGGCCGTTTTTGACTGCATCTAGAACGCCGCAACCGGGCTCGTGCAGGTGAGTGCAGTTGTAGAACTTGCAGTGGTTGGCGTGTTCTGCAATATCCGGCATGCAGGCGGCGAGCTGCATGGGCGCCACGTGGTGCAGTCCGAATTCCTGGAAGCCGGGCGAGTCGATGAGCGCAGTGGTGCGCTCCGCATCCATCCAGTACCAGTGCGTGCTGGTGGTCGTATGTTTGCCGGAGTTCAGCGCCTGCGAAATCTCGCCGGTCTGCACTGTGGCACCCGGCACCAGCAGGTTGATCAGCGTGCTCTTTCCCGAGCCCGAGGGGCCCAGCACCAGCGTGGTTTTGCCCCGCAGGTGTTCCATCAGCAGCGCGCGGTCCACATCGCTGGACAGCGCCAGCGACAAGGGCAGCACGCCATAGTGCGTACCCGCCCCCATGTGGCGGTATGGCTGCAGCCGCTCCCAGGCGCGGGCAAAGGGCTCCACCAGATCGCTTTTGTTGAGGCCGATCAGGGGCTTGATGCCCTCGGCCTCGGCTGCGATCAGTGCGCGGGCGAGCTGGCTCTCTGAGAACACGGGTTCTGCTGCGATCAGGATCAGCACCTGGTCCAGGTTGGCTGCAAACGACTTGGTGCGGATCTCGTCTTGGCGGTAGAACAGGTTGCGCCGCTCCAGCACCTTCTCGATGGTGCCTTCGTCGCCCTGGCCGGGCGGCGGGGCTTGCCACAGTACCCGATCGCCGACCACTGCCTGGCTTTTTTTGCCCCGTGGGTGGCAGATGCGGCGTTCTCCGTCGGCGGTCTCAACCATGCAGTGGCGCCCATGGCTGGCCACCACGGTGCCTTCCATGAGGGCGCTGCGTTCAGCCATGGTCGTGCGGGTAAAGGTTCATGCGGCGACGGCTGCGTTCACGCCACGAGTGCATCGAACTGGGCCGCGCACTCGAAGTCGGTGGACGATATGCCGTTCACATCGTGCGTGTTCAGTCGCACTACGCAGCGGTTGTAGTGCACCGACAGGTCGGGGTGGTGGTCCTGCGCATTCGCGATGAAGGCAAGTGCATTCACGAACGAAATGGTCTCGTAGTAGTTGGCGAAATGGTAGGTCTTCTCGATGGCGACGTTTGCGCCATCACCGCTCAGGCTCCAGCCTTCGAGTTTGGCGAGATTTGCTACAACTTCAGTAGCGGTCAGCGCACGGCGGGCAAGAGCAGACCAGTCTTTTTTCTTCAACATGGTGGTGGTCATGGATGGGCAGGGTGGTTGTGCATGCGTGCCAGCCGTTCGGTGGCGGGCGGGTGCGAGTAATAGAACTTCACGTACACCGGGTCGGGTGTCAGTGTGGAGGCATTGTCTTCATAGAGCTTGAGCAGGGCCGATGCCAGATCGGTGCCGCTGGCCTGGGCCACCGCGTAGGCGTCAGCCTGGAACTCGTGACGGCGTGACTGCTGCGAGAACAGCGGCGATATGAAGAAGGTGAACACGGGCGCCACCAGCATGAACAGCAGCAGCGCCAAGGCATCGTTGGGGGCGGCTGCCACGGATGGGTCCAGCGAGATGTTGGGGCGCACGCCCAGGCCGGTGTAGAACCACACCTGGGTGGAGAGCCAGCCCAGCAGCGCAAAACCGGCCAGGCTAAGGCCGAACATGACCACGATGCGCTGGATGATGTGGCGGTGCTTGAAGTGGCCCAGCTCGTGTGCCAGCACGGCCTCGACCTCGCCCGGGGCCAGCTGCTTGAGCAGGGTGTCATAGAAAACCACGCGCTTGGCTGCACCAAAGCCCGTGAAATAGGCATTGGCATGGGCGCTGCGGCGGCTGCCATCCATCACGAACAGGCCTTTGGCAGAAAAGCCGCAGCGCTGCATGAGGGCGGTGACGCGGGTTTTGAGGGATTCGTCTTCGAGCGGCTGGAACTTGTTGAACAAGGGCGCGATGAAGGTGGGGTAAATCACCATCAAGAGCAGGTTGAAGCCCATCCAGAAGCACCAGGCCCACAGCCACCACAGCGGGCCGGCCGCGCCCATGAGCCACAGAATCAGCGCGGCAATCGGCAGGCCGATGAGGGCGCCCACCAGCAGGCCCTTGATCGCATCGGCCAGCCACAGTCGCCAAGTCATCTTGTTGAAGCCAAAACGCTCTTCGATCACAAAGGTCTGGTACAGCGACAGAGGCAGGTCGATCAGGCCACCGATGGCGGCAAACGCCACCAACAGAGCCATCTGTTGCATCATGCCGGGGCCCATGGCATCCAGCAGGGCGCGGTTCAGCGCGTCCAGCCCGCCGAGCAGGGTCCACCCGAGCAGCACCACATAGCCTAGGGCCATCCCCAACAGCCCCAGGCGGGCCTTGGTGATGGTGTAGTCGGCGGCCTTCTGGTGGGCTGCCAGGGGGATGCGCTCGGCAAAGGGCGTTGGCACGGCGGCACGGTGGCGCGCGACATGCCGCACCTGGCGGGTGGCCAGCCAGAACTTGAGCGCAAGGCCCAGGACCAGCGCAGCCGCAAAGGCCAGCGTGAGCAGCATAGAGGGGGAGAGGTCGTCGGGGGTGGGCATGTGCGGCGAGTTTAGGCCATCGGCGACAATGCGCGCCATGTCAGAAGCCAACAACCCCACCCCAACCGCGCTAACCAAATCCGACCAGAACCTGGTCTGGCTCGATTGTGAAATGACTGGCCTGGAGCCTGATACGGACCGCCTGCTGGAGATTGCCGTGGTCGTGACGGGCCCGGGCCTGGAGCCCCGTGTTGAAGGCCCGGTGTTTGCCATTCACCAATCGGATGAGTTGCTGAACAAGATGGATGCCTGGAACAAGGGAACCCACGGTCGCAGCGGCCTGATCGACAAGGTGAAGGCCTCGACTGTGACTGAGGAAGAGGCCGAGCGGCAGATCATCGCATTTCTGGGCCAGTATGTGCCCAAGGGTACGGCTCCCATGTGTGGCAACAGCATCGGGCAGGACCGCCGTTTTCTGGTGCGCTACATGCCAAAGCTGGAGAAGTTCTTCCACTACCGCAATGTGGACGTGAGCACGCTGAAGGAATTGGCCAAGCGCTGGAAGCCCGAGGCCTACACCAGTTTCAAAAAGGCCCAGAAGCACACGGCGTTGGCTGACGTGCACGAGTCCATCGACGAGCTGGCGCACTATCGCCAACACCTGTTGTCCTTGGAAGCGAAAATCCCTTGAGCCTCTTTGCGCCAGGCGCGCTCAGTGCAAGCGCGGTGTATGCCGCCTTCGTGGCGAGGTGGCCATTGCGCGAGGGCGCTGGTCCCCGGGTACGCCCGTTTGGCGGGCTGCGTATGTGAGGGGTATTGCGGGGAAACCCTTAATCGTGCAATAATAGCGGGCTGCGTAGGAAATCCGCCTCGCAGTTTGTGCATCTCCCCTCACACACCGGGCTTGTCAGCCCACTGCCCACATGCAAATGTAAGTCGGCAGTGCAGGGCTGGCGAATAACAGCCCACCCGCATCGGCCTGATCCTCCAGAGCCAGCGCAGGTTTCGTTTGATGGTTGATGTTTTTTAACCATTTGACGAAGCCAATCGTGGGCAGCGCCTGCGACCGTCTTCGTGAGAGAAAAATCATGACCGACACCTCTTTGGTGCAGGGCGAATTCGCGCCTGCCGATACTTCCTTTGCTGCCGACGTTTCCGCGCAGCCATCCCCTCTGGACGCTGTGGTGGCCGCAGCTGCTGAAGGCGATGCCGCCGTGATGGCCGAGCCCAATGGCTTCATCGAGCTGGGCTTGGCGCCTGAGCTTGTGCGCGCCGTTGCCGACTTGGGCTACACCCAGCCCACCAGTGTGCAGCGCAAGGCCATTCCCCTGGCCATGGGCAGCGATGCGTCCAAGTTCATCGACCTGATGGTTTCCAGCCAGACGGGTAGCGGCAAGACCGCAGCCTTCCTGTTGCCAGTGCTGCACACGCTGATCCAGCAGCAGGCCGTGGCCGAAGCCGAAGAGCGCGCTGCGTTCGAGCGCGCCGTGGCCGAGGCTGCCGCCCGTGGCGAGCCTGCTCCCAAGCGTGCCAAGCGCAAGGACCCCACCAGCTCGCGCAACTTCAAGGCTGCTACCCCCGGCGCCCTGATCCTTTGCCCGACGCGTGAACTGGCCCAGCAGGTGGCGCATGACGCCATCGACCTGGTCAAGCACTGCCGTGGTCTGCGCGTGGCTAATGTAGTGGGCGGCATGCCTTACCAGCTGCAGATCGCCAAACTGCAGAACGCGGACCTGGTGGTTGCTACCCCTGGCCGCCTGCTGGACCTGCAGCGCTCGATGCAGATCAAGCTCGACAAGGTGCAGTTCCTGGTCGTGGACGAAGCCGACCGCATGCTTGACCTGGGCTTCTCGGACGATCTGGCCGAACTGAACCAGCTGACCGCGCAGCGCAAGCAGACCATGATGTTCAGCGCCACCTTCGCGCCCCGCATCCAGCAGCTCGCCATGCGTGTGATGCACGACGGCGGTTCGTCCGTGCAGAAGGTGACCATCGATTCGCCGCAAGAGAAGCATTCCAACATCAAGCAGGTGCTGTATTGGGCTGACAACGCTCAGCACAAGCGCAAGCTGCTGGACCACTGGCTGCGTGACACCACGATCAACCAGGCCATCGTGTTTGCCAGCACCCAGGTGGAGTGCGATGGTTTGGCTAACGACCTGCAGCAAGACGGCTTCTCGGCTGTAGCCCTGCATGGCGCGCTGAGCCAGGGCCTGCGCAACCGCCGTTTGATGGCGCTGCGCAGTGGGCAGGTGCAGATTCTGGTGG
>NZ_QAIH01000328.1:0-9783 GCF_003060895.1 Acidovorax sp. HMWF029 | reverse complement strand
GCATCGATGTGCCCACGATCACCCACGTGTTTAACTTCGGTTTGCCCATGAAGGCCGAGGACTACACCCACCGCATCGGCCGCACCGGCCGTGCGGGCCGCGACGGCTTGGCCGTCACTTTTGCCGAGTTCCGCGACCGCCGCAAGATTTACGACATTGAGTCGTACAGCCGCCAGCAGTTCAAGGCCGAAGTGGTTCCAGGCATGGAGCCCACCCAACGTGCTCCTCAGGCGCCCCGTGGCGGTGACTTTGGTGGCCGTGGCCGCTCGGGTGGCTACGACCGCGACAGCCGTGACCGCAAGTTTGGCGGCCCGGCCCGTGGCGGCCATGACCGTGGTGGCTTCGGTGGTGGTTTTGGCGGCGGTTTTGCGGGCCGTGGCGACAACCGTGGTGCTCCAGCCCGGGGCGATGGTGGTGGCTTCGGTGGCCGTGACGACCGTGGCGCTGACCGGGGTTTTGCGCCTCGCCGCGACGGCGAAGGTTACGGTCGCAAGCCGGGCTTTGGCGATGCAGGCCGAGGTGGCTTTGCCCCCCGTAGCGATGCAGGCGCACCGCGTGGTGACTTCGCGCCGCGCAAGCCTGCGTTCTCCAAGCCTGCGGGTGGTGGTGGCAAGCCTTTTGTGGCCCACGACGCGCGCAAGCGCCCTGCGCGCCCCGCACGCTGATGGATGGACAGAGGTCGAGCGTGTTGAGCGCTCCGTCCGAGCAAGGGCTGGCACTGTAAGGTGCCAGCCCTTTTTTGTGGCTGGATTGCGCGCCCCCCGCTTTTTTCGGGCCTTGTCGTCAATAATTGCCCACGGAGGAATTTTGTTGTGTTGTCTTCTCTCTCCTCGGGCGCCGACTACGAACACATGTTTGAGTTGGCACCCGTGTCGCTTTGGCTGGAGGATTTCAGCGAACTCAAGCGTCTGTTCGACGGTTGGCGCGCGCAAGGAGTGATGGACATACGCTCCCATCTGGCCGAAGACCCGGCCCGCCTACGCCAATGCAGTGCGTCGCTGCGTGTGCTGCAGGTCAATCGGCGCACGCTGGAGTTGTTCTCGGCCGACAGTCTGCAGCATCTGGAGGCGAATCTCGACAAGGTCTTTCGTGACGACCGGCACGACACTGCGGCACATGAACTTGCGCAATTGTGGGACGGGCAGATGGAGTTTGCCAACCAGACGGTGAACTACGCGCTCGATGGCCGACGCCTTGACGTGTTGGTCCGTGCGCGCATATTGCCTGGTCATGAGGCCGACTGGAGCCGCGTGCTGGTCTCTCTGGAGGACAACACTCAGCAACTGGAGGCGGCGCGCCGCTTGCGGCGCAGCGAGCAGTACGCGCGCGACCTTTTTGAGCATTCACCAGTCTCGCTCTGGGTTGAGGACTTCAGCGCTGTAAAGAATTTGCTTGATGGCGTGCGTGCCCAGGGCATCGGCGACTTCAAGACATTCCTCAAGGTGCATCCAGACTTTGTGGCACGCTGCATGCAAGAAATCCGTGTCATCGACGTGAACCAGCAGACATTGCGGATGTTCGGTGCCGCTAGCAAGGAGATGCTGCTCAACAGCATTGGCCGCGTGTTCCGTGGTGAGATGCATGAGTCCTTTGCCGAGCAGTTGCAGGACCTGTGGGAAGGGAAGACTTTCCAGCAGCGCGAGGTGGTGAACTACTCACTGTCCGGCGATGCGGTGAATATCCACATGCAATTCTCGGTGCTCGATAGCCATCGGCATGATTGGGGCCTGGTGCTCCTTTCGCTGGTGGATATCACAGCCCGTAAAAAGGCAGAGGCTTACCTCGAATATCTGGGCAAACACGATGTTCTCACCCAGTTGCGCAACCGCGCCTTCTATGCCGAAGAGCTGAACCGGCTCACGCGCAAAGGCCCCTGGCCGCTGTCCATCATTGCTATTGATCTGAATGGCCTGAAGGCTGTCAATGACGAGCAAGGTCACGCAGCGGGCGATTCGATGTTGCGGCGCGTGGGTGAGGTGCTTGCCAAGGCCGTGGATGCGCCCGCCTGTGCAGCCCGCATTGGTGGCGACGAGTTCACCGTGCTGCTGCCGGGGACCGACGAGCGCGGTGCCCAAGCGCTGCAGGAGCGCATTATCTCGATGCTGGAGCTTAACAACCAGTTCTATCCGGGCCAGCACCTCAGCCTGGCTATGGGCATCGCCTGCTGCCATTCTGGCGAAGCGGTGGAGGCTGCGATCAACCGGGCCGACCAGGCCATGTACGCCGAGAAAAACCGGTATTACCAGCAAAAGAGCGTGGATCGTCGGCACCCGTCCGGTACCTGATGTGCTCATCGTTCCCGCTGTATGGGCGGCGGACTGGCGGTGGGGCCGCCCCACAGACCCTGCAGGGCTTTCAGAGGTGCGTGGCCCTGCGTCCAATGTCGGGCCAGCGGTGGTGCAGATAGATCCAGGCCACCAGGCCAATGCCCATCATCAGTAGCGAGGCCAGTGCCAGCAGCGCTGTGGAGTGCATGACCAGGGGGGCAATCAGACCGGCCACCAGGCCATTGGCGCTGGATCCCACAAACGCTTGCATCGATGAGGCCATGCCCCGGCGCTCCGGATGCAGGTCTAGCACCAGCAGCGTGACCACCGGCACCATCAGTGCCCAGCCGAAAGAAAAGATGGCGATGGGTAGCAAGGCCCACCAGGCGTGTGGCGGAAACAGCAGATTTGCCGCGAGGTTGAACACCGCCACCGTGCACATGATGAGAAAACCATGGCGTATCTGCCGCTTGGGCGGGATGCGTCCGGCCAGGCGCCCGCTAAGCCAGGCGCCGCCCATGATGCCCGAGATGGTCAGAACGAAGAACCAGAAGAACTGTGTGGGTGCCAATGACAAGTGCTCGCCCAGGAATGCCGGTGCAGAGAGTACATACAGGAACATGCCATTGAACGGCACGCCGCTGGCCAGGGCCAGCAACACAAACTGCGCGCTCGACCCGAGCTGCACATAGCCGCGCATCAGGTGGCGCACATTGAAGGGCTGCCGGTGCTCGTGATGCAAGGTTTCGGGCAACAGGTGGTAGTTAGCAGTCCACAGCGCCACACCCACCAAGGTCAGAAACCAGAAAATACTGTGCCAACCAAGGTGCACGAACAACCAGCCTCCCACGATGGGTGCAATTGCCGGGGCCACGCCAAAGTAAATGGTGACTTGGCTCATCACCTTCTGTGCCTGGGCGGGGGGAAACATGTCGCGGATCACCGCGCGCGACACCACGATACCAGCGCCAGTGGACAGTCCTTGCAATGCGCGGAAGAACACCAATTGCCCGATGGTCTGCGACAGCGCGCAGCCCGCTGATGCCAACGTGAATACCGCGATGCCCCAGAGGATTACCGGCTTGCGTCCGAAGCTGTCGGCCAACGCTCCGTGAAACAAGCTCATGAACGCAAAGCCGAACAGGTAGGCCGACAACGTCTGCTGCATCTGCACCGGTGTCGCACCCAGCGCTGTGGCGATGCCCGAGAACGCGGGGATGTAGGTGTCGATTGAGAACGGCCCCAGCATCCCCAGCACTGCTAGCAACACAGCCAAGGCCCAGCGGGGCGCTTTCCAGAGCAGATGGGCTTGTGGGTTCATGCGGTCGTCAAGGCCAGAGGTTCGTAGGGGCATGCTGCAGTGTGCGGAGGGGGACTCGACATGCTACGAGCTTCGCAGTTGATTATGCGGTGGGACAGCGCAGTGGGCTGGCTCTGTGGAATTGGAACCCCAGATTGAGATTGCCGGATTACGTGTGGTGTTGCGGCGCTGGTAGCTGAAAGGGGCAATCTCAGGGGGCTTTCAGCTTGAAGTCCCGCAGCCGACAAACTGTCAATCCTGAGGGAAAGCAGGCGCGGCCAGTAGGGTGATGGATTTCAGCCAATGGCGGCTGGGGGGCTCAAGTCACGGTTTCCACCGCGCCAGGAGCTGACCCGTTGCTGTGAAGCGGTATTTTCCCTCGAATGCACCCTGGCCAAACAGGGCTAGCACCTGCTCATAGTAGGCCTTGGGCCGCAGCGGGCGTGCCTCCAGGCGCATGCGCTGCGACTGCAGTGCCTTGTCGTCCCCCATTGCACGCAGAAAGGGCAGCATAGCGGCCGAAAAGCCCGAGGGCGCAGGGCCCGAGGCCTGCCCGGTCAGGATATCGATGGATTCGGGCGGATAGCCCTGCTCGCGCACATAGCGGGCCATGGGCGCCAGGGTGTCGAGCAGCGCCTTGCGTCCGGGCGCGTCGGCATGCATCACACCCGCCCACAGGTAAACGCGGATGGCGTTATAGGTGCCCTGCCCCTTTTCTTTGCCTTCGGTGTCGATCAGGAATCCCTGCTTGGCGTCGTACACGGTCCAGTCCGGGGTGAAGCCCTTGGGTGACGCGCCTCGAATAATCTTGAGTGAGCTGTCCACCAGCTTTTTCCATTGCGGGTCGTAGTCACTGGCGGCCAGCCAGTGCATCAGATGCATGGGCATGTAGCTGGGGTTCAGGCGCCAGCGGCCATTGGGCTGCACGAACCCCTTGGGCGCGGGCAGCAGCGTGGGGCCCAGGCCCGGGATGTCAGCGGTTTCCTCGCGCAGCACGCGTGCGGCCAGCAAGGCTGAAAGGGCGCGGTAGCTGCGCTCGTTCCACAGGCGGCCGGCCTCGCCGAGCGCGTAGGCAATCCACAGGTCGGCGTCCGATGCGGCGTTGCTGTCGATCACACCCCATGTGCCGTCTGGGCGGCGGCCCCAGAGCCATGCGGGCAGGCGCGCTGTCATGTCGCCTTCGCAGAGGTTGTTCTCCGTCCAGCGCAACAGTTTGTCGAACATGGGCCGGTCGTTCGCCACCAGCGCAAAGAAAAGTGCGTAGGACTGGCCTTCGGAATAGGTCTGGCCGCCCCCGTCGTCATCGGAGACCACGCGGCCTCCTTCGTTGATGAACTGGGCTTTGAAAGCGTCCCAGGCGGGCCAGGCTGTACGGCCTCCGCCCGCTGCGGCTGGCTGGGCTTGTGCGCCCGGGAAGCAGGACAAGAGGGTTACTCCAGCACCTGCTTGCAGAGCCGCGCGGCGGCGAATTGAATCAGTCATGGTCTGCTGTGATTCCGCGCCATGTCATGCAGCGCAGCAAAAAATAGTGAATGTCGACGATAGGTGGATGCCAATGTCCAACATGGCTATTGGCAGCGGTTGACTGCGAAGGAGGGGTCATCCGCCGCCAAGGTGGATCGCCCGTGTAGTGCATTGGCTTGATACGGAGGTTGTCCATGGCTTCATTGCGCGTCTGGTCCGAGTCGCCACATTGGGTGCAAATTTTGCACGCCTTTTTCGGCTCTGGGCTCAGCGGGGACACGGTGTCTTCGTTGGAGGCGGTCGCTACCATGCGCCCAATGTTCGGGGGGATTGTGCCTATCAGCAGACCCTTGCTTCGTGGGGTGGGTAAAGGGGCAATGGATCAGAACCCATCTAACAGAAGCAGCTGTTTTTTTGAGGGCGCCCCGGAGGTCAGAGTCTGCACCGGCAGGCTTCCGGGCGTTGTGCGCGTACTGACTGCGAGAGTGGGGCAGTTGTTCTGAAAACAAAAAAGCCTGCTACTTATAGGTAGCAGGCTTTTCGTGCCTTGCGGCTTCGATTTGGTGGGTCCTGAGTGACTCGAACACTCGACCTACGGATTAAGAGTCCGCTGCTCTACCAACTGAGCTAAGAACCCAAATCTTTTTAAAATCTTTCTGCATTGCTGCAGAGCCTCGAATTATGCACTAATTTTTTGGCTGTTGGCAAGTCGGGCCAAAAATTTTCACTGCATCGCGTTGCGGCTGGCGAGCTCAACAAAGAGTCCGCTGTGGTCCAGGTCGCCCAGGCCGTGTTCGACACCAGCAGCGTACAGGGCCTCGAACAGTGCGGTGATGGGGGCATCAAAGCCCGTCTCATGGGCGGTAGCCATGGCGTTGCGCATGTCCTTGAGCTGCACTGCCATGCGGCCACGGGGGGCGAAGTCACGTTCCACCATGCGCTGACCATGCAATTGCAGGATGCGGCTGTCGGCAAAGCCACCGCTGATGGCCTCACGAACCTTTTCCATATCGGCTCCGCCTTTGGCTGCGAACAGTAGCGCCTCGGCCACTGCACCAATCGTGATGCCCACGATCATCTGGTTGGCCAGTTTGGCGAGTTGTCCCGCACCATGGGGCCCCACATGAGTGGCGCGGCCCAGGGGGGCGAAGACGGGCAGGGCCCGCTGGAAGTCTTCGGGGCGGCCGCCCACCATGATGGCGAGGGTTCCCGCTTCGGCGCCGACGGTGCCGCCTGAGACGGGGGCGTCCAGGTGTGCAACGCCAAGCTCGCCCAGGCGTGCGGCATGGTCGCGCGCTTCGCTGGGCTGGATGGAGGCCATGTCGATGAACAGGCTGCCCTTGCGCATGGCCCGGGCGGCGCCCCGGTCCAACAACACCTGGCCGACCACGGGGCCGTTTTCAAGCAGGCTGATCACGATGTCGGCATCCTGCACGGCTTGTGTTGGTGTATCGCTCACGGTGACGCCATGCAAGGCCAGCGGTTCTGCCTTGGCGCGGGTGCGGTTCCAGGCTCGCACCTGGTGGCCCGCTTCGCTCAGGCGGCGTGCCATCGGCAGGCCCATCATGCCAATGCCGAGAACGGCGATGTGCAACGGTGTAGTGGTCATGGCGTGCTTCAATATTTGCTGGGTGACAGGCCCTGATGCCATCATGTGCCTTTTTGGTGCGCCAGCCTGTCACGGACCTTGCAGCTCGGAGCGAATGCAAAGATGATGGCCGAAGCGGTTTTTTTTGTCCCACGGAGACATCTCCCATGAGCTTGCCCCTGAACGACCCGGCCTGGCTGGAGCGCATGTACAACAACCGTGCGCTGGTTCCCGACCACATGGACTACCTGCAGCGCTGGGCCCGGGATTCTGCCCAGGTGCGTGCCCAGGTGCCCTGTGTGCTCGATGTGGCGTATGGCACGGGCACTGGGGAAACCCTGGATATTTTCCCGTCCACCCGCCCAGCCGGTGCCCCAGTGCCCGTGCTGGTGTTCATCCACGGCGGCTACTGGCGGGCCCTCGACAAATCCGACCACTCCTTCATTGCCCCCCCGTTCACCCAGGCGGGCTTCTGTGTGGTGGTTGTGAACTATGCCCTGTGCCCGGGCACGCCCGTGGCGCCAGTCACCATTCCACACATTGTGCGGCAGATGGAGAAAGCTATCGCCTGGGTGGCACGCAACATAGCGACCCATGGCGGGGATGCGCGGCGCATCACGGTGGCTGGGCACTCGGCGGGCGGGCATCTGGCTGCCATGCTGCTGACCAGTGTGTGGCCGTTGATCGGTGCTGGCCTGCCGGATGGGCTGGTGCGCAACGCGTTGTCGATCTCGGGGCTGCATGACCTGGAGCCATTGATGCACACCCCTTTCCTGCAAGAGGCGTTGCACCTGACCGACCAGCATGTGCTGCAGGACAGCCCTGCGCGCCTGCTGGCGCCAGAGCACGGCATCCTGTATTGCGTTGCGGGTGGAGACGAGAGTGAAGAGTTCCACCGCCAGAATGGCCTGGTGCAGCAGGCGTGGGGCGTGCATTCGGTGCCACGCTGCCAGGTGCTGCCGGGGTTGCACCATTTCAGCATCCTCGACACCCTGGCGCAGCCCGGCAAGGACCTGCACCACATGGCGCAGAACCTGCTTCGCATGTAGAGCGGGGGCCACTGGCGCGGTGGCACCAGTCAGCACTGCGCCAGCTGCCGCTGCATGTGCCTTAGCTGGCGCCCGCCCATGCCCTGTCGGGGGGTTACATCAGCAGGTGCTCGCCTGCGTTGTCCCCGCCCAGGATCACGTAGTTCACCTTGCGGATGTCCATCAGCTTCTTTCCGCCAGCGTAGCTGATGGAGCTTTGTACGTCCTGCTCCATCTCGATGAGTGTGTTGGCAAGCTGGCCCTTGATGGGTTCCAGGATGCGCTTGCCTTCGACGTGTTTGTACTCACCCTTGTTGAAGTCGCTGGCCGAGCCGTAGTACTCCTTGTAGCGCGCGCCATCCACTTCCACTGTCTGGCCGGGCGATTCCTCGTGGCCTGCAAACAGCGAGCCGATCATCACCATGCTCGCGCCAAAGCGGATGCTCTTGGCGATGTCGCCATGGCTGCGGATGCCGCCGTCGGCAATGATGGGCTTGGTGGCCACGCGGGCACACCACTTCAGGGCCGACAGCTGCCAGCCGCCCGTGCCAAAACCAGTCTTGAGCTTGGTGATGCACACCTTGCCCGGGCCCACGCCCACCTTGGTGGCGTCCGCTCCCCAGTTTTCCAGGTCGATCACCGCTTCGGGCGTGGCCACGTTGCCTGCAATCACAAAGGACTTGGGCAGCTTGTCCTTCAGATAGCCGATCATGTTTTTCACGCTGTCGGCATGGCCGTGGGCGATGTCGATGGTGATGTACTCGGGCGTGAGGCCCAGTGCCACCAGCTGGTCCACGGTGTCGTAGTCGGGCTGCTTCACGCCCAGCGAGATGGACGCGTAGCAGCCCTGTGCGTGCATGTCCTTCACGAACTGGACGTTGTCCAGGTCAAAGCGGTGCATCACGTAGAAGTAGCCGTTCTTCGCCATCCAGGTGCAGATTTTTTCGTCCACCACTGTTTTCATGTTGGACGGCACCACGGGCAGGCGGAACGAGCGCCCGCCCAGCTCCACGCTGGCATCGCATTCCGAGCGGCTTTCCACCCGGCACTTGCGCGGCAGCAAAAGGATGTTGTCGTAGTCGAAGATTTCCATGAGATTCCAAGCTCCTTTGAAAGGCGCTGCCAAACCATTTCAGCAGCGTGGGGCGCTTGGCTTGGGACCGGCTTGGTTTGTGGGCGGGGCCGTGGTGGCCACTCCGAACCCCGCTATGCGCGGGCACAAAAAACCGGGCGACAAGAAACTTGGGCCCGGTGATTGATTCTACCCGCCTGTGTGGCAGACCCTATAACGGTGGTGGTATTACCGGTATCACGGGTACCGCCGATGCTGCCGGTTTCACTCGCAGCGGGACTGCGCAGCGGCCACCACGCGGCCCTGGGCGTCTTGCACCCAGCCCACCAGGCGCAGGCGCTCTGGCTTCGCTCCCTCGGGAATGCGCATCGGGCGCATCTCCTGTTGCTTTGGTTGCTCTATTTTTGATAGCGAGTTGCCTTTATCCCATGCGCCAGAAAGCATGTTTCTGACCACATTTCTGGGCGCTGTGCTGCCGTCGGTCCCGGCGGGCACGGATTCGACCAGCGCCAGGTGAAAGCGCCAGGGGCCGTGCTGGCGGGCGGTGCGGGCCGGGGTGAAGCTGATGGCGGCGCCCATGTAGTCGTTGAACGGCGGGCCCTGGGCCACGCGCAGTTGTGCAGGGGCTGCTGATTCAAGGACTGCAATGTGCACGTCGGTGCGTGCAGGCACGGGGCGGGCCAGCGTGTCCAGGCGCGCCAGGGCATCGGTGGTCGCGGCGGCCGACAGCGGCGCGTCGTCGCCCAGGGCGCCGGGCACGATCCAGTCCAGCACCACCGCCTGGCCCTGGGTGGACGGTGCGGGTGGGGCGGCGTCTGTCCAGCAGGCTTCGCAGTCGGCGTTGATGAAGCGCTCGAACACCACCATGGGCCGGGGCGCGCCGTCGCTGCTGCAACTGGCCTGGGCCCAGGCGCCAGGGGCGAAAGAAAGGGCTAGCAGCAGGCTGGTCAGTGCAGGTGCAATGTTTTTCATCGGTGGAAGGGGCAGGGGCGGGGCGCTTTCTACAATGGCTGGATGTTCCCACAAGACCTGTTTTCGGGTGCGCCGTCGCCTTCCCCCGCCGG
>NZ_QAIH01000041.1 GCF_003060895.1 Acidovorax sp. HMWF029 | reverse complement strand
CTTCCAGACCAATCTGCTGGCCCTCAATGCCGCCGTGGAGGCCGCCCGCGCGGGCGGCCTCCACGGCGGCATTGAGGGCCAGCAGATTGGTCTGGAAGGCAATGTCGTCGATCACCTTGATGATGTCGGTGACCTTCTGCGACTGCAGGTTGATCTCCTGCATGGTAGCCACCACATCGCGCATCACGCTTCCGCCCTCGTTGGCCACCTTGCTGGCCTCCTGCGCCAGTTGTGTGGCGCGTTGGGCGTTGTCGGTGTTGTGCTGCACGGTGATGGTGAGCTGCTCCATGGAGGCGGCCGTCTCCTGCAGGTTGGAGGCCTGCACCTCTGTCCGTCGGGCCAGGTCTTCGGCACCACCGGCCATCAGTGCGGCGTCCCGCGCCACCGTCTCGGTGCTGTCGCGCACCTCCGTGATCACGCGCACCAGCTGCTGATTCATCTCCCGCAGGGCGCCCAGCAGTTCGGCAGTTTCGTCGGTGCCCCTCACCACAATCTGCGCGCTCAGATCGCCCCCCGCCACCGTACGGGCCAGTGCCACAGCCTGCTGCAGTGGGCGAGAGATGGAGCGTGTGATGACCAGGGCCATTGCTGCTCCCACCAGCAATGCCAGCACCGTGGCGGCCAACATCCCCACATGGATCGTCTCGCTCAACGCCTTGGCAGCACCGAACTCTTCTTTGCCCACCTCAATCTGCAGGCCCACCAACTGCTCGACCGCCGACTGCACCTTGGTGGCCTGGGGGCGAATCTGGGTGATATACAGCTCCGACCCGTCGTCGTACTTGCCTGACACCAGCGCCTGCGCAGCGGGTAGCAGGCCCTTGTCCAGATACTGGGCGTTGGCATCGGCAAAGGCCTGGGCAAGGGTTTGCTCTTGCAGGGACAGCGGCTTGGCCGTGTAGCTGGCCCACTGGTTGCGTATGCGCTCCACATTGGCTGTCAGCTCGGTGTGGCTGGCCTGCAGGTTGCTGGTGCCAGGGTCCATCAGCATATCCATCACCAGCACCCGGTTGCGCTGAGTGAGGTGGCTGATCTCTGCCAGCACCCCCAACGGCACCGTGCGGTCGCCATAGAGCGCGGCACTGCGCTCGGTCAGCCGCTTGGCGCCACTGATCCCCCCCGCCGCCAGCGCCGAGATCAACAGCAGCAGCACGGCAAATGCCAGGGCCAGTCGGGTACCAATTTTGATCTTTTGAAGCATCTCAAAGTCTCGTCAATGAACCGATGGCGGCCCTGTGCACCACCATCGCGTTCGATCCATGCGGCGCAAACCCGGTGTGGTCGTACCACCCTATTTCAGCCACCATTTCCAGCCACGGTATGGCCACCCAAAAAGATACTATTTGTTTCAAATGACAAAACCATGACACAACAACAAGACCATTTCGTCTTCACCCCGCTTATGAAAAAATAATAATTCTTGATAAGCTCCCACCTCTCAGGCCAGTAGTCCCGCATAGCCTCGACATATACAAAGAAATTAAAAACAAATAGCAGAGAAATCTATGAAATATATCTACGCCGTTCTTTCGCTATCGTTGGCGTTGCTGCTGTCAGGCGGGGCCTGCGCGCAGGCCGTGACCGGTGCGGGCTCATCCGCCGCAGCGCCCATCTACCGCAGTTGGGCCAAGGCCTACACCAGGGCCACGGGCTCTGGTGTGGCCTATGACCCCGTAGGCTCCAGTGCCGGTATGAAAAAAATCCAGCAGCAAGCGGTGGGTTTCGGGGCCACTGACGTCTACCCTACCGACAAGGACTTGATCGAGCACGGGCTGATCGCCCTGCCCGTGGCCATTACCGGCATCAGCCCGATCGTCAACCTGCCCAAGGTCCAGAACGCCCAGTTGCGCCTGACGGGCGAGGTGCTGAGCCGCATCTTCATGGGCGAAATCACTCGTTGGAATGCCCCCGACATCACCGCCCTGAACCCGGACACTTCGCTGCCCGATATGCCCATCAAGGTAGTGGTACGCGCCGACGGCTCGGGCACCACCTACAACTTCGCGGATTACCTGGCCAAGATCAGTCCTTCGTGGAAGGCCACGCTGGGTGTCAAGACCAGCATCAAGTGGCCCGATGGCCACCTGGCCTTCAAGGGAAGCGAGGGCGTGGCCAAAGGCGTGCGCGACACGGTGGGCGCCATCGGCTATGTGGATTTTGGCTATGTGGCCGAATACGGCCTGGCGTCGGTCCAAATGAAGAATGCCGAAGGTGTTTTTGTCAAACCCTCCATCGATGCCTTCAAGGCCGCACTGGCCAACAGCGAATGGTCAGCCACCGGGGCTTTCAACAACACACTGACGCAGAAACCCGGAAAATCTGTGTGGCCGATTACCATGGGGACGTTTGTGGTGTTCCCCAAAGTCACCAGCAACCCTGAGCAAACCAGCCAGGCACTCAAATTCATTATCTGGTCATTTGTAAATGGCGACACTCTGGTCAGTGAAAACAATTTTGTGCGCCTGCCCGACCGGGTTCAAGCAGCCGCATTCAAGGTCATCACGTCGATTCGCGATCAGAAGGGCATACCCCTGGGGCTGAGTTTGATTTCTTCGTCCGCGCCCTTGCAGCAATAAATCAATTAATTTTTGAAATACTGAAAAAATGAAATTAGCAATCCATTTTTCAGCACTTTCCAATAATCCATCCCGCAGGCATCAGCTGCTCCACGGACACGGGCAAATACAGGGCAGACGGCGGCGCATCGAGGCACACAGCACAATGTCCACATGACGGC
>NZ_QAIH01000327.1:3881-13394 GCF_003060895.1 Acidovorax sp. HMWF029 | reverse complement strand
CCGTGAACTGCACCAGCCCGGCAGCCGCCAGCCCGGTGAGTGGCCAGGCCGCCACCATGCCCATCAGCAGTGCCAGCCGGGCGCGTTTTTGGTCGGATGTCATATGCACCTCCAGGGCGGGTTTGCAGCAAAACCCCATGTCAGCGGCCGCATTCAGAACTCCCGGCGCAACAGAATGGAAAAAACCCGCCGCTCGTAATCGGTAACGGGCAGCGTGGAGGCATTGCGCGTGAACTGCCACTGCGGCGTCACGCGCCAGCCGGGCGCAGGGGTCCAGTTCAAGCCCAGCGCCACCTGGGCTTGGCGGTCGGTGCGGGTCACGGCAAAAAACGGGTCTGGCCCGCCATAGCGCCGGTGCTCCCAGTCTGCGCTGGCAAACACCGCCCACTGCGGTGCCAGCGGCCACTGCCCACCCAGGCGCACGCCCCACAGGCGGTGGCCCAGCGGGTCGGCATCGCTGGCCTTGGGCTGCTCACGCCCTCCATAGAAGCCTACATAGGCCGATGTGCCGTTGCGAAACAGGTGCGAATACGAGGTGCCCAGCACGCTGCGCCGCACATTGCGCAGCTCCTGCGTGGGGTAGCGCACCTCCAGCACCTGCAAGAAGCTGCCCCATTGCCGAAAGCCGTCGATGCGGTAGATCCACTCGCCCAGCACACCGCCCATGGTGCGCAGCCGCGAACCGTCGAGTGCGTAGTACGAGCCCTGGCCCGAGACAATCACCTCGTGCCGCTCGGCCCGCCAGGCCATGCCCAGTGCGCCATCCAGGGCCATGTGGTCAAACCGGTCTGCTTGGCCCCCGTAGTGGCGCGTGGCAGCGAGCGCCGTGCCCACCAACGACCAGCGCGAATTGATCACCGCCCGGCCCCGCAGCCCCGCCTGCGCCACCACATAGTGGCCCGAGGTGGCCCGCGCCTCGGGCAGCAGAGCCCAGGGCGGCGTGCCCGGCACGGGGGACTGCAGCTCGCCCACCACGGGCGCGGCATTGGCGTTGGAGTCATGGCCCACGCCCAGCTCCACATAGCCCTTGATCGAGGAGTGGCCGCCGTACTCCGGGCGGTCGTATGAATACAGGAACTGGTCCAGGGTGTGCCCCGCGTCCACGGGGATCAGCAAAGCCTGCACCTGCGACGGCAGCGCCAGCACCCCGCGCCGGTCGCCCACGGCCTGCAGCGACTGCCCCAGCGCCACCTGGGCCGCCAGGTTGCCGGGGTCGGCCGCCAGCACGCGTTCGCGCGCCATGATGGCGCGGGTGTGCTGGCCTGCGGCATGGGCAGCCTCGCCCATGGCAGCGTCAAACACCGGGTCGCCTGCACGCCGGGCCTCGTGGGCGTCCAGCAATTGAAAAGCCTGCACGGCCTGCCCCTGGCGCACCAGGGCGGTGGCCTGCTGAACCACCTCGTCGGCCCACGCCACAGACGGCAGGCCCACGCCCAGCGCCGCAGCCAAGCACCATGGCAACGCGCGCCGTGACCAGAATCGAAGGTACATGACAGCCCCCTCTCAGAACCCGCTGACGGGCAAAGGCAATTTACTCCTGTTTACGCTTTTTGGGGCTCCTTGGGAACCCTGTTTGCAGCAATGCGCCACGCCAGTCGCGAGCCCCCCAGGCCCGCAGCTCCCACGGCCCAGAACAGGCCGCTGACCCCAATCACCGCCCCGGCCGAGCCAAACATCAGCGGCATCAGCACGCTGGAGGCGTTGATCGCCATCAGCCGCAGACCCAGCGCCTCGCCCTGGCGGTGCGAGGGCGTGATCTGGTGCAGCAGGCTCATCACCATGGGCTGCCCTGTGCCCAGCGCCAGGCCCAGCAGCACCGAGCACAGGCCCATGGCCCAGGCGCTGTGCAGCAGCGGGTACACCGCAAACAGCACAGCCGTGATCAGCATGGCCACAGCCATGACGGCCTGCTCGCGCAGACGCTTGGCAAAAAAGGGCATCAACACGCGGATCACAGTGGCCGCAATGGCAAACGCGCCAAAGATGGTGCCGATGACTGAGGCCGACAGCCCGCGCTCGTGCCCCAGCAGCGGCACGGCAAAGGCGTGCACATCCCAGCAGGAGGAAATCAGCCAATTGACGATGAGCAGGCGGCGAAACGGGGCGTCACCCAGCAGATCCCAGGCCCGCTGGGGACGGCCGTCCGGAGCGTTTGGCGCCGCAACGCTGGCAACCGGCAGGTCGGGCACACCCCGCACACAAAACCAGCTGAGCAGGGGCAGCAGGGCCAGCAGCGCAAAGGCTGCACGGTAGCCTTGCAGGCTGCCGGGCGTGTTACCCGCCAGGTCAATGGCCAGCCCGGCTGCAAACGGGCCGATGAAGTTGGATACCGCCGGGCCGATGGACAGCCAGCTGAACACCTGCTTGAGCTCGGTGGCATCGTGCACAGCGCGGCCCGCGTGGCGTTGCACCGCAATTGTGGCGGCGCCCGCCGCGGCGCCGGTCATCAGGGCTGCCACGCACAACACAGGGAAGGTGGGGAACACCACGGCCAGCCCCGCCCCCACACAGGCCACGGCGACCGAATAGCCCACGGGGCGCCTGAGTCCATGCCGGTCGGCGTAGCGGCCCGCAGGCAGGGCCAGGAACACCTGCGTGAGCGCAAACAGCGCCACCAGCAAACCCACGGCCGCTGCGCTGTAGCCCTCGCGCAGCGCCAGCAGCGGCGCGGCCAGGCGCATGCCCGCCATGCTGCCATGCACGCAGATCTGGCCAGCAATCAACCGGGCCAGCGTCCAGTTCACGACAGATCGTCCTCAGGGTCCAGCCCGGGCAGGGCCGCTGTGCGGGCTCCCGCCAAGGGTGCGCGGGGTACATCGGGCGCAGGCAATTCCTGCACATCGCGCAGCTTGCGCTGGATGGCGCGGGTACGCACGCCCACCTCGTCAAACTTCTTGGCGGCGGCGTCAATGGATTTCTTGGTGGCCTCGACCACGTCGCCAAACTTGGCGAACTCGGTCTTGACCATGCCCAGGAGGCTCCACACCTCGGACGAGCGTTTTTCAATCGCCAGCGTCTTGAAGCCCATCTGCAGGCTGTTGAGCATGGCGGCCAGGTTGGCAGGGCCAGTGATCATCACGCGGCATTCGTTTTGCACCGCCTCAACCAGGCCGGGGCGGCGCATCACCTCGGCAAAAAGCCCCTCGGTGGGCAGGTAGAGCACGGCGAAATCGGTGGTGTACGGGGGCGAGACGTATTTGGCAAAGATCTTTTTCGCCTCGAGCTTGATGGAGGTCTCGAACGCGTTGCCCGCCGACAGCACCGCCGCCTTGTCGGCTGCGTCCTGCGCGTCCATGAGGCGCTGGTACTGCTCCACGGGGTATTTGGAGTCGATGGGCAGCCACACCGGGTGCTCGTCATTCTTGCCCGGCAGACGGATCGCGAATTCGACCAGCTCATCGCTGCCCGGCACCGTCTTGACGTTGCGCGCGAACTGGTCGGGTGTGAGCACGTTGTCGATGATGGCGCCCAGCTGCATTTCGCCCCATGTGCCGCGCGTCTTCACGTTGGTCATCACACGCTTCAAGTCGCCCACGCTGCCCGCAAGGGTCTGCATCTCGCCCAGGCCTTTGTGCACCTGTTCCAGCCGGTCACTCACCAACTTGAAGGATTCGCCCAGGCGCTGCTCCAGCGTGGCGTGCAACTTTTCGTCCACGGTGCGGCGCATTTCCTCGAGTTTGGTAGCGTTGTCGGCCTGGATGGCGGCCAGACGCTCGTTGAGCGCGTTGCGCAGCTGCTCGGCGTTGTGCTGGCTGCCCTGCACCATTCCTGTGAGCTGCTGCGACACCGCATCCTGCAGCACTGAGAACTGGTTCCGGATCTGGTTGCCGTTGGCTTCGAGCTGGTCTTTGAGCGCGGTGGACACGGCCCCCAGCTGGGTCTGGATGTCGGTCTTGAGCGAGTCGAGCGTGCCACGCGTGGCTGCCGACAGCGCCTCGAAGCGCTCCTGGATGCGCTGCTCGAACAGCTGCGTGCTTTCGGCCAGCGCCTCGCGCGAGCGCTGGCTGTCTGACGCGAGCGACTGCGCGGTCTGCGTGAGTTCGGCACGGAAGGCGGCCAGCGCGTCAGACAGCTCTTTGCGCGCCAGGGCGGCCTCCGCCTGACCCTGGGCCAGACGCTGCTCCAGCTTGCCCTCAAACGCGCCAAACGCGGCCAGCAGCTCGGCCCGGCCGGTGCGGGACTCGCCCACGGCCTGGGCCAGCCGCTCGTCCACCGCGCCGCGCAGGGCCTCCAGCTGGTGCTGCGTGGCCTGGGTGAAGCCCGAGAGCTGCTGGGCCATCGCCTCCATGGCGCCGTCGTTGCGGGCCACGGCGAGTTGCGTGGCCTGGACGGTGGCCTCCAGCGACTGCAGGCGCGTCAGCCACTCGGCAGGCAGCTCCACACGTGGGCGGCGCAGCAGCACCGCAGCCAACAACACCACCGCAACGGCCCATGCGGCCAGCAAAACAAGCGTATCGGTAGTCAAGGTTTTACTATGATTTTGATAGCTACCACCGCTTACCCATCGCGCGGTGACGGCCAATTTCTTTCAAATCCTAGCGCAGCAGCCCCGCCTGGGGCTGGTTCACCGGGGTGAGTGGCCCGCGCCCGCCAAAGAAGGCGATCAGGTTGTCGGCCGCCAGGTTGGCCATGGCGCGGCGCGTGGGCACGGTGGCGCTTGCGATGTGGGGCGTGAGCACCACGTTGGGCACGGTCAGCAGATCGGGATGCACGCTGGGCTCGCCCTCGAACACATCCAGGCCCGCCGCTGCAATGCGCCGCTCGCGCAGGGCCACGGCCAGCGCCGCGTCGTCCACGATGCCGCCGCGCGCGATGTTGATGAGCGTAGCCGTGGGCTTCATCAGCCCCAGCTCGGCCGCGCCGATGGTGTGGTGCGATGCCGCCGTGTAGGGCACGACCAGCATCACATGGTCTGCGGTGCGCAGCAGCTCATCCTTGCCCACATAGGTGGCCTTGCATTCGGCCTCCAGCGCGGTCGATAGCCGCGAGCGGTTGTGATAGATCACCTTCATGCCAAAGCCGTGCGCGCCGCGCTTGGCAATGCCTTGGCCAATGCGGCCCATGCCGATGATGCCCAGCGTGCTGCCGTGGATGTCGCTGCCCGCGAACATGTCGTAGCTCCACTTGGTCCACTGGCCTGCGCGCAGGAAATGTTCACTCTCGGCCATGCGGCGGGCCGTGGCCATCAACAATGCAAAGCCGAAGTCGGCCGTGGTCTCGGTCAGCACGTCTGGCGTGTTGGTGCCCTGCACGCCTGCGGCGGTCATGGCGTCCACATCAAAGTTGTTGTAGCCCACGGCCATGTTGGCGCAGATCTTCAGGCGCGGCGCCGCCGCCAACAGCGCGGCATCGATGCGCTGGCTGCCGGTGGTCAGCACGCCGTCCTTGTCGGCCAGGCGCGCGGCCAGCTCGGCCGGGGTCCAGATCACGTCGTCTGGGTTGGCTTCGACGTCGAAATGCTCGCGCAAGCGGTCGACGATGTCAGGAAAGATCGCTCGCGCGACCAGGATGCGGGGTTTGCTCATATTGCTATTTCCAATCAATTGGGTGGAGATCACCGCAGGTAAAACGGGCATGCACCAATGCCAGGGCCGCCGAGCAAAGGCCGCCCTGCAGCGAGGGCGGAGTCCCCCTTCCCGCAGCGCGCAGCGATCCGAGAGAAAGGGGAAGCGGCGCAGCCGCTCAGGGGGATGTCCACTATCTGAACCAAATGAAAGTCATGACGACAAAGAGCGGCACCAGAATGCCCCCGGACCACAGCATGTAGCCAAAGAAGCTGGGCATCTTCACGCCCCGGTCTTCAGCAATGGCCTTGACCATGAGGTTGGGCGCGTTGCCGATGTAGGTGTTGGCCCCCATGAAAACGGCCCCTGCCGAAATGGCGGCCAGCGTGGGCGCCAGGGTGGTCATCAGCACGGCCGGGTCGCCACCTGCCGTGTTGAAGAACACGAGGTAGGTGGGGGCGTTGTCAAGGAAAGAGCTGAGCGCACCCGTGGCCCAGAAGTACATGGCCGGGTCGGGCGAACCATCGGGCCGCGTGACGGCCGCCACGATGGCGCCGAAGGGGCCGTTGACACCAGCCTTGAGCATGGCGATGACGGGGATGATGGTGAGGAAGATGCCCGCAAACAGCTTGGCAACTTCCTGCATGGGCCCCCAGCCGAACTGGTTGTCCTCGTGCACCTTCTTGGGGGTGAGCCACAGCGATGCCAGGGTCACGCAGATGAGGCCCACATCGCGCACGATGCCGGGCAGGCCGACCTCGGTGCCTGCGATGTTGAACACCACTGACGACTTCCAGAAGCCGCTGAGCAGCACCAGCGCAACGACGGCACCGAGCAGGGCAAAGTTGATCTTGCCATCAAAGCCGATCGAGCGGCTGTCGGGCGTGGGGTCGACCTTGAGCACTTCCTCGCGGTGGCGGTAGTACCAGGTGTCGAGCACGAAAAAGATGGCCAGCAGCGCGCCGATGAGGAAAAGCGTTTCCGGAAAGATGTGGCGCACCGTCCAGAAGAAGTCCACGCCCTTCAGAAAACCCAGGAACAGTGGCGGATCGCCCAATGGCGTGAGCGAGCCCCCGGCGTTGGACACGATGAAGATGAAGAACACCACCACATGCGCCACATGCTTGCGGTTGTCGTTGGCGCGGATCAGCGGGCGGATCAGCAGCATGGACGCGCCTGTCGTGCCCATGAAGCTCGCCAGTACCGCACCAATCGCCAGGATGGCGGTGTTGAGCCCCGGGCTGCCATGCAGGTTGCCCCGGATGAAGATACCGCCCGCCACCGTGAACAGCGCGGTGAGCAGGATCACGAACGGGATGTATTCGGCCAGCAGCGCATGCACCAGGCTCACACCCGCCACGCCCGGCCCGAAGGTGATGGCGAAAGGCACCAGAAAGGCCAGGCCCCAGGCCGCCGCGACCTTGCCGAAATGGTGGTGCCAGAAGATGGGCGCCAGCAGCGGCAAAAGCGCAATCGACAGCAGGATGCCTGCAAACGGCACACCCCAGAGGACCGACAGCGTGCTGCCATCGATGTCGGCCGCGATGGCCGTCCCGGGCAGTGCGGCCAGAAGACCGGAAAAAACCAGCCCGCGCGAAAGTTTCAAAGCTCTTGCCTCCATCCAGTTAAAAATTCGGGCGCCCTATTCCGGCACCCGCCCCGGCTAGACCGCAGCAGGAATTTCAAAGACCTGGCGCAGGTAGGCCAGGTACTTCTCGTCGTCGCACATGCCCTTGCCCGGCGTGTCGGACAGCTTGGCCACGGGTTGGTCGTTGCAGCGTGTCATCTTGATCACCACCTGCAGCGGCTCGTGCGCAGGAGGGCTGCCCAGGTCGTTCGTAAGATTGGTACCAATGCCAAAGGCCAGCTGGCAGCGGCCCCGGAACTGCTGGTACAGCTCAATGGTGCGCGGCACAGTGAGAGCGTCGCTGAAGATCAGCGTCTTGGTGAGCGGATCGACGCGGTTCTTGCGGTAGTGGTCCAGCAGGCGCTCGCCCCAGGCAAACGGGTCGCCGCTGTCGTGCCGCGCGCCGTCGAACAACTTGCAGAAGTACAGGTCGAAGTCGCGCAAAAAAGCGCTCATGCCATACACGTCAGACAGCGCAATGCCCAGGTCGCCCCGGTATTCCTTGGCCCACATCTCAAAGCCGAACACCTGGCTGTCGCGCAGACGCGGGCCCAGCGCCTGACAGGCCTGCAGGTATTCATGCGCCATGGTCCCGAGCGGCGTCACGCCCAGCTTCATCGCATAGAGCACGTTGCTGGTGCCGGCAAACTGGCCGGGCCCTGCCGGGGAGCCGGGGCGGCGGTCGCCCGTGCCCAGGCGGGCCACCAGCACGCGCAGCACTTCTTCATGCCAGGCGCGCGAGAAGCGGCGGCGGGTGCCGTAGTCGGCAATCTTGAGGTCGGCCAGGCCGTCGGCCTGAAGCTGTGTGATCTTGGTATCGAGGCGCCTGCGCCCCTCAGGGAAGTCGGGCACCTTCTGCGTGTTGCGAAAGTAGACCTCGTTGACGATAGCCAGCACCGGAATCTCGAACAGGATGGTGTGCAGCCAGGGCCCGCGGATGGAAATGTCGATCTCGCCGTTGTGCTGGGGCGTGACGGTGATGTACTTCTCGTTGAGCCGGAACAGCCCCAGAAAGTCCACGAAGTCGCTCTTGATGAAACGCAGCGAGCGCAAGTAGGCCAGTTCGGCGTCCTGGAAATGCAGGCTGCATAGCGACCGGATCTCGTCACGGATCTCGTTGGCAAACGGTGCCAGCTGCACGCCGGGGTTGCGGCACTTGAACTTGTACTCGACCTGCGCCCCCGGAAACTGGTGCAGCACCACCTGCATCATGGTGAACTTGTACAGGTCGGTATCGAGCAGGCTGGTGATGATCATGGACGGGGCGGGCGCAGGGTGGAGCCAGGGTGCGGGGAGCCGTTCAGCGGAGCCACAAAGTGTAGGCCATAGGCGGCCCCAGCGCCTGGCGCGCGCCGTGGCGTCAGCCAAGGTTCAGGCGCTGCGACCTGCTGCAGCCACTATCAAAGGTTCTCAGGCCACCTGCGCGCGCTGCTCATGGGTTGATTGCTATCAAATTGATTGCAACCGCACCGCAGCCGCACCGCAGCCGCAGCGCAACCCGTCAGACGGACACGACCAGAGCCTGCAGCACGGTGCGCAGCGCCTCGGGCACAGGCACCGGGCGGCGGGTTCCGCGGTCTACATACACATGGATGAAATGGCCGGCGGCAGCGGTGAGCGGCTCGCCCTGCGCAAACAGGCCCACTTCATAGCGCACGCTGGAGCCCCCCAGCCTGGCCACACGGATGCCCGCCTCCACAGTCTGCGGAAACGCCAACGGTGCAAAGTAGTTGCACTGGGTCTCGATCACCAGGCCGATGGTGCCGCCCGCATGGATGTCGAGCACGCCCTGGTCAATGAGGTGGGCGTTGACCGCCGTGTCGAACCAGCTGTAATACACGACGTTGTTCACATGGCCATACACATCGTTGTCAGCCCAGCGCGTGGTGATGGGGCGGAACACGCGGTAGGCGCTGCGCGGCTGGGGAGCCGGGCGTGCGGGTGTCGAAGATGCTGGGGACGGCGTGCTGGTGGCAGAAGTCATGGCCGCACATTCTGCCAGCGCTGGTGGTATTGCAGGGCCACGCGCCAGGTGGTGAGCTGGGCCTGGATCGTGTCTTCCAGATCGTTGCCGTAGCCCCCTGCCATAGCAAACACCAGCGGAATCCGCCGCTGCCAGGCCCAGTCGAACACGCGCCGGTCGCGCGCCTCCAGGCCGTCGTGGGTCACGGCCAGGCGCCCCAGGCGGTCGCCCTCGTGTGGGTCGGCACCGGCCAGGTAAAACACAAGACCGGGAGCGCAACGCTGCTCCAGCGCCACCAGGGCCTCGTCTAGCGCCTGCAGGTACTCATAGTCCCCGCAGCCATCCGGCAGTTCCACGTCCAGGTCCCCCGCCTCCTTGCGAAAGGGAAAGTTGCGCGCACCGTGCAGCGACAACGTGAA
>NZ_QAIH01000327.1:0-3871 GCF_003060895.1 Acidovorax sp. HMWF029 | reverse complement strand
ACGGCCACATCGTTGAACACGCAGAACCCGCTGCCCTTGTGGGCATAGGCATGGTGCGTGCCGCCCGCCAGATTGCCCGCCACACCGTCGCACAAAGCCTGGCGGCTGGCGGCCAACGTTGCCCCCACCGAGCGCCGTGCGCGCTCGGCCATGGCTTCGCTCCAGGGAAAGCCGATCTCGCGCTGCGCAGCGGGCGGCAGCGTGCCGCGTGCTATCTCGTCGATGTATTCAGGGGTGTGGGCCAGCACCAGGTCTTGGTCCGACGCAGGCAAGGCCACCTGCAGCGCCACACCGGGCAGCTGCTGCGCAATGCGGTCGCGCAGCATGCGGTACTTGACCATGGGAAAGCGGTGCCCCTCGGGCAGTGGCAAGACGAAGTGGTCGGCGTAGTAAGCAAACATGACGCGATTGTGGCAAGCCATCGATTTCTGGGGCGCTGTACCTAATATGCTGCAGTGCAACAAAAAACCCTTGCAATAGCGCAACAAGCCCCTAAAATTCAAACCATGCTGCACTGCAACATGACTCCACCGGGTCAAGGTCAGCGCAGATGTCTGTAAGCCACCCTGGCCCTTTGGGTCCCATTTTTAGGAGATATGACATGACGCTGACCGCTGAACAAATCCTGGCCTCGCACAAAGCCAACATCGAAACCCTGTTTGGTCTGACGACCAAGGCCTTCGAAGGCGTGGAAAAGCTGGTGGAACTGAACGTGACCGCTTCGCGCGCTGCCCTGTCGGAAGCCGCCAACCACACGCAAGCCGTGCTGGGCGTGAAGGACGCACAAGAACTGCTGGCACTGCAAGCTGGCCTGTTCCAGCCCCTGGCTGAAAAGACTGCTGCCTACAGCCGTCACCTGTACGACATCGCTTCGGGCACCGGCGCCGAATTCGGCAAGGCTTTCGAATCGCAGGCTACCGACGCACAAAAGGCTTTCACCAATTTGGTGGACAGCGCCGCCAAGAACGCCCCCGCTGGTTCCGAAACCGCCGTGGCTGTGATGAAGAGCGCCGTCTCCGCCGCCAACAACGCGTTTGAATCGGTGCAAAAGGCCGTTAAGCAAGCGTCTGACGTTGCCGAAGCCAACTTCAACGCAGTGGCCAGCACTGCCGCCAACGCCGCCAAGACCGCGGCTCCTCGCAAGCGCTGAGTCCATCAGCTGCGGTCTGGAGTGCAAACTCTAGGCTGCTTTCAGGGATTACCCTGATAATCCCTTTACGCGCTTCAAACACCTTTGCGGCGCACGAGTTGTCTCCTTGGATCCTCTCGAAACCCCCGTTTCAAGGATCCTTTTAAAGCCCGGTTTTGCGACCGGGCTTTTTTTTGCCTGTTCGATCCCCCCTCCATTCATCGCGCATGGCAAGGGCACACGGACTTGTGGGCTGCAAACACGTGCAGCGCTGATCACCTGGCCTTGTGTTGCATCAGCCCCGTGCAATCCCGGATCGCAATCCGGAAATTTATTAAGAATAATTCGCGTTTGTTTTATCATTGAGCCCAGTAACAACCCCGAAAGACGCATCCCATGTCGAAGACTGTGAAAGCCCTGCTGAGTGTTTGTGCCCTGGCCGCCGCTGCGGGCTCCGCCCATGCTCAGGAGCAGGTGGTGAACCTCTACTCCGCCCGCCACTACTCCACCGACGAAGCCCTCTACACCGGCTTCACCAAGGCCACCGGCATCAAGATCAACCGCGTCGATGCGGACGATGCCGGCATCCTGGCCCGTCTCAAGGCCGAGGGCGCAGCATCTCCTGCCGACGTGATCCTGCTGGTAGACGCGGCACGTCTTCACAAAGGCGAAGTCGATGGCCTGTTTCAGCCCATCAAGTCCAAGGTGCTGAATGACGCCATTCCAGCCAACCTGCGCAGCACCCCAGCCGCCGATGGCGGTATCGCATGGTATGGCCTGTCCACCCGCGCCCGAGTGATTGTGTACAACAAGGTCAAGGTGCAAAAGGCCGATGTGGATACCTACGAAGAGTTGAGCGATCCCAAAAACAAGGGCAAGCTGTGCATTCGCTCCGGCTCGCACCCCTACAACCTGAGCCTGTTCGGCGCGGTGACTGAACATGTGGGCGAGCAAAAGGCCGAAGCCTGGCTCAAGGGCATGGTGGCTAACCTGGCCCGCCCCCCCAAAGGTGGTGACACCGACCAGATCAAGGCCGTAGCCGCTGGCGAGTGCGACATCGCCGTAACCAACAGCTACTACTTGGCCCGCCTGATGCGCTCCACCAAGCCCGAAGACGTGGCCGTGGTCAACAAGGTGGGCGTGGTATTCCCCAACCAGGAATCCTGGGGCACCCATCTGAACATCGCCGGTGGCGCAGTGGCCAAGCACTCCAAAAACCAGGCCAACGCCATCAAGTTCCTGGAGTACCTGGCCAGCCCTGAGGCCCAGAACTACTTCGCGAACGGCAACAACGAGTGGCCCGCCGCCAAGGGCGTGGCGCTGGACAACCCTGCCCTGAAGGCCATGACGGACGGCAAGCCCTTCAAGAGCGAAACCATCCCGATCAGCGCCGTGGGCGCCAACACCACCAAGGTGCAACAGATGCTGGACCGCGTTGGCTTCCAGTAAACACCCGCCCTGCACCTCTCGAGCCCGGCCTGGTCCGGGCTTTTTTTCGCGCCATCAGCGTCGGCAGGAGATACGCCATAATTGACGTTTACGTTAACGTCACTTACTGGAGGCACCTCATGGAAATCAAGGGCAAGGTATTCATCGTCACCGGCGGCGCATCGGGCCTGGGCGAAGGCACGGCACGCATGCTGGCCGCACAAGGCGGCACCGTGGTCATTGCCGACATGCAGGCAGAAAAAGGCGAAGCCGTGGCCAAGGAAATCGGCGGCGCTTTTGTTAAATGTGATGTAAGCAACGAGGCCGACGGCCAGGCCGTGGTGGCCAAGGCCGTGTCGCTGGGCAAGCTCATGGGCCTGGTCAACTGCGCAGGCATCGCGCCCGCCGAAAAAACCGTGGGCAAGAATGGCGCGCATGCGCTGGCCCTGTTCAGCAAGACCATCACGGTCAACCTGATCGGCAGCTTCAACATGATCCGCCTGGCGGCCGAAGCAATGAGCAAGAACGAGCCCGAATCCACAGGCGAGCGTGGTGCACTGATCTCGACTGCCAGCGTCGCAGCGTATGACGGCCAGATCGGTCAGGCGGCCTACTCGGCCTCCAAGGGCGGCGTGGTGGGCATGACCCTGCCGATTGCCCGCGACCTGGCCCGCAACGGTATCCGCAACATGACCATCGCCCCCGGCATCTTCGGCACGCCCATGCTTTTTGGCATGCCGCAGGATGTGCAAGACGCGCTGGCTGCCGGCGTGCCCTTCCCCAGCCGCTTGGGCACACCGCAGGACTACGCCAAGCTGGTGCAGCACATCTTCGAGAATGACATGCTCAACGGTGAAGTGATCCGCCTGGACGGTGCGATCCGTTTGGCGCCGCGCTGACAGCCCCTGCCTCGATGCACCGCACATGCATAACTCAGGGATAGCAGGTATTCCGGGGGCAGCACGTATGGCGCACCCGCCACCCCACGGTCCGGGGTACAGCACCTGAATGCCGCTACTCGGCGCGCACGTGCTGAGTACATCAGGCCCATCGCCCTTGCGGCGATGGGCTTTTTGCCTCCTGGGCGCCCGTCCGGCCAGACCGGTACCCGTCCTCGCAATACGCACGAGACTTTTTGCGCTCCCCTGGCTTGCAACAGACCAACAGAGCGGAACATAAAAAAACCGCTGCAGTCTTGCGACTGCAGCGGTTTATGACTGGCGGAGTGGACGGGACTCGAACCCGCGACCCCCGGCGTGACAGGCCGGTATTCTAACCAACTGAACTACCACTCCTGGCAGGCAGCTTTTCGCT